>JABGWJ010000195.1 GCA_018645565.1 bacterium | reverse complement strand
GAGGCAGGAATTATCACTCTTATATTATCTTATTTAATAAATAAATCTTGGACGAATAATTGAAATCTTATTTAATCTATTTTTCTTTAATTTGGGCAATAGTAATTATTCTGATGGGTCTTTTCATACGAATAAAAAATAGAGATATTTTTCAGGAAGATGAAAAGCTCTAAACTAAAATTATTCTGGATTATCTTAACCCTCAATATTTGTTTTTGTAGGCAAAAGACTATAAAGGATTCTTGGGAAGCTTTAATTAGTAAGGATAAAGAATACATACATGCTTCACACCACATTAATAACATATTAAGAAATAACGCTCTGCCAATATCAGATGAAGAAGAAAACTTATTAAAAGATTTAAATATAAAAGTCATCAATAATGAATTAAAAGTATTAATACCAAGTGTGATGGAGTCTATTTATGAGACCGAACATTTTAACATCCATTATGATTTAAGTGCATCGAGTAACAATGCTATTGATGAAGAAGATTTAAATAATAATGGTATTCCAGATTACGCAGAAAATATGGGTATGATTTTCGAATATGTTCATTCATATTTTAAAGATTCTCTAAACTATGATTTAATATTTCACAATAACCAAAACTCAAATATTGAAAAATATAATATTTTCATTAATAACTTACCCTCAAATTATTTTGCACTAACATACACGACCTCTTTTATAAATGAATCTAACACTAGTTGTGGGAGCTATATAAAAATGCGAAATAACTATAATGGCTCAAGCTTTCAAAACTTAAGTGAGGTAGACAATATAAAAGTAACTGCTGCTCATGAATTTTTCCATGCCATTCAATTTTCATATAACTGCTACGAGCGGTTTTGGCTAATGGAAGCAACAGCCGTTTGGTCAGAAGACAAAATATACGATAATATTAATGACCATTATAGATATATGCCTTCTTGGTTTCAAAACTCAAGTAAAACAATCGATGATGAATCCACTCATATGTATGGCTCTTTTATTTTTTTTCAATATTTAGAGGAGCATCTAGGAGGACCTGATTTAATAAAAAGCATATGGGAGAATTCTCGCTACGCTGCTAACTCAGTTAATGATATTAGTTTTGTATCAATAAATTCAGCTCTTAAAGAAGTTGGTTCAAGTTTTAATAGCGCTATAAATAATATGTGGATAGCAAATCGAATAATGTCGAGCCATCCAAACGCTTACCCATTTACATATGAAGAAGCTAATACATACCCCGTAAGTGGACCACTAGAAATTGCTCAGCTTAGCTTTGCAAATAACACTGTCAATTATACACAAAACGCGATCTATAAAAACGCTGCTAACTATTTAAAAATTGATTTAATTGCACCTGCAAAAATCAAGATTGACGTAGATAACGGATTAGAAGAAGATATTTTCAGCACTGTTATCTTGAAATACCAAAATGGAGAAAACTGGACTATTAAAACGGGAAATGATTTAAATATTGATCCTCGAACAAAGATCGAATGGGCTAGTCTATTAATAAATACTCAAAGCCAAGACCAGAATAGTTGGTCTTATAGCGTATCTATTAGTCCAGGAAAAACTGAAGATTTTAATGTTTATAATGCTTACCCTAATCCTCTCATAAGCCAAAATAATAAATTTGAAATGAAACTTATCTCAGCAGCCACACAAAATATCAAAATCAATATTTATAATATTCTCGGGCAAACAATCCGCAATAAGAATCTATTACTATTAGAGTCTGAAGAAAAAACATTTGAATGGAATTTAAAAAATAGGCACAGCAAAAAAGTATCAAGTGGTATTTATTTCATAGAAATTAAAGGTGAAAATAAAAGACAAGTGAAAAAGGTGACTTTGCTTAACTAACTAAATTGATGAAATCAACTTTGGTATTTCACTCAAGGTAGTTTTATAATCTGCGATTCCCATTTCATATTTTTTTTGATAATCTTTTTTATGGCCGATTTTTTTTAAATAAACTAACCCGCGGCATTCTTTACCACCAATATCAACTAAGTTATTAACAAAATTTTCAAACTTGTCCATAATACTATTATAGTTTTCGATATTTTGACTTATATCTAAAAGATTTAAAGTATAAGAAGATTTTTTACTTACAAGAAGAGCATCGTTTAATTTTAAAATTAATTTCTCCAAATGAATATTTTGTTGCTTTCGCTGAATGTTTAACTCTTTGATAGTGTATTTATATTCTTCTACTTCTTGTCTTATGAAAACAAGATCATATTTTTCTTTTTTAAATAACTTAATTAAATTATTTAAGGAGCTATTATAAGACTTTTGATTTACAATAATTAAAGAACTATTTTTTTCCAAAGATTCTAAAATTTTTAAAACTGTTTTTGATTTACTTTTCTTTAACCCAATCTCTTTTTTCCCCCCAAGTAATGGAAGCCTTTTAGTATTTGTGTTATCATAAGTATCAAATATTTTTAGTTTTGGTCTTTTTTTTACTTTTCTAGCCAACTTTTTTTGTTTTGTGAGACTTGCTTCAATATTTTTTATATTTTTTTCAATACTATTGATTTCTATTTCAATTTTTTGAAATACTAAAAAATTAGTTTTTCTAAAAAAATTTAACTTCTTCTTAATTGATTTATTCAAAAATTTTAAATTACTTTTTTCAATCTTTATCCACTGAACTGTGTTCATTATGTTGGCATCAAGTGATTGTATATCTCTCAAAATCCATGAGGCTGGAGCTTGACTAACACAACTTAGACATAAAAAAAGGGTTCCAAATACAATTGAAACCCTTAGCCTATTTAAACAATTAGCTATCAAACTATTAACATTCCATCTGACTCTAACTCTAATAAATTATTGTAACCACCAATTGTTTTTCCATCAACAACAATTTGAGGAACTGTACGCCCGCCTGTTTTTTCATAGAGATCTTCACGCGTCATCCCATTTTCTTCAATATCTACTTCATCAAAGGAAAACCCCTTTTCTTTAAGTAGTCTTTTCGCACTTGCGCAAGGACCACACCAAGAAGTTGAATATACTATAATTGCAGAGTTATTATTTATCATGATTAATTTCCTATTTTAGAAGTACCATTTTTTTGATTTGCTTGTTTATTCCATTTGAAACAACCAAAAAATAGGCTCCTGAACTAGCCAGTTGATTGTTATATGTTTTTCCATCCCATGAAAAATGATGATTCCCAGAGGCTAACATCCCTGAATGAATCTCATCAACAACTCTTCCCCTCATGTCAAAAACAGAGATAGTAACTTTGCTGTTTTCCACTACTTTTAATTCAATATTTACTCTAGGATTGAATGGATTCGGATATAGATTACTGATTGTAAAATTTTCAGGAATTAAAATCTTTTCATCTACACCTAATGGGGATATGTATGAATCTGGTGCGTCAGTTGTGAACCTGATAACACTACTATCAACTAAGCTCGTTGCACCTGCTGCATAATTATTGTTGAAAATCACTGATAGACCATCGTTGTTTTGAGGCGATTGTATACCGATCGTAGAATAATTTTTGGTAACATCCACATCATCTATTTCTAAATATTGAAATTCAATTACATTGTCTCCAGATGCTGTTGGTATTGTATTTGTATCATAAATAATAATCTCAAAAGTTTCTTTCGTTGATTCATCATAACCATTTAAAGCCCTTGACCATTCGATGATAAACTTTCCTTGGAGTTCATCATGTTTTGTGTAAACCCTAATCCAATCTTCACCTACAACCTCAAGGTCATCCCAGAACGGAGCAAGCATCGCTTTAGGGCTCATAAATGAGGGGATAGACATGTTCCAAAAATAATCAATATCACATGGAACCAAAGATGCCCAGCCATTTGAATTGATCGTCAATTCATTAAAATATTCACCATGGTATTTAACTTGAAAAGGAAGTTGTACATCAACATGATCATCATCATCAAGTAAATATTCAGTTGCGCCATCACCACCGAAAGAAGGGTCTAGTTCAATCCAATCAAAAGAGGGTTTTTGTTCGTATTGAGTATCTGCATTGTCATATGCCCAATAACCGTATTCATTAGGAGAAACGGGGAAATTTTGAAATTCAGAAGCAATTTCAAACTCTAACTTTTGACTAAAAAAAGTTGAATCTATTTTTTTTAATTGAAACAAAATTGTTACTGTACTTCCTGAAGATATGTTTCCAATATTCACATTGTAATTTGTTTGAAACACTTCGCTCGAAAATGGCTCAATATTATGACTCAAACTCACATTGCCATTATTAATAATTTCAGAACCTTCTGATAAAGTTTGAAGTATTATTTTTACATCTTCATACTTTGATGAAGAGTAATTATTTATTTGAATTTGGGGATTGAATTCAGATAAAACAGATACATCTTGATTAATAATTGAAGCCAAAATATTTACTGGTTCGATTTTCATTCCAATATTAAATAATTCATCCCCATTTTGATTTAAGATAATGCCATCTATGTAATACTCATTGCCACTACCATGTATTTGCAAATTACTAACAGAGACAATAGCTGAATCCCCACTGGATATTGAAGGCAAAGAGATAGAAGAACTAGATGGCGTTACCCCTTGAGGAAAATTAATTACAGCATCAATGCTTTCAAAAGAAGTAGAAGAAGAATTTAAGAATTGAATATTTAAATCAATTACACTACCGAAAGAATTAACACCAAGCTCAAATTCATTAGATGAATATATTTTTTTTATATTTAAACCTAGAGTACTATCAGTAATTATTGATTTAGAAATATGACCCTGAATGAAACCAGATTTGTTAGCATAAATATCAATATTACCTTGATTAACTACATTTAAATTATCAATATAATATCCACTATCTGAAGTAATCCCTTTAGATAAAATTTGGCCATCTTTTATAACAGATATAACAGTTTCTTTGACTGGGGTACCATCTGATGACGTAACCTTAACACTTAAAAAACCATCTTTAAACGAAACTTCATCTGCCTCGATAATAAAAGTATCAGGGGTGTCTAAGTAAACTTGGAGCGAAGGATCACCTAAAATATTATAAACGTGAAAATAAAATTCTTGAGCTTCTCCTGGCTCATTCTGGTTTGGAAATTCTTTAACAAGCCCGAGTTGCCCAGCCATCAAAGCAGGTCCTAATTCAAGAACTCCATGATTAATCATCGCATCATACATAGAAGCATTTATTACATTATTATATTTCGTACTGGTGTGCAAGTCAGAGGGACCAATAAAAGCAACACCCCCTTTTGGATTACTTGTCGTCCCCCCTCTTAATATAGCTTCAGAAAAGCACGGGTCTACACTATTAGCAAAATCATTTGAGTTGCAGACGTAGCTCATAAAAACAGGCGTTAACCAACCATTATTTAGACCATTTACATCATCAGCATGAAATTCTGGATAATGCCAGCCATTTGCATCTCCCCAGCCTCTATAGTTCACTATACCTACACCATTATTAATTATTTCAGTGATGTAAGGAGCACCTTGCTGGATAGGAGGATAGAAAACAGTATCCACTGAGCTATATCCTAAATTCAATAACTCATCTCGAAGCCAATACGATGTCCACTTTGGAGTTATTGGAATTGGAGGAGAGTTAGCATAATTACCAGCCACTACAAGTGCTCGGTCAAGCCAATCCTGATCATAGGCAAGAGGCTCTCTAGCGTAAGCAATTGTTTTTAACATTATGACAGCTAATTCATAAGCAGAGTCTATAGAAATTCTTCCAATAAATAAGTCAGGGATGTAATCGTCTCCTAAAATATGAGTGTATTTTTGATCAGTTACATCATTTTCTGGTCCGTAATAATATGACGGTATTTCTGCGAAACCATCAACATCTCCTATAAGTAATACATATTCAAGCATTGGATCTGATGTAAAGTGATTGGTAATATGGTTTTGAACACTATTTACATCTAATTCAGAATCTGTAAGAGAAACAATATCAACATCAAAACCTTGTGTCTTTTTAAATTCTGCGAAAACTTCGACGTATCCTTGCTGCACTAAGCCTTCTCTAGCAATAATCAAATATGACCCTCTATTTAAAGAAAGCTGTTGAGGCAAAACGTCATATCCCTGCATTACTTGATGTCTAAAACTGATTGGGATTTTTGATCGTAAGACTTCATTTTTATTCATGCCTCTAAAATGCCTATCACTCGATAATGAAAGGCTTATAAAGAAAATAAAAAAGACTAATTTTTTAATATGATACATTTTCGAATTACTTTCTGATTATTTGATTCAATTTCAACAAATAGCATTCCAGAACTTACTGGAACATCGTTAAACTCTTTAAAATCTAAATTTAGAAAAAAACTACCTGCTCTTAAAACCTCAGTTTTTCTTTCATACAATTGTTGACCTAATATATTATATACCCTTACGTTAGCAGAACCACCCTGCCAAGATTGAATATCTAAACTCATTTTTCCAAACGATGGATTGGGGAAAACACCTTGAAAATTAAAATTAATTTGAGGCAGAGTATTAGATGAACTTTCTTCAACGGACAAGAATGCATCATCTAATGCATACATTGTGAAACTATTTATATCCCATCCACGATAATTAACTGTTTGATCAGTTTTAAACCATAACACCAATCTCAATGAGTCAAACCCTTCATTATTAGTAATACTAAAGTAATTAGATACATGATTACCCCACTTGTGACCACTCCACCCATCCCTAAATAATAAATTTTCGTTTGCGTCATATATTGAGACACCTACTGAATCATGATCCCACTCGGTTTCATATTGATGATTCATTTTAAAGGTGACCCTATTTTTTCCGGAAATGTCATAAAGTGGAGACCTTATTTTCTGTAATCTTTGAAGCGAGTCATTATTGTCATAATAGATACTAGATTGTGTTAGCAAATTATCATTTATTATGTGCCAACTATCTTGATCAGCTGACCATTCATTCCAACTTTGGCCAAGATAATAATTAGTTGGAATACTCATTGGTACAACGAAATTATAATTCTGGTCAATATACAATTCCTTCTCCCAAGGTGCTCCAATAGATGGATCAATAACCAATTTATAGAAACCCTCAGCCAGCGTTAAATCAAGGTGTGAATCATATAATAATAAAGTGTCTGTATCGTTCTCACTAATTACAAAACATTTTACTTCGTAAGGTAGGTTCATAGTCACTCCATTATCTAAATCTATTCTTATTGAAAATAAAGGCGCCTGGATTAGTGAAAAATTTGCTTCCGTGATACCACTGTTATTTGCTGTAATTGATTGTCTAAGGGGAAGGTATCCTTTTTTTGATATATTTAGATGATACGTTCCTGCATCTAGAATACGCCTGTAACGTCCAAATTCATTTGTTAACCTTGGTTTTAATACAGAACCTGAGTGTTCTTCGATTTTGACTTCTACCCCAGGAATAGGAGCATTTGTATTTGCATCATAAATAATACCAGTAGCTTGCCCAGCATCTGTGTTGTAGCCTATAGTTCTATCCATTAGATAAATCATCGCAGGTTTTGTTCTGTTAACTGTACTTTCTATTAATAAGCTATCTGGCTGTAAGTTTGATGTCCCACATTCAACTAGATACTGAATACAACCAGTTTCTCTATAAAACCAGTCATGTAGCTTACCATTCCTTGATCCACTTAAAACTGATAGATAACTACCAGTACCGTCTTCTTTTTCCATTAAGCCAGAGAACGTGTCCGCAACTCCTTTCATTAAATCTAGATCTGGTGAAGGCTTAGCACCCTCCCAATTCCATGATGTAAAAACCTTCTCAGATAATCTCCCTGATCTAGAACTATGCCATACAATTGAAAATACAAAATCATGCTGAAGTGCTAAGTCACGAATTGCTACTGCTTCGCTTTCAGAAAAAGGTGACGGACCTCGATAATAATCATAATGAGAGCCATAATCTGTCTCGTCAAAAACTAAAAAAGTATCACCAAATGTCCAATTAAATCCAAAATTTCTGTTCAAATCGACACCGTCTACATCGTTGCCAATCGATGGCTCAAAATCAAATATACCATTTGGGTCAGGACCACCTGGGGAAAAATCAGTTTTATTTTTTCTAAATGTTAAATCAAGACCTTCATGCACTACGCCAAGACCATCCGGGTTTGCAGACGGAATTAACCAAATTTCTAAATAGGATTTTAAAATATTCATGTGGTTATAATCTTCAGGTCTTGGGTCCAAAAGATCGTTCATTAAACTTAGGATTACTTCAATACCCAATACTTCCTCGGCATGAACCTGACCAACAAACAATACTCTAGGCTCATCTTCTTTAATGTTAACATTATCTGATATTTTAACAGCTACAATTGGAATATTTTCTAGCGAAGAATATCCAATAGTATCAACTAAAAGTATGTTTTGGTATTCTTCAATATTAGATAATGAATCAATTAATGATAAAATTTCAGGATAAGAGTGATACCTTTCATCTAGGGGCTGCGAAGAAAGAACACCTCCTAAAAAAATATATAAAATTAAACCACTAAATTTATTCATAATAGCGCTATTTACAGTTTACTTAATTAGTTACTTTAAGTACGTAAGCTTACCTTTTACGATTTTCTCTTGCAGTGTAAAAGTGTAATAATAAATTCCACTTGAAACTAAATCACCGTATCTATTTTTTCCATCCCAAGAGATTTGATGATAACCTTTTGCGCCGCCCATTATTAATTCATCAACAATCATTTTCCCAGTAATGTCATAGACATTAAATGTTACTAATTGAGGGGTGTCAATGGTAAAATCAAATTTAACTTTACCATTAAATGGGTTTGGATATACCGATTGTATATTAAAACTATTTGGAATATTTACATCAAATTCTTCATTTCTAGAGCTAAGAATATCTGTTCTTCTAATAATTTTAGCATAATAGTTAGCAAGGTCTTCTTTGCCGGAACTTCTGAGATCAATCCAATGAAGGAGATAGTCTTCACCACTATATTTAGTTATCCGAGGATTTTTTTGACCATGATATTCAACAGATATAGGAATACCATCAACGCCTGTTGTTCTTCCAGAGCCACTAACATACGCTGAACCGTAAAGATCAACACCATTTATTAAAAGTGGATCATTATTGTAATACCCTCGACCATCTTCCCAAACAATTATATATTCTCCTGCCGCAACTGATTTCACCAGTGGCTTTTGTTGGTTAGTTGTATCAGATGTAAAAAAAACATCGATTTGGTTTATAGCACCTGAAACAAGGTCTATCTCCCTACCAACAATATTATATTTAGTTCCATTTCTGTAATCTTCCCATGCAATAAATGCTGTTAGACCTGGTTCATCAATATCAAAAGATATCGCAGATTGATCATTGTCCTCTATACTTATTGCCGCACCATTTGCGTCCCATTCTGTTTGACCATTCCAATTAATTTTTTGGGCATAAATATCACTAAAATTTCCCTCCTGATTCCAAACTGCAAGCACACCACTTGTTTCCGATATTGGTTTGACAGATAAGTTATTTGCTCCTATAGTCTGATTACTAAGACTATAACCATTCGGAGGCCAACCAACAGAAATAGATCCACTAGCATCAACTTTATTATACTTTAACCTTGATGCTGGCCAAACTTCTTCTACCCAAAAGACAAGAAAACCTCCATCAGGCGCTGGAAGTATGCTTTGGATATAATCATCTCCATTTGACTCTGCGACCACAATACCACCGGAACTCAGCTGACTTTCTCCATTATTATTCAACGATTGAAAAAATATATCAAACCCGCTTAAAAAAGATCTGCTCTCTGACCAAAAAATACCAACACCCTGCATTCCAAGGTCCACCAAATGAGCGTTCCTCTGATCATTCTCAGGATTAAGGGCAACGCCGTTTTGATCCCAAACATTTTCAAGGTTAGCATTTAATTTATTTATTCTAATCTTTTTCGGTGTTTCAGTGGCATCGAAGGTTGCAGTATAGACACTATTAGATGCGTTTATCATAAACGGACTGGACAAATCAATTTCAGTTGAAGAATTGTCAGAAAACGAGATTTGATTTCCATTTAAGTGGGACAATTCTCCTGAGCTAATGACATTTGCATAAATTTTCTTACTAGCTCTATTATCTTCCCAAACTAAAACTATTTTATCATTATCAATTGGGAATCCAATATTATATTTAATATCTCCATCTAACCCTTTAACTGCAAGCAATCCTCCAGTTTCGAGAAGCGAATTGACACCTTTGTAGTAATTAACTTTTAAATCTACGCTACCACTTCCTTGATCGGCATACACTACAAACACACTATCACTTGAACCACTAATGATATTGGGTGCGAACTGGTAACCTTCATCATCATTAACAATAATTGGCACATCACTCAAAGGCTGACCGTTCGAGTTAAAACTTTGAAACAAGATATCAACATTTGGAAAGACACCTTTCTCCCAAAATATATCAAATCCGCCAACATTATTTGCAGAAAACCTGCCGCTAAAATTAACACCGTCTGTTAAATCAACCTGAATACCACCTCCCCATTGCACAGTACCATTTTCATTAATTTTCTGCATAAAAATATCACCATCAACAGGATCAAAACGTAAATCTTTCCAAGACAAAAATACGTCGCCCTGGCTACCTCTTTTTAGCCTTGGTCCAGTTTGAATGGCATCAAACTCAGAAACAGATTTTGAGTTAGTAAAAACAAGCCCATTTTGATCAACAAACTGAAATAATATTCTGGCATTTTCATCGCCAAACTTCCAGGTAACAATCGAAGTTGTATTATTTACAAAGGTTGTTCGTGGCCTTGTTTCCAAACCAGACGTACTAGCAATAGGAATACCATTTTCTTGAAACAGTGAAGACATAGCCATATCTAATCTTTGTCCGTAAATATCAATATTTTCACCTTGCCTAGAATCTGACCAACAAATAAAAGCTTCATTGTTTCCTGCATACTCAATGCTTTTGGCTGATTGAGTTCCACCCTGGACTACAATAGGAACACCTATTCCGGGTTCAATGATATTATAATTGCTATCAACGTGAGTACCGTAGATATCATCATCAACGCCTCCACGTTTATCTTGCCAAGTCACAAAAACGCCACCAAGGCTATCTGTGCACATGTTTATGGAAATCTGTTGACCTTGGAATTGAGCTAATGCCACCCCATTAGGATCCAATGATATTGAACCATTATTGTTTAAATGCTGGATAAAAATATCGCCAGCGTCATCAAATCTATAGTCAACCCAAGCAATGAATGCGCCACCATTTCCGTCTTCAATTGAAACAGGGTCTTCCTGCCTTCCTGGTAAATTCGTGACAACTGCCCCTGCCTCACCCCATAACAGGTTTCCATTTTTATCTATTTTGTGAGCAAATACATTACGCATACCAAATCGAGTGTCTGACCATACAAAAATAGCAGAGCCATCAAGAGAGGGAACGACTGTTCGGTACCATTCAACATGAACACCTTGCCTTATTGGGGAGGCATTATCGAAAGTGAATTGCTCAGCTTTCAAAGAAAAAATTGTCAGAAAAAATAATAAAACTCGAATCTTCATTGATTTGTTAATCTCCATTGAAATGTTAACTATTTATTTTTGCGGTTTTTAAACCGGATCTAGTACAAATTAAAATATGCCCATTCCAGAATTCAGTTTTGTATGCATAACCAACATCAAAAATTCCTTTTGCTTTAGGATTTTGAATATCTGAAACATCGTAAAGAGCAATCCCTTTAGATCCAATGCTTAATACTGCGATATCATCTTTTACAGAAATGTGATCAACAGTGAGGCCCTCGGCAAAATGAACAACTGCACCTTCACCAGATAAAATCGACTCATTTTTGATAAAATATGCTCCAAAATCATCTACTGATATATATGCTCCACTGTCGACTAATTTTACTTGTTCTGCATTACCATCCAGGTCAAACCTGGAAAGAAAAACAGGTTCGCCACTAGCATTTTCGATAGATTGGTTAAAAATGAGATTATAAAATTCTACACCTAATTGATCGACTGCCATAGCTACTAAATTTTCACCATTACTATCAATGCCTAGCGGTTTTCCATCCGTAGAAACTTCTCCTCCAGCAGTTGGCATCCAATTGATTATCTCAAGATTGAATATGGTTGTAGTATCTGACCTATATGTTCCCCATTTTAGGCCATCATCATTATCAGCAACATACATAGTAAAACCACCTCCAGCAGTTGGAAATGAAACATAGTCTTTTGTGCGATCACTCATGATTTCATTTCTATAAATAAAATCACTACTATCATCAAAAAAGAAAACTTTTACTTTTTTATTTGATTCAGTGACGAATATTAAATTATTGGCTCCATCTCTTTTTACAATTGATATATCATCAAATTCAATGTAAGAACCATCTTGTGAATAACCCAAATACTCATGCAATACTTGTCCAGTTTCTAAATCCCAAATTTGTACCCCAGCTTGACCAGAAGCGACATATGCTATGTTTTCTTCCACAGACACGTTTCTACAAAAGCCTTTGGTACTAAAAACACTTATTTGATCAACAGACCAAAGACCCTCATCATTCGGCTCCATGCATGAGAAAAACAATAGAACGACTAACAAAAAATAAACTTTTTTAATACTTATCATAGGAAAAACCCCACTTAATTTTACACCATAACTGCATTTGTTTAAAACTTTTTAGGTCACGAACCCAACTATATGATGACCCTGTCTCTCTTGATCGAAAACGTGCACTTATTACGATATCAAGATTTTCGCTTAAACTCTTATTAAACCAAATATCTAATTTATTATCTACGTGATCTCTACCTGCATGTAAAACATCATTTACAGCTTCTGCATTGTAATATCTTAGTTCTTGTCTAAACGAAATACCAAAATTCTCAACAATGGCTATTGGACTGTTTATTTTTATAGGCATATACCATTCAATGGATTCATATGACCGATCAAAATCACTTGAAATTCCAGTTTTTGTAAATGTCACATTATCGGCAACACTTTTATTTATCTGAAAAGAAATTGTACCATATTTTTTTATTTTTTTATTAATTCTTACCTTAGTATAATAGATATTTAAGTCAAATTCTGTGAATGGGTTATCATAATACCTTTGAAGAAAACCAAAACTAATTATATACCAATTTTTCTTATTAATTCTATTTGAAATAGACAAATATTGATCATTATCTGTGAAGCTACATGGCTTCAAATCATTAAGTGACAAATCCCTATCAATATAATGACGAAGGTAATAACTATTAAGATGTCTTAAAGAGTATTTCAAATTTCGGTATGAGCCCCATTTATATTTTACAGATATGTTACCTGACCAATAGTCTTTATTCGAATTATGAACATAATCTGACAAGGCTACGGATGAATTATAAATTACCTCTTTCTTATTTTTCGCATATAATGTTTTATCAAAACCAAATTGGATTTTATTGACATAACTATCAAAGGTTTTAGATCCGCCAAGGTATTTTAGGTTGGAGGAAGCATCTGAAATTTCTTTTTTAGAAAATCTCATAACGTTGTCATCATATCCACCTTGATAACTCAAACTTAAATTGATAGGCGTAGAACCATAAGAGGTAGAAAAAATATATATTATGTTAATTATAATTAAAAATCGCATTAGTATAACATAAAACGCGCAAGGGCTGTTTTTCCCTCATCAAAAACTTCAATAGAATAATTATGATTACCTTTTGGAACTTTAATTTCACAACTTCGCCATTTTCCAGGAACTTTATCTGACCGGTTTCTAATTTTTGAAGATCCAGACCTTTCAGTATTGAAAAAATAAGTGCCAACCACTTTTTTCCCGCTTTTTACATGAATTCTATAAGATTCCTGTGCTCCCATCTTTTCTGTAAACTCTAATCTACTAATAATTCTTAAGATTTTTGGACCATATGCTTCTATCTGCAAAGGTATATTTTTACTACATTCAAAATATTTTAGATTTTTTCCATCCATTTCAATATCCACATTATTCTTGTGAACCATAGGAACTAATATTTTTTGATCCTTTTTTGGGGTTTCAAATTCCTTTGATAATAACCGCAGAAGAACAGGATATTTTAAATCTTTATTTTGTAGAATTTCGACGGTATGATTTCCCTTAGGCAGGTTAATAAAATAATTTCCAGAAAAAGTATATCTATGTTTTGGATGTTGGACAGAACGCACAGACGATTGGACTTTATATCGATGATTCACGTTAATTGTGTCTTTTTGGTTAAGAACAATAATATAGTTAAAACTATGACTGTTTTTCTTTTTCTTTAGGACTGGATACCTACTAATAAATTCTGTTCTAGTAGGTCCATTAATCTTATAAACAAGACCTGTTTGTTCAATCGGATAATAAACTCTTCTTTTTGAGTTTATGACAAGAATTTCTTTTTGGTCTCTATTATTAGAAGGTCTCAATAATTTTGCAAACACAGTAGATTCACAAATAAATAAAAAAGAAATAAAAATTAACTTATAATAAACTATCTGGCTCATGATTTATGAGGTGCTCCTTTATTTCTTTTTTACTTTGGTAACCGACAACAAAAACTGAGATACATAAGACAATTAAACAAATGAGAGCAACAAGTACGTTATATTTTTCAACAGCATATAAATTACCCACTCCAATCTCGGGAACCGGTATCGGAGCAAAAGGCATTCCAAGTTTTTCTGTTAATGACTTAATGTTCAATACATGAAGAACCGGAATGTCGTTTTTTGAAAATTTTGATAAGACACCTTCTATGCCACCATCTTGCAATGACACATTTTGAACATCAGACCTATTTACAATGCCTGCAGGAAGTAGTTTTGAATTAAAACTTGTACCCAAACTTGCTACTCCACCACCAACATTTATCATTGCACTATAATTATCTATTTTTGCAATATTTTTAAAAATTTTCATTCTATGACTTATGTTATCAGCCAACCTACTTTTTTTAATTAATGGTAATCCATGAACTGCAATATTTTCAGTAATAATATTTCTACCCTCTGGACTAAGTAGCCTACCCATATCATTGCGTCCTCCAATAGATGCAGCAATACTTCTATTTGGAATTAAATCTTTTTCAGAGAGAATTTTTTCCATGTCAAGCCAAGTAAAATCAATATGATTTGCACCCCATTGAGATGCTCCAACAGATGTAATGACTACAGGGTAGGCGCCTAATGCTTTCAATCCCGTCAAGACTGCAATATTTCCGCCTGGCATAGACCCAGTTAAAAGAACTGCTACAGTATCATTTTTTTCTATGCCTATTTGAACCATCAATTCAACCATACCTGCGGAAAAATTTGGATCTAATGTTGTGAGTTTCGCGTCTAAATCACCTTCGTCAGTAGTTATCAGGCTGAATGGACTTCCAACTAATCCTGTTTCATTTGGGTCGTTTTCATCATCAATGAAAACACTAGAAACCATTCTATTAGACTTCAATATATTCATTGATTTTTTCATTAGAGAAGCAGCTTTTACTTTCGTATCATATGAAGATGATACCTCTATTATGGTACTGTTTAATGAAATAATAAATGCAACCACTGCAATTACAGACAGAATTAAGAGAGTAGATGTTTTTTGAATCGCAGGAATGAATGGCTTTTGTTTATAATTATTCAAAAATTGCGCCTCCAAATAATATCATTATCATTAGCTTAACAATTACAGCTGTAAGAATAACAACTGAAATTGTGCGCGTCACACCTTGTCTATCCATCCAATTTGCAATAAGACCAGGTATAATATTACCTATAACAGCAACACTTTTTATGCTTTCCGAATCAACATACAAAGTTCTCGATAAATAGCCAAAGAAAAAACCAAGGATCAGTGCAAGTACAATTCTTCTTTTGCCATATAAGAACATAATTTTGCTTAAAATTTTTATTATTCCCAAAACCAAAATAGCTACAAAAAAAGTTGAGAATACCTGAACTGGTTGATGTAAAAATAAAGCGATATAACCTGGTACAATAATCCCACCAGCTGTGACGCCTAGAGCTTCTGATAACACTAAGCTTAGAATAATTCCTAACCCAATGCTAATTTCAACCATTACTTCTATTCCTGGCCAAATCTTCTAATATCTCTTGCCCAACTCCTACTTGATTACCAATTGCATAAATAAGTGAATCATCAGGCAATTTTAATATCGCCTTACTAACAACGTCAGCCTTTTCGTCAATTGAGAATATTAAAACAATAGTTTCAGGGGAGTGGTGTTTAAGCTTATTTATTTTTGCTTCGATCTTATCACCTCTGACAATTAAATATTCAGGTCGAATTTCTTCAAATGTAAGCTCTAACATTTGTTTTGTACGCATAGGGCGGTCATCTCTTGAATTAAAAAATACCGCCGTTGCACTTTTGGTAGGGTACCTATCAATTACAAATTTCCATATTTGCAATGTTGATACGGGGTCATTTGCAGCCATTCCATTTACGAATTGTAATGAACCTTTTTGACCAATTAATTTCCAAACAATCAAAGCACCTAAATCTGGTTGAACTTGGTGCATACCTCCTATTGCTGTGTCTCTATCAATTCCTAATTTTTCACACACATCCAATGCAATTGCTATGTTTTGAGGGTGCTCGATGTATTTAAAATTGTCTATATACTCATTTGATATTGAATTTTCATCTGATAAAATGAAATCAGAGTTATTGTCGTATGTAACTTTTTTGATGATATTTTTATGTTTTTGTTCAGCAGTCACAAGTACACCACTGACAGGAATTGAATTACATAATGATTTTACAACATCCACTTCTGTTGGTCCCATTTCATCTAAGTGATCTGGTCTTGCATTCGTAATAACCCCAATATCTGATTTTACCATCTGGTGTTCAGAGATCCACTGATATTGAGGTTGAACTGCCATACATTCCATTACAACTACATCAGGTTTTTCATCAGAAAAATATTTAAGCAATCTTACTTGCTCACCAATAGAGGGTTTTCTTAATCTATGGATAATTCTATCGATTCCTTTAGAATCAATTACTCTAGGTGCCGTGCCTGTTGTTTTGGCAAATGTACGTTTTCCTCCAGCTCTTAACCCTGCAGCTATAAGACGGGTAACGCTTGATTTTCCTCTGGTACCGTTTACATGAATTCTAATTGGAATACCGGATAAGCTTGTTTGATGGTATTTAAATTCTAGTAGGCCGGCAATGATTAAAAGGGTAGCTAGAAAACCAAGAATCAATAAGGGCGAAATTAGCATACCCGCTAGACTCAGTTAAAATTACTGATTGTAACCCATTACAATTTGAATAAGCCTTACCATGTCCAAAATATTCACCATTCCATCAGAATTTATATCTGCTAGATATGGGTTAAAATTTGTTTGGTCTACAACGATATGATCTATGAGAATAAGAAGATCATTCACATCAATCATTCCATCAGTATTTAAATCACCATCTAAACGCAGTTCACTTCCACGAGTGGTAATTAAAATCGCAGTTCCATCTGATAAAGGCATAGCTGCATCAGCATATGAATTATTAAAAGTATACTGTAGTCCTCTTTTCATTGTATGATCTTCAATACCTACAGTGCAATAGTTACCATGAATTTGGCTCCAACTATAGCTTCCATTAGTATCATTATTGAAATCTAAATATTGCATCACTATTTCGCCATCACCAGTAGGAGTAGTGTGATACATAGGATCTTTTAAAATCACTTGAAATGTTTCTGAAGTATTATTTTGGAAAGTACGAACTCTCGACCACTGAACAATAAACAATTTATTAATTTCGTCATACCAAGTATAAACTCTTCCTGAGTTTGTTAACTTTAAATCATCCCAAAAAACAGCGACCATCTTTCCTGGTCCGCCAGCTCCTGGTAGAGGATAATTTCTAAATGAGCTTAAATCAGTTGCACCAAAAGAAATCCACCCATTTGAACAAATACTAAGACTTTCATATTCTTGACCATAGAATCTAAAATTAAAAGGTAAACTAACTGTCTCAACATCATCTCCATTATCGCCATTATCACTTAGAGAGTTTAAATACGTCCCATTTCCGTCATATCTATCATCTATCTCAATCCAATCATAAGAGGGTGCAATAAGATAGTCAATATCTCCGCTATCATATATATAATAACCATGTTCATCTGGTCCCATTGGATCATTTTCCGACGGAATACCAATTTGGATTGTAATAACTGAAGAGGCTGAGTATCCATCATCAGAACTCAGAGATAAAATTAAATTGGCGACGGTTCCTGGAATGACATCCTCTCCAGCGCTGATAATAAATGAATCCCCACTGTTTGAGCTAGAGCTATAGGCACCTGGATTGATTGATGACCAAGTAGCGGAATGATCAATAATCTCTATTGCACCAGATGATGAGGTTATTTGGCCTGTAATATTTTGTGCTATAGTGGAGCCAATATTATGTAATTGAATATGAACATTTGATATTTCTCCGGCTGACAAGACATCTTGAGTACTGCCAGAAACATCAATATTCGATGCATAAATATTTTTGCCTGAAACAGAAAACTCCACATAGCCTTTAGACAAATAACCATTACTATTGGTAAGTGTAAGTATCAGCTTAATATTTGAATTATCATGCACATCGTTATTTACGGTAAATGTAAACGGAGATGAATCGTTACTGACGACATCTCCTGATATTAGGTCTCCGTAAAAAAAGGTATCATTTGTAATTGTAACATTAGAATTTTCAGAAGAGAGAGTACCACTAATTTGAGAAGCATTTGCATTACCATAGTTTGAGACAGGAATTATCAGGTCTACTACTTCGCCAGAATTTATTTCTCCATCTCCGTTCCCATCTGAAGAACCAGTTCCATTTTCAATTAGGGCTATGTTATCACCAAAAATATTTACACTAGCACCTGGATTGTAGATTTGAAAAGAGCTTTGATAGGGGTAATGATTTTTTTTAGTAACTGTTACAAGAATCTCGCCTTCCTGAACAATTGGAATCATTAATCGAATTGATCCATTGGAATCACTATAACCAGACTCTAAAACAGAGCCTTCTTTGTAAATTGTTACCCAAGCATCTTGCACAGGGTTGCCACCACTATTGGTAAGGGAAAAATCGATAAAATTTGTACCTTTTGTTAAAGAATACAAATGCGATACATTTAGCATTTCAGGATATTCTGTCCACATTTGAAGAGAGGCATCTCCCATGAGGCTATTCCAATGAGTAAAAGTAGAAACATATTGATTTGGGTTTGTAGGGTATGCTCGCGAAAGCCAAAGCTTACCAGCCATAAGAGCACCTCCAACTGAGTTTATATTTTCAACAATCGCGCCATGATAAAAACCCATATCAACCATATTATTAAACATAGTATGTGTACCCAGTGTTGCGGTACCGATACAAGCAACTGCAGCTCTTGGATTTGAAGCAGTGCCAGCTCTTAAAAACGACTCAGACAATGATTCTTCAGAACCGAAGGAACCTGTTCCGCAGGTAATTACCGTGGCAATTGGAAGCATAAAACCATTATTTGAATTGCCAGGGTCATCATTTGTATAACCACTTACACCATAAAAACCTCTGTAATTAAAGAAGCCTAATCCATCATTCAGATTACTGGTCATTTGGCCAGGAAAATCCCCAGAAAAAACAGTTCTTATATCTTCATACCCATAATTTTGGAGAACTTCTTTAATATTATTATTTGTAATAATACATGAAACACCTGAAGTAGAAGGGTCTCCAACTAAGCATGCTCTTTTGAACCAATTTTCACCCATATACGGGTTTGATTCATAATTAACAGTTTTACTTATAATAGTTTGTAAATGGCTTTGACTATCAAAAGAAAGCCGACCAACAAATAATTCTGGGAAAAAATCATTCCCAACTAATGTGGCATAAGGATGATCACCTTCTCCATTGTAACCACTCCAATTTTCAAAATGCGTTGGTATATCATAGCTACCCTCAGCATCGCCTACGATAGTAACATATTCTGGGGGGTTGTCCCAACCTTCGTAAGCAGTCTCAATATAATCTTTAAGGTTATTGGAGTTATTGACAATATTAGAACTAGAGATATAGTTAACCTCATATCCCATTCTTTTTTTCCAATCCATGAGTACTTCAACTGTACCTAAAAGATTTCCAATATTGTTTGGAAGAACATACAAAATTGAAGGTCTCTGGTAAGGAATATTTTCACGATTTAAAGAAGAATAATTTGCAATCATTGATTCGTATAATGGCTCAAAAGCTCTTGATCGCTTTGAAGGATGAAACAAAACTGCTTCACGATCACCATTTTCAACTAATTCTACTTCAATATCAATAAATTCTTCTAAGATCTTTTGATTAGGGTGATATCGAAATGGCGAAACTGTCAATGTAAGCAATGATAATTCTCTCATAGCCATCGGTTCAGATATCAAAGCAATATTAGTTGGATAATAATTATCAATATCAGTATAGTTTGGTTCGGAGACGATGACTTCATTATTATTATTGTCCCAAGAACCTTTTGCAACTATGTCAACATCATTAATAAAACGTGAAGAACCATAGGTTACTTCTATTGAATAATTTTTATTTGGGTCAACTGCGATAAATGTTGTACTTGATGGCAAATCTGGCATTCCAGGCTCAGAAATTTGGCTAGAATTTAAAAAGACAGGCTTTTTAAGAACTTTACCATTAATATCATTTTTTGTGTCGATAATATATTCTGGCGTCGTGTACGTAATGAGACCATTACCATTGTTTTTGGTTTGATACTTAAACCCTGGATCTTTTGAAATAGATGTAGGGCTTTCAGCGCCAAACATTGTGGAAAAAATAAATATGAACGATAAAATTTTGATTTTCATTTTCAAATCTCTTTAATTAAATATTAAATAATGAAATATGTTAGGAAAATAGAAACTTCCAATAAAGGTTACAATAGAAGCAATTGCAAGATATGGCGCAAACGGCAATGCTCTATTCCTATCAAAACCTTTTATAACAGCTATAATTATCCAAACAATTAAACTTAATAATGATGCGCCAAAAAGTGTAAGTGCCATTCTCATTGGCCCTAACCAAATACCTAAAACGAAACCTAGCTGGATATCCCCATAACCCATCCCCTGTCTTTTCGTAATAAGAAAAATAAGCCAAATTAATGCTAGAGGTATTATGGAACCAACAACGACACCATAAAATGCAGTCTTGTAATTAAATGTCCCATTTACAACACCATATAAAACAATGATAGAGCCAACTACAATGAAAAGAAGCGGAATTTGAAAAGTGTGAAAATCTACCCAACTAATTGCAAAAAGCAACCCTGCAAGCAGGCTAAAAATTACAGCTTCCATTGGCGGCAATGCATAGGAACCCCATAACCATGATAATGCGCAAAATGCTTCCATTTTGTAATCATTTTTTTTTATAAAAAACCCATCGACATTCAACCAATTAATAGAAAATTTTAATGATCTTGCGTAAAGATAACTGATGCATAATATCAAAAATACATTTAACATTTTTATTACAAACCCGACTGCAATGCAGATCCAAGATGAAAGACTGGTAGATAAGTCAAAACAACCATAAGAGCAATAACAGCGCCCACCATCAAAATTAAAATAGGCTCAATTAAAGTAGTCATACGTTCTACCAAAGCGTTCACCTGCTTGTGATAATAATCAGCTGCTCTATCGAGCAAATCATCAATTTCCCCAGTTTCTTCGCCTGTAGAAACAAGTTGAAGCAAAATAGATGGGAAAACTTCGGTTCTACGTAGAGCTGTTGAAATATTATAACCATCTCTAATATAATTTGACGCATCTTGTACTGCTTTTTCGTATACTTTGTTTCCAACTACTTTTTTTAATAGTGCCATTGCTTCAAGCACAGGGACACCAGCACCAATCAAGATTCCAAAGGTTTTACAAAATTTATTTAATATAGATTGATCAAGTAGACTGCCAAATACTGGGATTTTCAATTTAACAGTATCAATGATGAATCCTCCACGCTGGGTTTTTGATATTAAGAATACCACTAAAAACACAATAATAAAGTTAAAAACCATAAAACCTAAATTTTCAGTTACCCAGGCACTAGCATCCATCATCTT
The DNA here is from genome assembly GCA_018645565.1 of bacterium. GTDB lineage: Bacteria > Fidelibacterota > Marinisomatia > Marinisomatales > UBA1611 > TMED80. Next base: position 4,533 of record JABGWJ010000195.1, on the reverse strand, counting down.
TCTAGTTGCTCCAGGAAGTGAGGCCCCAAGCTGAGAATAGACTTCAGAAAATTTTGGAATAATCCAAATAAACATTGCTAATACCATGCACCCTAGAAAAATGACCATAAATATAGGATAAGTCATTGCCCCTTTTACTTTTCTTCGAGTATCATCAAGATTTTCAAGGTATGAAGCTAATTGATCTAAAATCTCATTTAAATTTCCACTTACTTCACCAGCTTTTGTCATTGCAACGAAAAGATTATTAAAAACACCTGGATGACGAGATAATGATTCAGAAAGATTTAATCCTTTACGGATGCTCGAACCTACTTCAGTAAGTATTTTTTTAAACTTTTTATGCTTCTCCTCAACAGAAAGAGCACTTATAGCTCTTTCTAAAGTTAATCCTGCACTAAACATTGTTGCTAGCTGCCTAGTAAAAAATACGATATTTGCTAAGGGCACTCTATTTTTTAGTCTTTCAAAAGTTAGATTGATTTCATCAAGGAATGGCCCTAAAAAATCAAAAGTAGTATCAACCTCTTTTAAGGTAATAACTATCTGCCCATTCGATGTGAGCTTTTGAATAGCTAAATCCATTGATTCAGCACGTATATCACCTTCTGACCTATTGCCTTCATCATTTTTAACTAAGTAATGAAATACGCTCACTATAAATCCTCGACAGTTGACCTCAATACTTCTTCAACACTAGTAGTGCCATCTAAGACTCTTTCATTACCGGCGTCTCGAAGTGTTACCATCCCATTTTTAATAGCTGCCTGCCTTATCTCATCTTCGTTTGCACTATCAAAAACAAGTTTTCTTAATTCTCTTGCCATAGGAATCATTTCGAAGATAGCTGTTCTTCCTCTATATCCAGTATTTCTGCAATCGGCGCAACCTTTTGCTTTATTAAGCTCTCCTTTTACATCTTTGGTTTCTAATCCAATCAATGCTAGTTCATCAGCCGTAGGAGCATATGATTCTTTACATTTATCACATAACTTTCTGACCAATCTTTGAGCCATAACTAAGTTCAAGCAAGAACCTACCAAAAATGGAGCAATTCCAATATCTAACAATCTAGTTAAAGTACCTGGAGCATCATTTGCGTGAACAGTAGAAAAGACCAAATGACCTGTCAAAGAAAATTTAACAGCAATATCCGCTGTCTCTTCATCTCTTATCTCTCCAATCAATAATACGTCCGGATCTTGACGCAAGATTGATCGCAATGAAGAACCAAATGTGAGACCGATATCTTCAAAAATCTGGACTTGAGTAATACCATCAAGTTGATACTCAACAGGATCTTCGACAGTAATAATATTTGTTTTTTCATCTTTTATCTGCTTAAGTGCAGCGTACAAAGAAGTTGATTTTCCAGAACCTGTCGGTCCCGATACAACGACCATGCCATAAGGTTGACTAATGACTTTTTTAAAGACGCTTAGATTTCTTTTAGGAAAACCCAATGTTGTAAGATTAAAATCAAATCCACTTTTGTCTAGTAACCTCATTACAATTTTTTCTCCATGCACTGTGGGTAAAATAGACACACGAACATCTAAATCTTTTGATGCTGTCTTGATAGAAAACCTACCATCTTGCGGTAATCTTTTTTCTGCTATATTAAGTTTTGACAATATTTTTATTCTAGTCACTAACCCACTAAGCGATGTGGAAGGCGGAGTCATAATAATTTGAAGGACGCCATCAATACGTATTCTTACATTTACTTTGCTCTCTTGCGGCTCAACGTGGATATCTGTAGCACGCTCTTTTATTGCTTCCTGGAGGATTAAATTAACTAGCTTTACTATTGGAGCATCTTCATCGCTAGCATTCTCCGGGGAAAGGTCTACTTCTTCTGCTGAATCCTCGTCTCCTGAAATAACAGTAATGCCTTGTATAGCCTCTTCAACTTTACCCGCTTTTGTAATTTCACCATAAAGTTGATCCATCGCTTTATTAATTAAATCAAAACCAGCCACAACAATGTCGGGCTCTAGACCAGTTAAACGTTTTACTGAATCTATCGTGGCAATATCTTCAGGATCCTCCATCACAATTGTAACAGCACTATCTGATCTTTTTACCGCTAAAACTGAATTAGATCTAGCAAAATCTTCAGGTATTAAACCGACAGCATCTTGATCAGCTTCTAAAAGCAGAAAATTATCTGCCTTACGATATCCCATTTGCATCGAATAAGCTGTAATAAAATCATCCTCATCAATAAGCCCCATCGAAATCAAAACTTGCCCTAATTTTTCATTTGTTTTTTTTTGTTCAGCTAACGCACTATTTAATTTGCTTTCATCAATTTTTGAAGCATGGATTAAAATTTCACCAATTTTTTGAAATTGCGGATTAAAATCACTAGCCATTATGGACACCCCACTGTTGTTTGAGTTCGCACTAGTTGTATATCTAGTGGATCGCTTGTTGTAATCTGTGGAATTAATAAAGTAGAAGAGATTGAGGCACTAAAATCTTCAAAAGTACAAATACCAGTCTCATCATCTGTTGCTTGCCAAATACATAGTTCCCTTGGAAATACAGCTGTAATTCTTGCATATCCATCTTGGTCAGTTCTAACAATTGGTTCGCAGTTAATCATACTGTAACCATCCCATTTTCCATTACCCTCACCTAGGTCATTCGTGTTTGGAGCTTGATCTACACCATTGTCACTAAAAGGTTCTGAGACCTCTTGGACATCAAATTTTCCGTCACCATCAGTATCAAAAGCATCATGTTCTTCGTTAAATGTCCCCATATCGGCAGTTTGCGAACTATCATCAGCACCATAATCTCGCCAACTAAAGCAGCCGTTGTCCTCGCCTGTATTTGCAACACCATTTATCCCAACATCCTCATAAAGTTCATACCCAAGTTCTCTCCATGCTTCAACACCTGTGCCAACAAAAGATATTGGTGCATTCACTACTGGGTTACCATAAAAATCAATCAAAATTGCCGTAATTGTTATCTCTACTTCATCTGTTGGTGTAGGAAGAGAGAAATCGTGGTATGTAGCACTAGCAGTTAACGATAATTCACCGGGAAGAAAAAACAAAGCTGCATCACCAACATCTTCATTAATCATAGCAGAAACCGAATCAGCAATTGTATCATCATCTGGACCATCAGACCCAAAGGTAGTGGCTTTTACCCTACCAAAATCACCAATAGCATCTGTTGAGTAAACTAATTCACTGTAAGCAACCCCTTTATTTGCATCGCCATCTAAGTTTTCATTGCCCGTAAAGCTAATGCCCTCCACAAATGCATCTATTAGCGTATCAGGTGCTATCGGATCAATTGACCAATAAACATATGTAGAATCTTCAACTGGGTTGTACCATTTATCATAAACTATTGCTGCACATTGAGTTTTATAAAACCCACCACCGATCGGTTCTGTTGAATTTGGATCATATTCTGGCTCAATGTAGTAAGGAGCACCAGAAGCTATAATTACAGGTACTGCATTTGCATTAATCTCATAATCTCCATCCTCATCACAATCTACACTAGCTTCTACTCTGATTGGCCCGGGAACAGTACCACTATTAACAGAAACTGTTGCAATTCCATTAACAGTGTAGACACTAGTGTCTGTAACTCCCGATTCTTCTAAATATGCGCCTTCCATAATTGGATTCAAAACGAAACGAACTAATCTAGGTTCGTCAATAAGGTTCTCATTGTCATCAAAAAGTTTAGCCTTTATTGATGTAGACTCAATTCCTCCCCCATCCCGAACAACAATATTATCAGGCACTGAGGATGCAATTTCTACATATGTACATTCTTGAACTAAGCCTACCTGAGTAACAATAGAAATAGTAGAAGAGTCGATAACTGAGGAACTAATAGAAGGGTGTTGAAACAACGCTTTAACTGTAGCGATACCGATATTTTCTTGCTCACCATAATCGTGAAAACTAAATGTTATCTCACCATTATTATTGGTTGTATCCGAGTCCACAACATTATCATCAATTTTTATATATCCTTTTTCACCAGCATCAATTTGAACAATAACGTTTCTTACTGGAGTACCGTTCTTATTTAATAGTCTGCAAGTGATATCAGATGGAGTATCTGATGCTAATGTTATTTCTTCAGGACTAGGAGCAGTCATTGTAAAAGTATAAGGCCATATATCATCTTTTGAACCATAAACATCAAATCTAGTTGAGGCTTCTAAGTTTTCTCCGTAATAAGCTGTAATCTCAACATTCTCAAAAATAGGAGTAGTCGGATTATCAACGGCACCACTACCACTACTAACGTTATACGTTACAAAGGCTGAGCCATCAGATCCAGTTGTTACTGTATTTACGTCAAAACTGCCGATAGACTTATAAGAAGAACCTTCTAAAGCCTTTGCATTAAAAGAGATGACACCGCCTTTAACCGGATCTCCATCAGCGTCTCTTAGCTCAACAATCAAAAAGACACCAGCATATCCAACAACTGCTTCGCCAACGGTGCTGCCACTTGCTACAGGTTGCGCTTCAATAAAAGCAAGCG
>JABGWJ010000194.1 GCA_018645565.1 bacterium | reverse complement strand
TATTGATATTAATATGGATGAAGGTTTGCTTGACTCTGAAAATGCTATGGAAACATTTTTAAGGATGATCGCTTCAGAACCTGATATTTCGAGAGTCCCAATTATGGTCGATTCTTCTAAATGGAGTGTACTAGAAGTCGGCTTAAAGAATATCCAAGGCAAAGGAATAGTGAATTCTATTTCTCTTAAAGAAGGTGAAAAAGAGTTTTTAAATCAAGCTTCAATCATAAAAAAATATGGTGCAGCTGTTATCGTAATGGCATTTGATGAAGAAGGTCAGGCGGATACTTATGAAAGAAAAGTGGAAATCTGTTATCGTGCATACAAAATTTTAACTGACAAAGTTGGTTTCCAGGGGCAAGATATAATTTTTGATCCAAATATCTTTGCAGTTGCTACTGGTATAGAAGAACATAATGAATATGCTATCTCATTCATTAATGCAGCAAAAACTATAAAGGAAAAAATGCCTGACGCTCATGTTAGTGGCGGTGTAAGTAATCTTTCTTTTTCTTTTAGGGGCAATAATTCAATTAGAGAATCTATGCATTCAATTTTTTTATTTCACGCTGTCAAAGCTGGTATGGATATGGGCATTGTCAATCCCGGGCAATTAACGTTGTATGATGACATTGACATTGATTTAAAAAACATAATAGAGGATGTGATTTTTAATAGAGATAGCGAAAGCACAGAAAATCTTGTAAATGTAGCTGGTAATTACATTGGTCAGAAAAAAAGAAAAGAGAAAGATTTTTCTTGGCGTAATGTTGATGTAAAAGAAAGATTAGTTTATGCTTTGGTTGAAGGTATTACTGATTTCATTGATGCTGATACTGAGGAAGCAAGAAAGGCATATGACAGACCAATAGAAGTAATTGAAGGCCCATTGATGGATGGGATGAATAAAGTTGGTGATTTATTTCAATCTGGTAAAATGTTTCTTCCTCAAGTAGTGAAGTCAGCAAGGGTGATGAAAAAGTCCGTTGCTCACCTTGTTCCTTTTATTGAAGAAGAAAAAGAGAGGTTAGGAACATTCAAATCAAATGGAAAAATTGTGATGGCTACTGTTAAAGGTGACGTTCATGACATTGGAAAAAATATTGTCGGTGTTGTTTTAGCGTGTAATGGATATGACATTATAGACCTTGGTGTAATGGTTCCTGCTGATAAGATAATACAGACAGCAATTAAAGAGAATGCAGATATAATAGGTTTATCCGGACTTATCACACCAAGTCTTGATGAAATGGTCTTCGTTGCCCAAGAACTAGAACGAAACGGACTTAATATTCCCATGATGATCGGTGGTGCAACGACAAGTAGGCGACACACTGCAATTAAAATTGAAGAGCATTATAGTGGGTTTTCCGTTCATGTTACTGATGCTTCAAGGAGTGTTGGTGTAGTGAGTAAACTTTTAAATGAAGATAAAGTGGATAATTTTATTGATTCTACAAAAAAAGATTACCGTGACATTAGAAAATCATATTTATCGAATGCTAAAAGAAAAAGTATTTTGAGTTTAGATATTGCAAGAAAAAGAAAATTTGTAGATGATTGGGACAATTATTCCTCACCAAAGCCAAAGTTTATTGGTAAAAAAGTTTTGAAAAACTTTCCACTTTCTGATTTGGTTGATTTTATTGATTGGGGACCATTTTTTCATACTTGGGAATTAAAAGGGAAATTTCCAGATATATTGAGAAATGATAAATATGGAGAGCAAGCTAAATTACTATTTGCCGATGCGAAGCTAATGTTAAATGAGATTATCATTAACAAACAATTAACCGCGGATGCCGTTTTTGGAATATTCCCTGCAAAATCAATAAATGAATCTGTTATGGTTAAAGATCAGACTTTTAATTTTCCAAGACAACTAGTTGATAAAGGTTCAAATAAAATAAATTATTCACTTGCAGATTTTATATCACCGATTGATGATTGGATCGGCATGTTTGCAGTTACTACTGGCAAAGGAATAGAGCCGATTATTTCAGGTTTTGAGAAAGATTTAGATGATTACAAAGTTATTATGGTAAAAGCAATTGCAGATAGACTTGCAGAAGCATTTGCGGAAAAGTTGCATCAATTAATTAGAACAGATTATTGGGGCTACACATTCGAAAATGATACTTCCATCAATGAGCTCATTAAAGAAAAGTATGCTGGAATTAGACCTGCCCCAGGATATCCTGCTTGCCCAGATCACTTAGAAAAAGATAAAATTTGGAAATTATTAGATGTGGAGAAATCTGTTGGTATTACTCTTACTGAGAGTAGAGCTATGTACCCAGCTTCTTCAGTCAGCGGATGGTACTTTAGTCACCCTGATTCAAGTTATTTTAGTGTTTTAAATAATAAACAAGACTGATATAGTTATGAGAATTAAGGATAAAATCAAGAGACCGCGAAGACCTGTAGTTGCGTATGAAATTTTACCCCCAAGGGAAAAAGATGGAACGTTAAATTCTTATGCAGAAAATATTAGTTCGTTACTTTCTCAAACTCATATTGATGCAATTAATATTCCCGAAGTTCGAGACGAAGTAGCTAGAGGTGAGCGTCCAATTAAAAATCAGGTGCGCGCTGAGCCAAGAGAATTTGGTAGGCTGTTGCAAGACATAGTAGGTATTGAGGCTATCGTAAATAGAGTAGTTGTCCATCAAAATATTGATGAGGAAATGAAATGGTTAGAAGAAACAAACTTAAAGTACGAGATTGAAAATTTAATTACCGTTGGTGGTGAGTCTAGAGATATTAGATATCCGGGCCCAACTGTAAATCAAGCGCTAAATGCAATAAGTCAAAATGATAGACTAAATTTGTTGTGCGGGGGGATTTCAATTCCTAGTAGGGATAGAGAATCTTTAAGACTAATTGAAAAAAGTGAAAATGGTTCTGAGTTCTTTACTACTCAAGTGCTTTATGATGCTTCAAAAGTTATAAAAATGATTACTCATTACCAAAAAAGGTGTGATGACAAAAACACATTTCCCAGGAGAGTTCTGCTTAGCTTTGCTCCTGTTAGCTCAGAAAAAAACATAAAATTTTTAAAATGGTTAGGAGTCGAAATCCCAAAAAAGACAGAGGAATCGTTGTTAAAAGACAATGCCAGAATGTCTGAAAAATCAATGAAAATAACAATTAATGTTTTAAACGAAATATTAAATCATTTGGAAAAAAATAAAATCAAAGTTCCCATAGGATTAAATGTTGAGCATATTATGTCATATAATTTTCAGGCTTCTATCGAAATGCTTCAAGAATTATCTC
>JABGWJ010000193.1 GCA_018645565.1 bacterium | reverse complement strand
TTGATAATATTCAAAGGTTGGCGGCCTATGGTCATAAAAGTATTGATTAAATATTGATTGAAAATCTTTATTTGTAGCTTTAATTATATGATTTAAAAAATCTTGAGTTGAAACATGGCTTTTCGCATTCTTAATTGAGAAATCTTTTAAAATTGAGAACCATTTATTATCATTATCTATAACGTTACGAAGCGTATGTAAAACCCAAGCACCTTTATTGTAGCTATCACCAAATGCCCAGTAATTTTGATTCGAAGGGCCTACGATTGGTTGTCTATTACGTATACCATTACGTTTATCTAATAAAAAATCAATCATAACATTATAGCCAAGTTGGTCTTCAATAAACATTGCTTCACTATAAACAGCCATACCTTCATGAATCCACATATGAGCTGGATCTATCGCAGTGACACTATTTCCCCACCACTCATGAGCAGTCTCATGAAATAACAGGCCATCCACAATGCCGTAATACTTACTAGTCCATGCTCGCTCTCCGCCCCAGTTATTCCAATTGTTTCCATAGGTTACGGCAGATTGATGTTCCATACCAAGATAAGAAACTTCAACAAGTTTATAGCCATCATCCCACCACTGAAATTCACTAAAATATTTCTCAAAAAATCGAATTACTTTCTTTGATTGCTTAAAGTGATTTGTTGCAATTTCTCGATTATAATCCAAAACATAATAATTTAGAGTATCAACTAATCCATTATGATGAATCGTATCTTTGATAGACACGTAATGACCAATTTGAACAGAAATATTATAATTATTTATTGGATTATTAACAGCCCATGTAAATGATCTTTTTGTTTCATTCTCGGTACTAGAGATATCTATCAAACGACCATTACTTACGCAATAAAGTTCGCTAGGAACAGTAAAGGTCATTGTGGCTCCTTCATCTGGTTCATCAGCTATATGATCTTTTAACGGCCACCAAAGACTCGCCCCATCACCTTCACAAGCAACGGAAATAAAAGGCCTCCCATCTTTATCTTTCTCCCAAACAAAACCACCATCCCAAGGTGGATTTTTTGATTCTAAGGGTTTTCCTTCGTAATAAATACGGAATGTAAAGTTTTCACCATCTTTAATATTAGGGAACTCAATAAATACTGCATCTTTTTTTCTAGAAGTCTTAAGTATCTGATCTTGAAACTCGACTTTATTTAGCATCATTCTTCTAGCTAAATCAATCTGGAGAATAGAAAAATCAGCCTTTGCAGTAGAACGAATTTCAACAAAACCTTTTATATATTTTTTTTCAATATCAAAATCAATATCTATCAAATAATGAAGCACATCGTAACAGCTTCTTTCAGGTGATAATTCTCCTAAAAGGCGATTTCTTTCAGTTAGCTCTGGAAAGGCATCTGGCTTTCCAGGTGGAAGGTATAATTCATTTTTAGAAAATTGATTTTCACAGTTCCATATAAAGATAACAAAAAGTAATATTCTAAGGTTTTTGAAAAATATTTTTATAATAGGTATTCTTTCCATCAATTACTTTTTGAACGCAAGGGTTAAGCCATCTCCAATTGGTACCATTGAAATTAATACTCGATCATCGTTCTTTAGTTTTTCATTAAATTTTCTAATTGCTCTTGTTGCAGGTTCATTATCGTGCTTATCTAAAACTTTTCCTCCCCACAACACATTATCGATTGCAATAACGCCGCCTGGTTTTAGTAGAGTTAGCGACCTTTCTAGATAATTTTGATAGTTTATTTTATCTGCATCAATAAATGAAAAATCAAATGTACCTGGCTCGCCATTTTCGATTAATTTATCGAGTGTTCTTAAAGCTGGTGCTAATTCTAACCGAATTTTATTATTTACCCCCGCTTCTGACCAATATTTTTGAGCAATATTTGTCCACTCCTCGCTTGTGTCACAGGCGATGACTACACCATCATTAGGAAGTGAATCTGCGACAACCAAAGAACTATAACCTGTAAAAACACCAATATCTAATGTCTTTTTTGCTCTTAAAACTTTTACCAAGAATGCTAAAAAAGAGCCTTGCTCTGGCGATATTTGCATTTGAGCTTCTTTAAGTTGAAATGTTTCTTTACGCAAACCTTTCAACGTTTTACTTTCACGACACGATACACCTAATAAATATTGTCTTAAATCTTCACTTAAACCGATAGTACTGCT
>JABGWJ010000033.1 GCA_018645565.1 bacterium | reverse complement strand
TACTGTAGATAGCACTGCAGGCGCTATTAGCCATGCTGCTTGTACAATTGCTAAGGATTTAGACATAAGGTCGATTGTAACAATGACTCAAAGCGGTGGTACCGCTAGAATGGTTTCAAGTTTTAAACCATTAGCAAATATCTATGCAATGACGACGCTTAAAACGACCCTTCGTTCTCTATCCATTATATGGGGTGTCATTCCAGTCCTAATAGATAATTATAACTCTTCTGATGAGATGCCAGAAATTGCAAAAAAGAAATTAATTGATTTGGGTGTAATAGATAAAAATGAAAAATTTATTATCACCGGTGGTGTTCCAGTAAATGTTCCTGGAACAACAAATTACATTTCTATTTTATAATACGCCCCTTACATATATAAATAGGGTGCCAAACCCGATCAAGTAAAGTATTCCGCCTACCGCAAGATATTTCAACCAAGGTTGCGGTGTATTTTCTTCCTTAAGATAAGATTTTGATACGAGTTTATAATTTGCAAAAGCGATAAATGGAGCAATCATAAAAGATATTGTTGTGGCTAAATCAACTAGATTTTTTATACTAGAACCAAATTGTAATATGATTGCCATTGAGCCTAAAATAATAGACCATACTGTGACATTGTAAAATGGAATAGTTTTATTTTTTTTAAATGCCAGTCTAAAACATTCTTTTGCACTTCTTGAATAACCATCTAATACGGCTATGCATGTTCCAAACATTATGCTAAATCCTGATATAGATATTAATAAATAACTCCATGATCCAATAGAATCAGTATATAAAGTAATGACCTGATTAGCAAAAAGAGCACTACTATCGGAAAAGTCATTATTTGTTTCAAACATTAAATATGCACCTAGTGTAAGAAAGCATATCGAAAGAAGAGCTGACGAAATATAGCCTATATTAAATTCAAATAATGTTTGTTGAAGTGTTGGTTTAAAATTTGTTTGTTTTATGCGTTCTAGCGTCCATAAGCTATTCCAAGAACTTAAATCTACAGCTGTGGGCATCCATCCCATTAAAGCGATAATAAATAGAATATCTGTTTTTATAAAGTCAATTTTTGGAAAGAGACTCTGGCTTACTGGACCTTTAAATAAGACTAATATGAATGCAATGAGAGTCGATAATAATAAAACAGAACCAATAAGCTTGATTAATGAATCTAAGATATTGTATTTCCCAATAGTAAGTATTAAACCACAAATAAGAAATAATATTAAATGGTTCCAAAGCCCATAATGATCTGTTTGGAATAAATTTTGTAAAAAACCAGCGGTAACTGCTCCAACAGCGGAAGTAATAAAAAACATCGAGATTAGCGTAATAATTAAATAAGACCACAATACCCATTTTCCAAGTAATTCGTATCCTTCAATGATGCTTTTTCCTGTAGAGTTAGAATACCTAGATGCAAATTCAAAGAATGGGTATTTAAATAAATTGGCAATTATAATAAAAATTAGTAGGCCAAAGCCATAATTAGCACCAGCTCTAGTAGATTGCACCAAATGCGAAACTCCAATGGCTGTAGAGGCAAATAATATGCCCGGACCAAGAGTATTTTTAAGCCAGTCAAAATTATTAGGTTTGTTTATCAATATATTTTCGCCCTAATCAAAAAAGATTTTTTCTAATTGTATAATTATTATTAATAAATATATGGTTGTCATTAGGTCTAAATTAATCAAATATAACTTATACTATTCTTTCAGTTTCATATACTAATTTTTTTGTGCTATTAATATATAGTCTTCAATACATTGCTTGTTCAAAATAAAGGGAAATTATGTCGAAAAGTAACATTGAAGTGAGAGTCGCAACATTACAAGATGCCGACCAAATAAGTTCAGTTTTACTAGATTTTTACAATATGAGAAATCTTGAAGAAGCTAAAAACGCATTTTTATCTGAAATGAAAAAAGATTTTCATTATTTAGTTGCTCGTCTTGAAGACTCAATAATTGGCATTGTAACCTGGTTACCTCACGGCCTACCAAAGCACGGTTTATTTGAATTAGACCGTATTTGCATTTTGTCTGAATCTAGAGGTAAGGGAGTTGGTAAATTATTAGTTGATGAGCTAATTAAGCATGCAGATGCTTGGTATAAGGTGATGAAATATGAAAAAAGAAAACTATATATATTAACTCATGAGAATAATGTAGATGCTCATAGTTTTTATGAAAAAATAGGTTTTAGTCATGAAACGTCATTGAAAGATCATTATTATGAAAATCAAAATGAGCGTGTTTATTCAAAATTTTTTGAAATTGATGAGAAATAAAAATGTGTGGAATAGTTAGTTATATCGGTAAAAAAGATCCTGTACCAATTTTAATAAAGGGCCTAAGAAGGCTTGAATATCGAGGATATGACTCTGCTGGTTTAGCCTTATTAGATGGTAAGAGCTTAAACAGTGTAAAAAAAGCTGGGAAAGTATCTGAATTATCAGATGAACTATCTGTTTCGCCAATTAAAGGAAATTGTGGAATTGCTCATACTCGGTGGGCAACGCACGGTGTTCCCAATGATATAAATGCGCATCCCCATTTAGATAAGTCTGGGAAAATAGCATTAGTTCATAATGGAATAATTGAAAATTACGATTCGATAAAAAAGACATTAGAAAAAAGAGGGGTTGTCTTTTCTAGTGATACTGATTCAGAAGTTCTCGTTCAATTGATATCTGAAATATATCACAATGATGAAGGTCAATTAGATTTTAAAGATGCAGTTAAGGCTGCATTGCAAGAAGTCGTTGGTGCCTATGGAATTGTTGCTATGTGTTCCGATGAGCCTGACTCGCTGTTTGCTGCAAGGATGGGAAGCCCACTAGTTCTAGGTGTGGGTGATAATGAGTTTTTATTTGCGAGTGATGCTTCGCCAATTATTGAATATACAAGAAACGTAATCTATTTAGATGATGGTGAATTTGTTGAGGTGAAAAACTCTGCCTATTCAATATCAAATATTCATACGGAAGAGATTGTTTCAAAAACGATTACAAAGATAGACTTAACGATTGAAGAAATTGAGAAAGGTGAATTTCCACACTTTATGTTAAAAGAAATTCATGATCAAAAACATTCTATAAGTGACACCCTTCGTGGTAGACTAAATTTAGAAGATGGTACCTCAATGTTAGGTGGTATCAATGATTATTTGCCAAATATTTTGGAAGCATCAAGAATATATATAACTGCTTGTGGTACTTCCTGGCATGCTGGTCTTATTGGTAAACATTTAATCGAAGAATATGCCAGAGTACCTGTTCATGTAGAATATGCTTCAGAATTTAGATATCGGAATGCAATTATTGATGCAAATACTATTTTGATAGCCATTAGCCAATCTGGAGAAACAGCTGATACTCTAGCAGCAATCAAAAAATCAAAAGAATTAGGTGCATTGACATTAGGGATATGCAATGTTGTTGGAAGTTCAATATCTAGAGAGACTGATGCAGGTATTTTTACCCATGCTGGGCCAGAAATAGGTGTAGCTTCAACAAAAGCCTTCACTGCTCAAGTTACCGTGCTAATTATGCTTGCGCTTAAAATAGGTAGAAAAAAAGGCGTGTCCTTGCATAGGGGAAAAGAATTAATAAGTTCATTAAAAGAAATTGATACCAATGTTTCAAAAACATTAGAAACTATAAAATTAGTTAGACAAGTTGCAAAGGCGACTTGTAATGCGGATAATTATCTTTACCTAGGCAGGGGCGTTAATTTCCCTGTAGCATTGGAAGGTGCATTGAAATTAAAAGAAATATCTTATATACATGCCGAAGGTTATCCAGCTGCTGAGATGAAACATGGTCCAATTGCTTTAATTGATAAAGATATGCCGGTAGTTTTTCTTGCTCCTCAAGATGAAACATTTTTGAAGATTTTATCTAATATAGAAGAAGTAAAAGCTAGGGGCGGCATAATTATTACAGTAACAGATGAAGAGAACGATTCATTGAATTCTTTATCAGATTATGTTTTAGTTACACCAAAATCTCATCGCTATATTTTTCCAATAACGAGTTCTATTATTTTACAATTATTGGCTTATGAGTTAGCTCAATTTCGAGGTTGTGAAATAGATCAACCAAGAAATCTTGCGAAGTCTGTTACCGTTGAATAAATTCGGTAGTAAGTAAAAAGTTGTTAACTTTACATCTACTTCAATCCTTTATTTTAAAATTATAATTTATAAAAACCCAATAATCATTTTGATAACCATATTCTCATTGATGAGTGTTGGATATGGATTAGAATGTGAGGAAGGTGAAGTTGATTTAGGTTGGGGTGATTGTAATGATTTTAATAGTAATCATACCGATGGATGT
>JABGWJ010000009.1 GCA_018645565.1 bacterium | reverse complement strand
CTCTCTCAAAAGGCCTAATGGAATTAGTCGATGAGTCATCAACGTATCTTTACTGTTTATAAGAACAATATCTAGGTCTCTGTAAAGAGACCGATGCTGAAAACCATCATCCACAATGATAACATCTATATTAAAATTATTAACCATTTTTAAACCAGCTTGGTATTTAGATCTACCAACTATAATTGGAATGTCATCTAGTTTATTTGAAAGTAGAAATGCTTCATCACCATATTTTCCCCAAGTTAGTGGCTTAGTTATGCCATCTGTTACAACGACAACATCTTTTGATACCCGGCCATACCCTCTACTTATAATTCCGACGTTTTTGCCAATAGATTTTAAGTAATGAGCTAAAAATTCTACCGCAGGAGTCTTGCCAGAACCACCCGTAGTTATATTACCGACACTAATCACTTTACATACCAAGTGTTTGGGCTTAATAATATTTGCATCATACAAATAATTTCTCATTGTAGAAACCAACCCATATAAGATGGATAAAGGGAACGCGATGATTTTGAAAAAATAATTATCAATTATTTTTTTTAACATATTCTCTGTTTTCTTTTTCTGCGTTGTCCATCGCTTTAATTAAAGAATTTTTACACAAATCAAAATCATCATCAATTTTGAATGTTATCGGTTTTCCATATTTGAGATATATTTTACCAAATGGTTTTTCTAAAAAAAAAGTATGCCAGTTAATAAATTTCCAATTCCTTGTAGAAATTGATGAAACAGGTATAATTATGGCGCCAGTTTTTTGAGCAGCTTTAATTACACCTGCCTTGGGTATTCTTTCAGGACCCCTAGGTCCATCAGGGGTAATACCAATTAAAGTTGAAGGCTGCCGCAAAATTTTCACTATCTCAATAAATATTCTAGACCCACCTTTTGAACTAGATCCTCGAAGAATTTTCCAGCCCAATTGAGTTCCCACTTTAGATATTAATTCACCATCGCGATTTAACCCAGCAAGGCCATAATGTTTTTTTTTTGCTAAATGCATAAATGGAGTGAGTAGTTGACCGTGCCATGTTGATATTATTACGCTTTTCTTATTACTTAGCGCTATTTCAAAATTCTCTGACCCCCTTATATCCCATCTGTTTGTTTTATAAATGAGTAGCAACAACCATTTTGCTAAAACTGCTTGGCATGTAATCAGTAAATTATCATAGTTATTTTTCATCGATTTAAACCATGAATAATCGTATTTGCTACCCTATCGAAGACGCCAGTTGGGCCTAATTGTTCACTCAAAATTTTATAGTTTTCTAAAACTGTTTTTCTTTCTTTAGAATCCTTGTTGATAAAAGGCATAATATTATCGAATAAATTTTTTGGAGTCATATTACTTTGTATTAACTCTGGTACGATATTTTTTTCAGCAATCAAGTTCACTATTGAAATAAAATTTATTTTCCCAAAAAAATTAAAAAGTATATAATTAATAAATGATGTCTTGTAGCAAACAATTATTGGCAATTTCGCTAATGCACATTCTAAGGTAACAGTACCAGATGAGCTAATAGCCGCAGTTCCGTACTTTAATGCTGAAGAGGAGGATCTTTCAGTTTTTATAAACGTTGGGACATCGGATATTTTTATATTATCTGACTTTACAACAAGAAATTGTACGTCAGGGATCTTATTAGTTATTAATGCAATAGTTTTTAAAAAAATAGGCCAATGATAATCAATCTCTTGTTGTCTGCTTCCAGGGAGTAAAATTAATAAAGCTTTGTTTTTATCTAGGTTATGTTTTTTAAAAAAATCTTTTTTATTATCTCCACTATACGTTTTTTCTATAAAGGGGTGTCCTAAATAAAGTGTTTTTAGCCCTTTAGAATTATACCAATTCGCTTCAAAAGGGAAAATGGAAATGAATTCATTTATATGTTTTTTCATAAAATAAATCCGATTCTCTTTCCATGCCCAAGTTTGAGGTAGTATAAAATATGTAATAGGAATTCCAAGATGTTTTATCTTATTAACTAATCTAAGATTAAAACCTGGATAATCTATAAGTATGATTTTATCGGGTTTACTGGATATGATACGTTCAACGGTGCTATCTAGAATCTTGAACAAGCTCGGCAGTTTCTTTATGACTTCCGTAAAGCCCATAACTGACATTTGATTAATATGGTTACATATCTTTACCCCTGCGTTAGCCATCTTATCTCCGCCATTACCAATTAGATTGATGTTGGGAGAAGTATTTTTTAAGGACAAAACTAGTTTTGCTGCATGAAGGTCTCCTGAGGGCTCTCCGGCAGAAATAAAAACAGTACTCATTTTATTTTTCATAAAAAATAGAAGAGAGCTATAATCTTGTTTTTGAAAATGATCACAGAGGAAACAAAGAATATATTTTGCAATGTTCGTTTTTCAGTTTTAATTGTGCTGAATATTTCTTTAGGAGTTGTTTTATTTCCACCTTCCCATGGTGCTATTCTAGGTAAAAGTTTTGGTACATTTTCAGTGTAGGTTTTATATTGATTTTTAAATTTTAATCTTAGAGTCTCTTCTTCAAGAGATATAATATAATAATATTGAATGATAAAGAATATCCCTACAAGGGAAAAAAGTTCCCACATAATTATACCTCCTCCTAATAGTGCTACTCCTAGATATATAATTATATTTCCCCAATATAATGGATTCCTTGTTTTGGAATAAGGGCCAGATGTACATAAAAAAGGAGCTCCCACTTTTCTAGTTCTGGTTGCTCCACCTGCAAAGCGGACAGCATTTATTCGAATGATTTCACCTATAATTATTAACCCGAACCCAATGAAAGCAAAAGGTGAGTAAGGGTCGCTAAAGTATATTATTGTCAACGCTATTGGAATAGGTGTGTAACTTCTAAATTTGAAAAATATATTTCTTATATCCATTATTTTATATCCTCAAGAATCATATTATTTATTTTTATAACTACATCAAGTGCATCGCGAGCATCATAACCACTTACTATGGGTTTTTCAATTTTGAGTATTGAGTTTACGAAATTATCAAGTTCCATGCGTAATGGGTCATAATCTTCTACCGAGGGTTTTTCATAAGTAATAAATTTATCTTTATTATCGTGTGAAAAAGGTTCTGTTCTTAAAGCGTTTTTAATTTTTTTTGAATCTTGAGTAATATTATAAATTTCTGTCTGGCCAATTAATAAATCTATTGTTGAATATAGGTTATCCTGAAATATTTTTATTTTTCGAACTTTATCTTTTGATATTCTGCTAGATGTAATGCTTGATACTGTACCATTAGAAAATCGTATTCTTGCATGGGCAATATCAATGGAGTCAGTGAGTATAGAAACACCGCTAGCATGAATACTTTCAACCTCAGATTTTACTAATGACAATAATATATCTATATCATGAATCATTAGATCAAGGACAACAGGGACATCAGTTCCTCTTGTGGTATATGGCGCGAGTCTTTGAATTTCAATAAATTTTGGATTTAAATCATATTGTTGAAAGGCTTTGAGAGCAGGGTTTAATCTTTCAATATGCCCAACTTGAATAATTAAGTTATTGTTTTTTGCAATTTTAATTAAATCATTTGCTTGGTCAACTGTTTTAGTAATTGGTTTTTCTATAAAGACATTACAATTGAATTCTTTTAATGCTCTTTTTGCAACCTCATAGTGAACAATTGTTGGTGTGACTATTGATACCCCATCGCATGCTTTCATAAGTGATGATGCCTTTTTATGAAACTTAACGCCATATTGTTTTGCTATTTCTAAACCTCTATTAGGGTCACTATCATGCAAACCTAAGAAGTTAATGTTTTTCATCTGAGCATAATGTTTGACATGGTATTGCCCTAAATGACCTACTCCAATTACTCCAATATTTATTTTTTTTGAATTCATAAAATTAAATAATTCTTTAATTAAGTGCCTTTCAAAGTTGTTAATTAATTAGTGAAATCTCTATAAAAATAATTGAGTAAAAAAACTTGCATTTAGTATCTATATAAATCAATTTTAGGCGTAATTCGTAGGTAAAATCGGAGTTTCGTTATGAGGAACGATATTAAATCCGGGATTGGGTATATAATACCATTTGGAGCTGTTATTGGTTTTTTTACTGCTCTCTTTCTTGGTCAGTTTTTAATTAGTATTATTATTGCCATAGCAGGTATTTTGGTATGGTTTTTATATATGGTGATAATGGAGTCTTCTCCACCATCAAACTTGGGTAACTTGATAATATTTTTTGGTGTGCTTCTTTCAGTCGGTGTTTTTATGGGCTTCGGGGTATCTCAAAATATGTGGGGAGGTGTAGAGTTTGTTTCAGAAGGGTCATTATTTGCTCTCGTGATACTTTTCTTTTCGATTCTAACAGGTATGCTTTTTAGGGGCCAGCCGTTTATCCAACAACCTGCATCGTCATATGATTTAAATGCTCAAGAAAAAAAATGGGTTGAAAATGCACTGCAAAGTGAAAACCAGCCTAGTAGTTCAACAGAACCAAAAGTTATCGTTGTAAAACAAGAGAGTAAGTCAAGTGATGAAAGTGTTAATCAGAACAAAGCATCAAATGCAAACCCTGAATCTGATCAATATAATAATCCATATGTATACGCATATCCGCCAGAATATTACTATGATGAAGATGATGACTATGAAGATGACTATGAAGATGGAGATGAAGATGAAGATGATTACGAAGAGTAATCATAGGAAAGTAAGTTTTATTTTTTAGACATTGAATTTAAAGAAGATGCAATCACCATCTTTTACGATATACTCTTTTCCTTCAGTTCTTTTTAATCCGAGATTGGATAATGCACTTTCTGAACCATGGGTAATTAAATCTGAATAGCTAAAGACTTCAGCTTTAATAAAACCTCTCTCAAAATCGCTGTGTATTACACCAGCCGATTGTTTCGCAGTTAACCCTTTCAGTATCGTCCATGCTCTTACTTCAGATGGGCCACCTGTGAAATAAGTTTGCAATCCTAGAAGATCAAAACTGGTTTTTACTACTTTATTCAAACCTGACTCATTCAAATTATACTCTTTTAAAAAAACTTTTTCTTCTTCTTTAGACAATGTTGATATTTCTTGCTCAATAGATGCGCAAACCTTTATAACAGTACTATTTTTGGTTGAAGTGTATTTGACTAGTTCGTCTAAGTATTGATTTGTTGAGTCGTTAATTATATCATCTTCGCTAATATTTGCTACGTATAATATTGGTTTATTCGTAAGTAGGTGAAATGATTTTGAAACCTCAAATTCTTCAGGCGAGTATTCTATACTATTAGCCAAAAGTCCATCACCACAATGTTTTACAAGTTTTTCTAGTAGTTCAACTTCAAAGTTTAGTTTTTTGTCACCGCCCCTAGCGAGCTTTTTTGTTTTATCAAGTTTTTTTTCAAGAGCATCTAAATCAGCAAGTAATAATTCAGTTTCGATAATTTCAGCATCTCTTACAGGATTTACTTTACCGTTTACATGAACAATATCAGGGTCATCAAAACACCTAACAACATGAATAATAGCAGATGTTTCTCTAATTTGACCTAAAAATTTATTTCCTAACCCCTCTCCTTTATTTGCGCCCTGAACGAGCCCAGCAATATCAATAAATTCAACTGTTGCAGGTACAACTTTCTCTGGGTTGTAGATATTTTTTAATTTATCTAAACGTTCATCTGGCAAATTAACAATACCAACATGGGGGTCGATTGTGCAAAAAGGAAAATTTTCAGCTGGTGCACTTGATTTTGTTAAGGCATTAAAAAGCGTTGATTTGCCTACGTTGGGAAGTCCAACTATTCCACACTGTAATGCCATTAAAATGAATCCAGAGAAGGATCTTTGCCAAAATCATATACTAGATTATCAAAAATCCCTACTTGTAAGTTTTTTGCTGTATATATTTTTTTATTATCAGCTTGCATTTCAGCATCGGCCCATATCATTGATTTAGATTTTGTAATTAGTTTTTTAATAGAAACATTGTAAACTATTTTTTTATGATAAGGTCTTACTTGCCCTCGAAACTTAACATCGCCTACTCCCAAGGCTCTGCCTTTGCCTTTTGCGCCGCTCCAGGTAAGGAAAAAGCCAACTAATTGCCACATACCATCTAGTCCTAGACAACCCGGCATTACAGGATCGCCTTTGAAATGACAATGAAAAAACCAAGATTCATCAGTTATATCCATTTCAGCGATAATTGAACCTTTATCATAAGTTCCACCGTTGTTTTTAATGCTTAATATTCTGTCAATCATTAGCATCGGGTCTTGAGGAAGTTTAGCATTGCTTTGACCAAACATGTCTCCATTCGCCATTGATAATAAATCTTCCTTATTGTAGGAGTTTTTCTGACTCATATAATTAAATTCCCTTTATTATGCTTTTTATTGAAGTGAGATATTATTACCAAATTGCGAAATATACATTTGAATCTATTTAATAATTAAAATTTTGGTAATTTATTATCTAAATATATGGAGGAATTATGTCTAAATGGGCTTTAATACTTGGTGCATCAACAGGACATGGCGGCGCTACTGCAATTAGTCTTGCTGAAAAAGGATATGGGATTATAGGTTTTCACTTTGACAGAGGTGAAACAAAAAAAGAAGCAGAAAAAACAATTTCAAAAGTAAATGAATTAAATGGAGGTTTATGCCATTATTGGAATACAAATGCAGCCTCTGAGCAGGCAATGGATAAATATATTCCTGAAATTAAAAAAATAGTTGGTGATGGTCATCTTAAATTGTTTTTACACTCAATTGCATTTGGTACAACAACTAATTTTTTTGGTGAAACCCCGGTAACTCAGCGACAAATGGACATGACTGTTCACGTCATGGGGAATTCTCTACTCTATTGGACCCAAAAATTATTTGAACAAAAATTAATAGGCGAAGGCTCAAGAATTTTAGGGTTGACTAGCGAAGGTAATTATCTTGCTATGGAGGGTTATGGCCCCGTTAGTGTTGCGAAAGTAGCTATGGAGGCAATCATTAGGCAAATTGGTTGGGAATTAGGAGAATTTGGAGTTACAGCAAATGCAATTCAAGCAGGAATAACGCCAACCCGTGCATTAACCAAGATTACTGATCGATGGGAAACTTGGGTTGAAAATACAAAAAAAAGGAACCCCATGCGTCGAACTACAACACCGAATGATGTTGCAAATACTGTTAAGCTTCTATTAGAAACAGAAGCTGATTTTATTAATTGTTCAATTATTTATTGCGATGGAGGAGAGCATAGATCTGGCTCCTTTTAGAGAAATAGAATAAGTTTTAACTTGGTTCGTTTTTATTTTGAAGAGTTATTTTCTCTTTAATTAGTTCAACTAGTTGATGAGTGTCTGGGGATGGTGATAAATCAAAGCTGTTTTCAGCTTCTCTTAAAGCATATTCCCACCAACCTTTTTTTGTGTATGAGAGAGCTAGTTTGAAGTGCGCTGTCCCTAAAATTTTAAATTGTTCTCTGTCTAGCTTGCTATGATCGGGGGGAAGCAATCGACTAACTTCACGGTATTCTGTAATAGCATCGTCGATTAGTCCTTTTTGGAGATACCAATTTCCTAGTTCAAGGTGTTGTTCTGGATCTTTCTCGCAAGCGAATAGAAACATCATAGCTAGCGTTGTAAGAGCTTGTAGTACGTATTGTTTATATAATTTCATAATATTTAACTATGAATATTGATGTGCATGCGTTCTAAAATCAAGTACAAAATAAATTAAGCAGCTATTTTCTTAAGTTTTGGGTCCTTTACAAAAAAATAAAGAATTAGCAATGCAATAAGTAAGCAAAACCCGATAATACAGAAAGATAAAACAAACTGATTTTTGGTTATTAAAAACCCAATTCCCACTAAAAACATTAAGGAAAAAGGCGCTAAAAAAGAATCTATTAAAGCCATGTATGTTTTTTTATCTTCTAAATCAGCAAAGTCATAAATTAAATTCATTGCTGATGGCATAAAAGCACCTTGTCCAGCACCTATCGATATAAAAATACAATACACCCAAAACATATTTTTTGATAGCAACGCTAGGATTACTGCTATTAAATGAAATGAATAAGCTATTAGCATACCGATTTTGTGACCATGTTTATCTCCCAAATATCCAGATATATAACTAGATATTCCCATAGAAATAACATTTAAAACTGTGAATAATCCAATTTCACTAATATTGAATCCAAATTTTTTTTGACAAAAAACTGCATATAGACCTAATGCTGGTAGCGTAGCGCAATAAAATATTCTAGAAAAGAGATATCGATGAAAATTGGGACGGTTTTTAATGATTTGTTTTGTTTCTATTTTAAATTGATTGAAAGAGGTGTTACTTTTATTTTGTTTTTTTTCCTTATAGAAAGCGAAGAAAAAAGTGCCAATGGATAAACAAAAGAACAAAATAATAAAACCATAGCCAAAGTTTTTTGGGAAAGGAATACTTGTTTCTAGTAAAAACTTTAGCAGTATACCTCCTCCAAATGCGCCTAGACTATTAAAAGCAAATCCCACTCCAAAAAACTTCCCTCTCAAAGATCTTTTTGTCGTTTTTTCTAAGAAGTCTGCCCAGATAGGAACAATTATTCCAATAGAAAGAGAATAGATAATAAAAAGGATGAAGTATATTTTCCAGGCGATGAGAGATTTTCCTATACCAGAAAAAGTAAAAATATACCCTAAAAAAAATGTAACAATTAAAATTGTACAATGTGCGCTTATCACCATTTTTTTCATATTGGTAACATTTCTTGTCAATGCGGCTGTAAAAAGCATAGGCATAGCTATAATAATCGAAAACAATCCAGCAGATGAAGTTGCGATTACATTGGGCGCTCCCAGTTCCTTTAAAAATAATGGTACAACAGCATACACAGTGTGAAATGCGGTTCCAAAGCCCCAAAAAAATTCATGTAAATTATTAAATTTTTGGTTTTTATAATGGTCTTTTAGGCTTAAGCCCGTCATTTGATTTTTCTTGTGTTAAAATTGTAACAGATGATAAAAGCATTACCGCTCCAAAAAGTTGGAATGATGTAAGAGGGTTGTCATTTTTTATCCAATCTATGATAACTGCAGATAGGGGCCAGAAAAGTTCAAATAAAGTTGTATGAGAAGCGGGAAGCTTATTTAAGCCATAGTAGTAAATAAAAAGAGCAAAAGTACCCGTAGATAGAACAATAATTAATAAAACCTGCCATTGCTTATACGTTACACTGCTATTTAATATGTTCCAGTCTAGAACAAAGATGAGAGCGAGGCCAGTTATAGTTGTCATTACTAGCCTCAAAGCTGTAACAGCGCTATAATGTAAATTTGCTAAAGCTTTTTTACCAATAACTGTTGAACTCCCCCAGCAAAAAGCAGCTAAGAGTGCAAACAAAGCAGCAATTAAAGTGTTCTCATCCCAGCTAGATATAGGATTGTTTCCAAAGGTGATTAAGTAACCTCCCAATATTGATATTGCTGCTAACAGCATATATCTATTTGTCAATTTTTCTTTTAAAATAATTGTTGCTAATGACATCGCAAATAAAGGTTGGAATTTTTGTAAAAGGACAACGATCGATAGGTCTATATAACCGACATAACTCAATGCTTTTGTATAAAAATAAGTACCACAAATACCTCCGAAAAATGATATCCATATAATAGAAAACCATCCAGATTGATTTAAATTTTTGATATCTTGCCAAAAATTTTTTAAAAAAGGGAAGAAGATTAAACTGCCAATACCATGCTCAATGGTTACTACTAACAGCGGAGACAGTATATACAATGACTGCCGAAGAAAAGCATCAAGGCTCCAAAGTAAAGCAGCAAAAATGATTGCAAAGTAAGGTAAATATTTTTTCATTAAAGCGTTTAGCTGACCCCTGAATTATTGGTGATGTCATTAACTTCAATGCCTAATGAATGAGTTGCGATAAGCCAAATATGCTCTGCCTCATTTTCAAAAATTAAGTTTGACGTTGCTTTTTGTATAAGCCAGTCACCATTTTCAATCTCTCGCTCAAGTTGTCCTTGGCTCCAACCAGCATGCCCGAAAAACAGTTTGTGCTTCACATTACTTGACTTCGCAATGGATATTAATGATATGATATCACTAGAAATCGAAATTTTCTCATTAAGTAGAAGAGATTTATTATCTGTATCACCATTATGCAAAAATAACATTTTGTTGGTTAGGACTGGTCCACCAATATATAATTTATTATTAGCAATGTAATCGGCGAATTTAATTTTTTGGTTAGATCCAGGACTAAAGTTAACGAATATACTATCTTTATTGATTTCTTTATTTATGATTAACCCCATTGCTCCCTGTTCATCATGTTCGCATAAAAGTACAACTGATTTTTCAAATAATGGATCTTTCATATGCGGTATTGAAATAAGGAAATGATTTTTAAGTGTGTTCATTTGTATGTCGGGTTGATTGAAAAATTGAACCTAAGGGTTTTGGTGCTAGGCTATAATTGGGCGTAATATAAAGGATGCCTAAAATTAATAAAATAAATGATAACGAAAAATCTTTAACGCAAATTGTTGTGAAAGGTGCGCGTCAACATAATCTTAAAGATATTGACATTAGTATACCTCGAGACAAATTAGTTGTAATTACAGGTCTATCTGGTTCCGGCAAATCCTCGTTAGCATTTGATACTATTTATGCTGAGGGGCAGCGTCGATATGTTGAATCATTATCAACATATGCAAGACAATTTCTAGGCCTTATGGAGAAGCCAGATATGGATACTATCGAAGGCTTATCGCCTGCGATTAGCATTGAGCAAAAAGCTAGCGCTAGAAATCCAAGAAGTACGGTTGGTACTGTCACCGAAATCCATGATTATTTAAGATTACTTTACGCTCATGTAGGGCAACCAGTTTGTTGGAAATGTAATGACCCCATTGAAAAACAATCAGTACAACAAATAGTTGACACTATATTTAAAATTAAACAGAAAACTAAATTTTACATTTTAGCTCCTGTTATCAGAAGCAAGAAAGGTCAGCACAAAAACTTAATCAAACAAATCCAAAAAAAAGGGTTTCTGCGAATAAGGGTCGATGGAATTACTTACAAGGTAGATGACATAATTGATCTGGATAAAAACAAAAAACATACGATTGAGATTTTAGTAGATAGATTAATAGTAGAAGATGCTATGCATGAAAGAATTACTGAGTCTGTAGAATTAGCTCTAAAGCTAGGAGAAGGATTAATTGTTGTACATGAGTTAAAGGGCGAAGATCACATATTTAGTGAAAATTTTGCTTGTGCTAAATGCGAAGTTAGCCTTGAAGAGTTAACCCCTAGAATGTTTTCATTTAACTCTCCATTTGGTGCATGTAAAAAATGTGAAGGTATCGGTACGCACATGGAGGTTAACCCAGATTTAGTAGTCCCTGATAAAAATAAGTCACTAGTGCAAGGCGCAATTGTTTCACTTGGTGAGCAGCCTAGGGGTAATTGGTATGGAAGTATTTTAAAGAGCTTGTCAAAACATTTAAACTTTAGCTTTTCTACTCCATGGATAAAGCTTGATAAAGATACTCGTTATGAACTTTTATATGGTTCAGGTAAGACAGAATACCAAATGCAATACAGTTCAGATAGGTGGTCAGGCACGTACAGCGGCGGTTGGGAAGGTGCAATCCCAAATCTAATGCGAAGATATAAACAAACAAAATCCAATGGGGTAAGGGAGTGGATAGAACAGTTTATGAGTATGCGAGATTGCTCTAATTGTAATGGGACGAGACTTAAAAAAGAGAGTAGGTCAGTGCTCATTGATGGGAAAAACCTTGGTGAGATTTCCTCGTTATCAGTAAAAAACTTACAAGTTTTTTTTAATAAAATTAAACTCTCTAAAAAAGAAGAACAGATTGCGGATCAAATTTTAAAAGAAATTAACCAGCGATTGTCTTTTTTAAATAATGTAGGTCTAGGATATTTATCATTGAGTAGGTCTGCCGCCACCTTATCTGGTGGAGAGTCTCAAAGGATTCGTCTCGCAACGCAAATTGGTTCACAATTAATGGGCGTATTATACATACTTGATGAACCTTCTATAGGCTTGCATTCAAGGGACAATGCAAGATTACTTTCAACATTAAAAACATTAAGAGATATAGGAAACTCCATACTTGTTGTTGAGCATGATCAAGAGACGATGGAATCATCAGATTATATTATAGATATTGGACCAAAAGCAGGAAAGCTTGGAGGTGAAGTTGTTTTTGCTGGAGAGCCTAAAGAAATATATAAGTCAAAAAAATCGCTAACGGGAAAATATTTATCAGGGCAAAGATCTATTGAAATCCCAAAAAATAGAAGGCTAAGTAAAACGTCATCAATTAAGCTTACTGGAGCTAGAGGAAATAATTTAAAAGACATAGATGTAGAGTTTCCATTGGGAAAATTAATATCAATCTCTGGTGTTTCAGGAAGCGGTAAAAGCACATTAATTAATGAAACTTTATATCCAATAATTACTCAGCATATAAATAGATCTAGGGTCTACCCACTAGAGTATTCATCTATTGAAGGATTAAAGTTCATCGACAAAGTTATTCAGATTGATCAAAAACCAATTGGTAGGACACCTCGATCAAACCCTGCTACATATACGGGTCTTTTTACTTTTGTTCGAGATCTTTTTGCTAAATTGCCTGATTCAAAAATTAAAGGCTATAAGCCTGGTAGATTTTCTTTTAATGTTAAAGGCGGGAGATGTGAATCTTGCGAAGGTGATGGGATTATAAAGATAGAAATGAATTTTTTACCTGATGTCTATGTAACGTGTGAAATATGTAATGGGAAGAGATACAATAGAGAAACCTTAGAAATAAAATATAAAGGTAAATCTATATCAAATGTATTAGATATGGATGTGGATGAAGCGATTGGCTTTTTTGAAAATATTCCAGCAGTCACGAAAAAATTACAAACTCTGAAGGATGTAGGTTTAGGATATATACATTTAGGGCAGCAAGCTACTACTCTTTCTGGGGGAGAAGCTCAAAGAGTCAAGTTGTCAACCGAACTTTCAAAAATGAACACACGTAAAACTTTATATATTCTTGATGAACCCACTACGGGGTTACACTTTGAGGATATAAGAATACTTCTTAAAGTACTACAGCAATTAGTTGATCGTGGGAACACAGTTTTAATTATTGAACATAATATGGATGTAATAAAATCATCAGATTGGGTAATCGATCTTGGGCCTGAGGGGGGGGATGAAGGTGGAGAGATTATTACATGCGGAACACCGGAAATGGTAGCAGAGAATAAAAAGTCATATACTGGTCATTTTTTAAAAGATATGTTAAAATAATTACAATTAGAATTAGTCTTCTTGGTGTCTGACGCTTGAATTCGTAATTTTAGTATATATTAGAATAATTTTAGTTTCATTATATGACAGATATATTTATTACAGATCCGAGTCCCTTTGAAGAAGATATAATTTTAGAGAAATCACTTAGGCCTGTTAAGTTTGATGAATTTATTGGTCAGAAAAAATTAGTTGATAACTTAAAGTTATATATTGAAGCTGCAAATGGAAGAGAAGAAGCACTGGACCATGTTTTATTATTTGGACCTCCAGGTCTAGGTAAAACGACATTAGCTAATATCATTTCCAAGGAGCTAAATGTGAGCATTAAGCAAGCCTCTGGCCCTGTAATCGATCGAGCCGGAGATTTAGCTGGTATGTTGACCAACATACAGTATAGAGATGTTTTTTTTATAGATGAAATCCACAGATTGAATAGCGTTGTTGAAGAATATTTGTACTCAGCAATGGAAGATTTTAAAATTGATATCATGATTGACAAAGGCCCAAGTGCTCGAAGTGTGCAACTAGACGTAGATCCTTTTACCTTAGTTGGTGCAACAACTAGGTTGGGAAACTTAACCTCCCCATTAAGAGATAGGTTCGGCATTGTTTTGAGAGTAGATTATTATGGTGCCGAGGATTTATTCCATATAATTAGCAGATCTGCAGAAATATTAGAAGTAAAAATAGATGACAAGGGCGCGATGGAACTCGCGAAAAGAAGCAGAGGTACCCCTAGAGTAGCGAATCGAATACTTCGAAGAGCAAGGGACTATGCCCAAGTAAAAGCAAGTGGGGAAATTACTTATGAGGTCGCAAATAAAGCGTTAAACCGTCTAGGCGTTGATAAATTTGGACTAGACATAATGGATAGAAATATTTTAGAAGTATTAATAGATAAATTTTCAGGGGGGCCCGTAGGCATAAAATCATTAGGCGTTGCAGTAGGAGAAGACCCTGCAACTATAGAGGATGTTTATGAGCCATATCTAATTAAGCAAGGATTCATGCAAAGAACTTCAAGGGGAAGAATTGCTCAAGAATCAGCATATGAACTACTTGAAAAAACAATAAACAAAAATAACCAAAAGGATTTATTCAATGATTGAAAAAAAGAAAAAATTTAAACTTGGAGATTTCGATTACCCATTGCCAAAAAAGTACATTGCCCAGTACCCAGTTGAAAAGAGAGACCAGTCTAAACTAATGGTCGTCGATAGGGAGAAAAAAACTATTGAGCATAAAAAATTTAGCAATATTGTAGATCACTTAAGAAAAAATGATTTATTAATCTTAAATAACACAAAGGTATTCCCAGCTAGGTTATTTGCAACTAAGGATAGAACAGATGCTAAGGTAGAAGTGTTTCTTTTGAGAGAGCTTGCTCAAAATTTATGGGAAGTAATGGTTCGTCCGGCAAGAAAAGTTAGGATAGGAAATAAATTAGTTTTCACACCGAAACTAATGTGTGATGTGATTGATAATACTGTTTCAGGTGGAAGGGTCGTTCGATTTGAATCTGAAAGTCAAGAAGAACTTCATAAAATAATCGACAAAATAGGTACCTCTCCATTGCCACCATACATTACTAGAGATCCAGAGCCTAGTGATAAGAAGAGATATCAAACAGTATATGCATCTGAACGCGGTGCTGTAGCTGCTCCTACTGCGGGTCTTCATTTCACAAATGATTTAATAAAAAAACTTGAAAAAAAAGGTGTAAAAATAGAATATATTACACTCCATATCGGCCTTGGAACCTTCAGACCTGTTCAAGTTGAAGATTTAAATAGGCATCAGATGGATTCCGAATATTTCGAGGTTTCACCAAAAACAGCTATGGCAATAAATGATGCTAGAAAGAGACACCGGAAAATTGTAGCAGTTGGGACTTCGACGATTAGAGCATTAGAAACTGTGGTCGTCTCGGGTTTTATGGTATCACCAAAACGAGGTTGGACAGATAAGTTCATTTATCCTCCTTATGACTATAAAATGGTTGATTCAATGATTACCAATTTTCATACTCCAAAGTCTACATTAATGATGATGGTTAGTGCCTTTGCTGATATTGATTTATTGAAAAAAGCCTATCGTGAAGCAAAAAAACATGATTATAATTTCCTTAGTTATGGCGACGCGATGATTATCGTATAGCATTGTAAAAGAGATTTGAATAAAGTTTCTGCTATAATTCTTGCTGCTGGTTCTGGCACTAGATTTGGAGAGAAAAAACAATTTAAAAAGCTTAATGGTGAGCCAATATGGTCTTACTCTTTAAAAACGTTTGTTCAATCAGAATATATAGGGGAAGTAATTCTGGTTATCCCTCAAGAGTTTGTGTCAGAAATTCAGAGCTCTCGAACGGTTGATAAGTTTTCTAATCAAATTGATATAAAAATCGTTAAAGGAGGTAAGTCGAGACAAAATTCAGTAATGAATGGGTTAAGTGCCGTCGAAAATAAATACAATCTTGTTTGCATTCACGATGCAGCCAGGCCTTTTGTGAGATCTTCATATATAAAAAAAACTATTGAAGCTTGTTCTGAATTTGATAGTTCAATTGTAGCAGTTGCGGCCACAGACACCATTAAAAAAGTTG
>JABGWJ010000192.1 GCA_018645565.1 bacterium | reverse complement strand
GTAAACGAAATGATAGGTTAATAATTATATGTCAGATGTAAATACTCCAACTTATACAAAAAAAGATTTTGAATCCGACCAGTCGGTCAGGTGGTGTCCTGGATGTGGTGATTATGGAATTTTAGCTCAAACTCAAAAAACAATGCCAACATTTGGTAGAAAAAAGGAAGATTTCGTATTTGTTTCAGGTATAGGATGCTCAAGCAGGTTTCCTTATTATATGAATGCCTATGGTTTTCACACAATTCATGGTCGAGCTCCAGCAGTAGCTTCCGGTGTAAAAATTGCAAATCCAGACTTATCTGTTTGGGTTGTGACTGGCGATGGCGATGGCCTTTCAATTGGAGGAAATCATTTCATGCATGCATTAAGACGAAACATGGATTTGAATATTTTGCTGTTTAATAACAGAATTTATGGCCTAACAAAAGGACAGTATTCTCCGACTTCTGAGGTAGGGAAAGTTACAAAAGCAACGCCTTATGGCTCATTAGATATTCCTTTAAACCCACCTTCTCTTGCTCTAGGAGCCCAGGCCACATTTGTTGCTAGAACAATAGATCGTTGGCAAGCCCATTTATCTCAAATGTTGGAAAGGTCTTATCATCATGATGGTGGTTCATTAATTGAAATATATCAAAATTGTAATATTTTTAATGATAATGCTTTTGAAGAATATACTTCTGCTGATAAGTTTGATAATGTAATCGAAGTTAAACATGGTGAGCCAATGGTTTTTTCAAAAGGGACTAAAGGTATAAAGCTCGATGGCTTTAAAGCGACTGTTGTTGATATGGAAAAGCATAGCTTAGATGACCTTCTAGTTCACGATGAAACGAATCTTGACTTAGCTCATATTATTGCAAATTGGACATCGCATCCTGTTTTGCCAGAACCGATTGGAGTTATATATTCTGTAGATAAGCCTACTTATAATTCTGAAATGGTTTCTCAAGTTGATTCTGCAATTAAAGCCAAAGGACCAGGCAAGGTTCAAGACTTGTTAAACGCAGGCGATATTTGGACGGTAAAATAAATTAATGACATTCCGTACTGAGAGTGATAGTCTTGGTCCAATAGATGTTCCATCTGAAAAGTATTATGGAGCGCAAACGCAGAGATCATTAGAGAATTTTAAAATCGGTGATCATCGTTTTCCTAGAGAGTTCATACGGGCTTATGGTATTATAAAAAAATCCGCAGCTACTGTTAATCATAATAGTGGGAAGTTAAAAGAAGATATAAAATCTGTTATTCATGAAGCGGCTGACGAGGTGATTGATGGAAAATTAGATGATCATTTCCCGCTAGTTGTTTGGCAGACTGGAAGTGGAACGCAGACAAATATGAATTTTAATGAAGTGATTTCTAATCGGGCTATTGAGATTGTTGGCGGAAAACTAGGAAGCAAGAGCCCCGTTCATCCGAATGACCATGTAAATATGAGCCAATCAACAAACGATACTTTTCCCACGGCTATTAATATTGCTGCGGTCGAGAGCGTAGTACATAACCTTAAACCAGCGCTCGAAAAATTAAAAAGTTCATTCCAAAAAAAAGCCAAAGACTTTGAAGATATTATTAAAGTAGGTCGAACCCATTTGCAGGATGCGACTCCTCTGAGTTTAGGGCAAGAGTTCTCTGGATATGTTTCAGCCATCGAACATGGAATTGATCGGTTAGATAAGGCTGTTGATAATTGCTATGAACTTGCAGTAGGAGGTACTGCGGTAGGAACTGGCATAAATACAATCGAAGGCTATGACGTTGAAATGGCTGAAGAAATTAAAAAAATTACCGGTTTAAATTTTAAGACAGCCATTAACAAATTCGAAGCACTTGGTGGCCAAGATTGCATAGTTGAACTATCTGGCGCTCTTAAAGTTATAGCAACTTCATTGTTCAAAATTGCGAATGATATACGATGGTTAGGTTGTGGTCCTAGGTCTGGTATAGGTGAAATTATTCTTCCTGCAAATGAACCCGGATCTTCAATCATGCCCGGAAAGGTTAATCCTACGCAATGTGAAGCATTAACAATGGTTTGTACTCAAGTTTTTGGGAATGATGTTACAATTACCATGGCAGGAGCTAGTGGAAATTTTGAGTTAAACGTTTTTAGACCTGTGATAGCCCATAATATTTTAGAGTCTATAAAATTATTAGCTGACTCTTCAAAGTCATTTGCTGAAAATGCGGTTGATGGGATACAGCCAAACATTGAAAAAATTAATCAAAACTTATATAACTCGCTCATGCTTGTTACAGCTTTGAATCCTCATATTGGTTATGATAAAGCTGCAGAGGTTGCAAAACATTCATATAAAAATAATATTTCTTTAAAAGAATCAGCAGAGAGACTTGGCTATCTGAAGATTGGCGAGTTTGACAAGCTGGTTAAACCAAGCAAGATGATTAGTCCTTTAAAAAAGTAGAATTGATTTTTACCCTTTTTTTTGTTTTAGCAATTTGAACTAAATTTCAAGAAAGCTTGTAAATTTATATATGTCAAATACAAAACCCATAACTGGAATAGCAAAAGTTTTCTGGGTATCTCTAGGGATTGTTTTCTCTGGGGCAATTTTCGTCCTCTTATTTGTATTGTTTTTGTCTCGTAATTTACCTTCCCTAGAGCAATTAGAAAATTATGATCCTGATTTAGTGACAAGGATTTACTCATCTGATGGGAAAATATTAAGTGAATTATTCCTTCAAAAAAGAGTTTTTGTCGAACTAAATAATATTCCGAAACACATGCATGATGCGGTTATCGCATCGGAAGACAGAAGGTTTTATGACCATTGGGGTTTATCATTACGTAGTGTTGCAAGAGCGATTAGTATTAATATTCTATCGTTAAGCTATCGCCAAGGGTTTAGTACTCTTACTCAGCAGCTAGCGAGAAATTTGTATAAAACAATTGGTTTTGAAGATAGTATTTTGAGAAAAATTAAAGAGGTTATTACAGCGGTCCAGATAGAAAGAACATATACAAAAGATGAAATTTTAGAAATGTATCTTAACACTGTTCATTTTGGTCATGGAACATATGGAGTGGAGGCAGCTACTAAAAGATTTTTTGGCAAAGAATCAAATCAGCTTAGTGTGGATGAGTCGGCCTTGCTTGTAGGCTTGCTGCCATCTCCAGCAAGTTATTCGCCAATTCGTCACCCAGAAAGAGCGAGGAAAAGAAGAAATACAGTTCTTAGGCTAATGAGAGATCAAAACTACATAACACACAATGAGCATGCTCAGTACCGAGCAATGACATTAGAATCAGTTAAAGAACTACCGATTAGAGGATTAGCTCCATACTTCACAGAATATGTTAGAAGACTTTTAGAAAAAGAAGATGAAGCACTAGATATCAATATATATCGTGATGGATTAAAAATATATACTACTCTTGATTCAAGGTTACAGGCCCTTGCAGAAAAAGTTGTTTTAGATGCGATAAATATTTCGCAATCCAAATTAAATAATAGAATCATGAATAATAAAGAAGAGTTTGAACTTTTAGGACACCTTACAATTTATGATGAGGATTCTGTTAAAATGATGATGCAGGGAGAAGCTCAGTTATATAAAGACCTTCGATCAAAATTATTGGTTCAAACAGCGTTTGTTGCTATTGATCCAAAAACGGGAGGCATTATGGCAATGATTGGGGGTCGCCCGGATTATCATGATCAATATAATAGAGCTGTACAAGCAAAAAGGCAGCCAGGATCTGTATTTAAACCTTTTGTTTATACTACTGCATTAGAAAATGGTTACACTGTTTCTCAGCAACTTTTGAATCAGCCAGTAGTGTTAAATGTCCAAAATACAGATGGGTCATGGGTAAAATGGAAGCCTCAAAACTATGGAGGCAGTACAGGCGGACTAACCACCCTTAGAGAAGGGTTAAGAAAATCATTAAATTTAATTTCTGTTAGAATTGTTCAACAGGATTATGCTCCGGCAGAACAGGTTAAGCGAACGGCGCAAAGAATGGGTATATCGACAGATATTAGAGCCGTAGATGCAATTGCTCTTGGAACAAGTGAGGTGATTCCTTTAGAAATGGTATCTGCTTATGCGGCTTATGCCAATAAAGGTGTTTATTCTAAACCTTTTGCGATCACAAAAATAGAAGATCGCTATGGGAATACAATAAGAGAGTATGGTGCTGTTCAGTATGAAGTATTAAGTGAGGAAATTGCATTTCTTATGACAAATTTAATGCAGACTGTTATGGATCGCGGAACTGCAGGAAGTGCAAGGTGGAAATATAAATTTACAAGGCCTGCCGCCGGTAAAACCGGAACAACTCAAGGCTGGAGTGATGCTTGGTTTGTCGGTTTTACGCCTCAATTAGCAACGGGAGTGTGGTTCGGAGTCGACGACTATCAAGTTAGTTTAGGTATGGGGCAAGATGGGTCTAAAGCAGCGTTGCCAACATGGGCAAGATTCATGCGAGATGGACATGATATACTGGAAATGCCCAGAGTGAATTTCCAAAGGCCTAGCGGAATAATCGTATCTGAAATATGCTCAGTCTCAAAAATGGGGGCAAGAAAAGCATGTCCAATTGAGAAAGAAGTTTATAAGTCTGGATCAGAACCTGGGCAAAAATGTAGGATACATAGAAATTAGATTAGCTAAGACAATATTAATTTAGGTTTTAAAATTGTTTCACTAGAGACCTTGAAAGTTTTGTGAAGCATCGATTTTGCACTTTCTAGCTTTTTAATGTTTTCACCAAATAATGTATAAACTTTCTCACCTTTTTTTACAGTTTCTCCGACCTTTACATTAAATCTAATTCCTGCAGTAAAGTCTAGAGGGTCTTTATCTCTTCGCCTTCCGCATCCCATTTCGACAAGAGCCCACCCTATTTTTTCAGTATCCATAGAACTAATATATCCACCTCTATCTGAACAAATATAAAGCTCATTTTTAATATTGGATTGACTCATTTGTAATTGTTCAAAATTTCCACCTTGTGCTATGATCATCTCCTCAAACTTTTTTAAAGCACTTCCATCATCAATAGTTTTGAGCATTTTCTTTTTTGCTTCATTTTCGTTATTAGCTTTTTTACTTTGAAGTAAAATTTTTGATCCAAGCTCTAAGCTAAGTTCGATTAAATCGTTTGGGCCATCACCTTTTAAGCAATTTATAGATTCAATAATTTCACATCCCAGCCCAGCATACCGACCTAACGGTTGCGACATATTTGAAAAGGTTATATCTGTTTTTATTTCAAAAGCGCTTCCTATTTTTTTAAGTTCAGTCGCTAGTGTTTTTGCCTCAGAAATCGTTTTCATAAAAGCGCCATTCCCAACTTTTATATCCATTATAAGTCCATCAAGGCCTTCAGCTATTTTCTTACTCATTATGGAGCTGCAAATAAGTGGCATCGATGGTATCGTCCCCGTTAAGTCTCGTATTGAATATATTTTTTTATCCGCAGGACAAATTTCTGAAGATTGACTTATAATACCACAGCCAATGTTTTGAATTTGGATTTTGAAATTTTTTACATTTATGGATGTTTGGAAATTGGGTATCGATTCTAGCTTATCAATTGTACCACCAGTATATGCTAACCCTCTGCCTGCAATCATCGGAACTATGATACCCAGAGATGATAATATGGGAGATAAAATAAAAGAAATTTTATCGCCAATACCACCAGTGCTGTGTTTATCAGCAACATATTTACCAAAGTTATTGAATTTAAACTTTTCCCCAGAATTAATCATTGAGCTCACTAAAGAAAAAGTTTCTGAATCACTCATCCCATTAAAATAAATTGCCATTAACATCGCAGATAGCTGGCAATCATCAATTTTATTCTCTACTGTTCCTTCGACGAACCATTCAATTTCTTCTGCACTGAGTTCAAATCCGTCTCGTTTTTTTTCTATTAATTTTGCAGGTATCATTCTTTGTCTTTTTTCTTTTTGAATATGGTTGGCAGTTTTATTCCGATTGGGGCATTCTCTCTAACAGTATGGATTAATAAATATACAGCGATTAATAGAATAATTAAGTTT
>JABGWJ010000191.1 GCA_018645565.1 bacterium | reverse complement strand
ACCATTACCAGCATATTCGCCATTATTACCATGCCCGTTGCCAAATACTTTAATTCTGTAATTACCAGAGATTATACGGTTCTCTAACGTAAATTTTCCATTTGAGCCAGCAGTATACTCTTCCCATAAAACATTATTATTATTATACAAAAAAACCTTTGCCTCTTCTATCTTAGGCTGTCCTTTTTCATTAATAAGTTGACCATTTATTTTAAATATTTTTGGCGTCTTCTTTTTGATAGGTTCTGATAAGGGACCCTCTAGCCCATCATCAGAAAGAGAAGAAATCTCATAAGTGTACTCTTTACCAAAGTCTAAATCCTTATCATGGTAATTAGTATTTTTAGAATTTGTTAGAGATTTTCCATCTCTGTAAATGTTATATGAAGCAGGACCGTCAACTGGGTCCCATTTAATTTTCAAAGAATTCATTTCATCTGAATATTTTTCTCCAAGAATTAGACTAACTTTTTCAGGAGGAGGGAATTGTGCTTTATCACAAGCAGGAACAGATTGAGGTCCCTCTGTCCCGTGTTTATCAACAGCAGAAACTGTAAAACAATTTTCTGTTCCAGGATCAGTTTTAGCAGTGTATTTTATTATTTTAACAGAATCAATTAGTGTCCCATTTTGATATATTTTATACTTTACAGCAAGATCATGCTTTGTCCATTCAAGTTCAACAATACTCTCACCAGCTTCTGCTTTAATTTTTTTAATTTTTTTTACTTCTTTATGGGTAGAAATCGACTTTGAGCTAGATTTTGGCCCCTCTTCTTTGTGGTGATCAACAGAAACTATAGTGTAAGCATAATCTTCATCATATTTTAACTTGTAATCTGAGTATTCTAACTCCGTTGTTGTATTTATTAGATCATCGTCTCTATAAATATTATAACTATTTGCATTTTGCACTACATCCCAAGAAAGAGATATGGTATTTTTTTTTGCGAACGCTTTAATATTTGCGGGAGATTTAAGAAGAGCTTTTCCATGCTCTGTTAATGACCGAGTACCTTTCTCGCCATTATTATCTACTGCTGTAATGTTATAGGCATAAGATTTTCCACCAATTACTTTATCTTTGTAGGACGGTTTTGAGGTTTTTGTAAGCTCTGTATTATCTCTAAATATTATGTATTCACCTGTGTTATTTATTGGCTCCCATTTTAAAATAACATTACCAACTTCTGATTCAACAGTTAATTGAGGCTGCTTGTCATCTTGACCAGCAGTTACTTCAAGTTTTGTTACAGATTTAGACCTGAGGTCAATTTCTTTGGTAGCAGAATTTCCTCCAGCTCCATAGATATTTAAAGTATATTTATCTGGTGTAATTTTTTTAAACTTAAATTTGCCATTCCCTTTAGTTCTTTCTGTTTTTACTAATTGATATTTTGAAGAATATAATGTTAATCGCGCATTTGAAATCTTTTTACCACTTTCATCTTTAATAGTACCAGATATCTCAAAAGTCTGTCCTAAAGTAATAGAGATCACTGTAAAAAGGGATAATAAAATCTTATTTATAATATGTTTTAAACGCATTTATATATTTATATCAATTTGATATTGCCAATTACTACTTTATGTATTTTTATTCCAAACAGAAGATAGATCCTCGGTTTATGGACTCCGCTAATTTAACTAATTACAACAAATAATAGGTTGCTAGGCAAGTTAAATAGCTAATTTATTAATTACAAGGTTTTAGAGGACTATTAATTCAATCTTCGTCTATTAAATTTATTGGGTTTAATGAAGCATATTTTTGCCAAAACAGCACTGACTTAGCCCATTCCTCAGTTGAATATCTAGCTTTAGTACCACCAATCAAATTAAGTTGATTTCTCATCATCGTTACTGGATCAATTGGCATTGTGTCTTCACCCTCAGGAATCGCATTTATGCTTATTAATTCCCAGTCCGCGTCTGTGGTGTTTTCATCATTCTCAAGTAGAACATCATGACTATATAAAATAAGATTTACCGCACCCGCCTTAACAGGAATACCATTTATGGCTCGAGTTTGAATATAAGGAAGTTCCTTTTCTCTCCTTTTTACAAGCTTTGAAACGAGTTTAATATCTTTAGTAATCTTAACATATGGACAGTATACTTTATGAACATATTTTTTGTCAATGGCAACAATCCGAACTCCTTTTCGATAACCAATCAAAAATTTATTTTTTATCATTTTATCTCTCGCATGATTAGCAAAAAACTCAAAAGTTAGATCATTAGAAAAGGTTTTACCCGATAATTCAGTCTGCCTTTTTACGAAATCATTTACGGCTACTTTCATATTTAGAATATATAAAAAGTAATAATCTTGCAGAATATTTAAAAAAACAAATAATTTAATACTATAATGATTAATCAAATTTTATACCAATTGGATAATCCGTGGAAATTGTTTGTTTTATTTCTATTTTTAATAATTTTATTAATCCTCATCAGTGAATTCGGTTACAAAAAAAAAATAGTATCAGCATCTTCAAACCGAATCATAATACATCTTTTTATCGGGCTGGCAGTTTCAGCAAGTCCTTTCCTTTTTTCAAATAATATTCAGCCCATAATATTAGCTTTTTTATTTCTCTTCATAAATTTAACTAGTTACAAAAATAATAAATTGAAAAGTTTTCATGATATTGGAAGAAAATCGCTTGGCACAATTTATTTTCCGCTTTCTTTCATACTAATAGCTGGTCCATTTTGGGATTATTCATATCAAATAGCTGCCGCCTATATTATTTTAGCGGTCGCTGACCCTTTAGCTTCGTTCGTTGGCAACAGAAAAATAAAAACACATAATTACAATATTGCTGGAGATATAAAGTCAATTGAAGGTTCTGTTGTTATGTTCACAGCTACTCTAGTTTTAATAACATTAGTATCTGGCTTTATTTTTATCGATTTTGACATTTTAGACACCATAATTGCCATAACTATTTGTTCGATTGCGATTACTTTTGCCGAATCAGTAAGTTCTAAAGGTTCTGATAACCTAACAATCCCCATCACAACATTTCTTTTTATAGAACTATTTAATCATTTAAACCAAAACAACTTTTTAAATAAATTTTTATTAATAATCATCATAATTTTTATTTTTCTTTATTATTTCTTTAGAAAAAAACACTTGTCGTTAAGCGGATTCATAAGCGCAAGTTTCATGGGTACACTTATTGTAGGTTTTGGCGGCTTAGATCATTTAATTCCAATAAGTATATTTTTTATATCTTCGACGATCCTTTCAAAGTTAAATAATCATAAAGCAATAAAGCTTGAAAGTAATCGTAATGCTGCTCAAGTTTTTGCGAATGGAGGTTTGGCTCTGCTATTATGTATTGTTAATCATTTTTTTCCTAATAACTTTTTATATTATTCTTTCATTGCAGCAATCGCTGCCGCAAATTCTGATACTTGGGGTACTGAAATTGGAAAGTTCTCCAAAACAAACCCGATTGATATAATATCGGGAAAAAAATTAGATGCAGGAGAATCAGGCGGTGTAACTGCCATAGGAATAGTCGGATCTTTATTAGGCTCTCTATTAATTAGTTTAACTGGATATTTATTTGATATTGATATTAAATATTTAATGATGATATTAATATCTGGATTTTTTGCCTCTCTCTTTGATTCTATACTAGGAAGCACATTCCAAAGTCGATTTATATCAAAAAATGGTTTAATTATATCTGAGTCTTATATTAAAAGCTATTATCTTTTTACTGGTGACAAAAGACTGAACAATGACGCCGTCAACTTTTTTTGCACTGTTTCATCACCTTTGTTTTTAATTATTATCAACACTATTTTATAAAAAAAAAGAGCCTAGATATAGGCTCTTTTAAAAAATACTAATTTTAAAATAATGCTTAAATCACTTTGTAAACCAGTAACCCAACCATAACGATTAGAGAAATAAATATTAGAGAGACACCTATATTCCCTTTTTTTATTTCTTCCCATTCGTCTATGTCTGTTGATAACCAGTCAAAGACTTTCAAAGCAATTCCTACCCCGAAAGCAAAACCGACTGCTGCTGTAACAGACCAACCTACAGCACGTACATACTGTAATAAAGTTTCTTCTAATCCTAAGCCTATCATAATTCCTCCTTATGAAGTTTGTAAATCAATTTTTTGCATAAACTCTGAAGAGTCTAATGTACCCGCAGCTAGCTGAATAGCATCATTAGACGAACATGTTGCTTCAAAAACCATCGTTTCACCTTTTGATGAAGGTACATTTACTCTAATACTTATTTCTTGTGGAACATACGCATTGGAAAGTCCCAAACTATTTTGATGTGAGACAGCTTGACCAGCAGAAGCAAACCCTACGAGCATAACCATTTCAAAATTATTTCTATTACTTTCTAAGGTTAAAGAAAATAAGTTACTGTTAAAATCCATAGAGGATGCATTAACCGATACTCTGTATGAAGAGCATACACTTTTAATCTTCTTTTTAAATGCATAGTTAGCAGAAGCATAGTTAAAGACTAAAAATGATAAACAAGTTAGAATTGAGATATACTTCGCTGTTTTGTGATATATTTTGTTCATATGATTCTTAAAATTAAACTCTTGAGAGTTTCTAACAAATATTAAAATACAAAATTACCAGATTTTATTACGGTGCGTATGGGATTTATTGAAAAATTATAAGGAATTTCGATAATACTTGAGACATCCCATATTATTATATCTGCAATTTTGCCTACCTCTACTGAACCGCTTTTCTCATGCCTATTTAGTACTTTTGCAGGAATGTATGTACTTGAATAAATTGCTTCAGAAATTTCCATTTTCATATATACAACCGATAGCATGATAATAAAGATCATAGATTGAATATTGCAACTTCCAGGATTATAATCTGTTGCTATAGCAACATCTAACCCAGCATTTTTTAGTTTTTCATAAGGAGCATAATCTTTTTCCCCAAGAAAAAATGTAGTCCCAGGTAATAATACTGCGGTTACATTTGACTCTAGCATATGCGCTATATCTTCATCATTAATTTTCATTAAGTGATCCGCAGAGACGCATTTTAAAATTCCAGCAATACTAGAACCACCAATGTTTTTAAATTCATCAGCATGAATTCTTGGAGTCAATCCATATTCACATCCCTTATCTAATATCCTCTTTGTTTGCTCTAGATTGAAATATCCTTCTTCGCAAAAGACATCATTATATTCTGCTATTCCTTGTTTTGCTATTTCTGGAATTACAACTTTACATAGATAATCAACATATTCATCGGGTTTTTTTTTATACTCAATTGGTATTGCATGCGCTCCCATAAAAGTAGGAACAATATCAATCAAATGAGTTGATTTAAGGTCATTTAAAACCTTCAAAGATTTTAATTCACTATCAAGATTTAAGCCATATCCACTTTTTGCTTCAATCGTTGTCGTACCTAGATTCAGAAAGTTATCCATTCTAGTCTTAATTCTATTTTTTAAATTTATTTCTGAGGATAACCTTAAACTACTGACGCTACTATTAATACCTCCTCCATTTTCAGCAATTTCATGATAGGATAAACCATCAACTCTCATTTTAAATTCTCTGTGCCTATCTTCAAAAAAAACTGGATGAGTGTGGCAATCGACAAATCCAGGAGTTAATAATTTATTTTTACAGTCATACACATCATCTGCTGAATTTAAATTTCTTCCTATTTCTTTTATTTTTCCATCCTCAATGACTATTTCTAGGTTCTTTCTTGATGCCATAGAACCCTTTTCAGAATCATAAGAAACCAAAGTACCAATATTTATTAACTTTAAAGAGTTACCATTCATTTTATTATTTTATTTAGGAATATCTATCGACCAATTCTCAGCGTTAGTTATAGCATCGGAATAACCAGCATCAGCATGACGAACAACCCCAATGCCAGGATCATTTGTCAAAACCCTAGAAATTCTTTTATCCATTTCTTCTGTTCCGTCAGCTACAATAACCTGGCCAGCATGAATAGAATACCCCATCCCGACTCCACCTCCATGATGAATTGATACCCATGTCGCACCACTAGCAGTATTTACTAAAGCGTTTAAAAGAGGCCAATCAGCTACAGCATCAGAGCCATCTTTCATTGACTCTGTTTCTCTGTTTGGAGAAGCTACAGACCCACAATCCAAATGATCTCGTCCAATTACAATTGGTGCTGATAATTCACCTTTTTTCACCATCTCATTTAATTTCAGACCAAACCTTGCACGGTCTTTATAACCCAACCAGCAAATTCTTGAGGGAAAGCCTTGAAATGAAACTTTTTGATTTGCCATTTTTATCCAATGACATAGTGCTTTGTCATTAGAAAACATTTTTAAAGCAACTTTATCAGTTTTATATATATCATTTTTATCTCCAGATAAAGCTACCCACCTAAATGGCCCTTTACCTTCACAAAAAAGAGGTCGGATATATTCAGGCACAAAACCTGGTATGTCAAAAGCATTCTTAACACCTGCTTTTTTTGCTTGCGCTCGAATATTATTACCATAATCAAAAACAATAGATCCAAGATGCTTCAATTCTAAAAGAGCCTCAACATGAATGCCCATAGACTGTATAGACTTTTCTATGTATAAAGATTTATTTTTTTCTCGAAGAATTTTTGCTTCATCTAGACTAAGGCCTATTGGTATATAACCCACTAATTCATCGTGCGCAGAAGTTTGATCAGTAACAAGGTCAGGGATTACCTTCTTTTTTGCAAAAATAGGGACTATTTCAGCAGCATTACCAATAAGGCCAATACTTAACGGCTTTTTATCATTTATAGCTAATTTTGCCCAATTTAGAGCTTCATCAATGTCATTTGTCGCTTTATCAAGGTAATTAGTCTCAAGACGGCGCATAACTCTACTTTTATCTATTTCAATACAAATAGCTACACCCCCAGCCATTGTTACAGATAAAGGTTGAGCGCCACCCATGCCTCCAAGACCAGAGGTCAGAACTAGTTTTCCAGCTAGATTTTCTAAACCAAAATGTTTTTTGGCAGCAGCAATGAAGGTTTCATATGTACCTTGAAGAATTCCCTGAGTACCAATATATATCCAACTTCCTGCAGTCATTTGTCCATACATCATTAAGCCTTCAGCTTCAAGCTTATCAAAATGTTCCCAATTAGCCCAATTTGGAACTAAGTTTGAATTTGCAATTAAAACACGAGGAGAATATGAATGTGTTTTAAGCACAGCTACAGGTTTTCCAGATTGTATTATCAAGGTTTCGTCATGATTCAACCTTCTTAAGGTTTCTAATATTAAATCAAAGCTTTTCCAATCACGTGCGGCTTTACCTTTACCCCCATATACAATTAATTCATCAGGGTTTTCAGCAACGTTTTTATCCAAATTATGTTGAATCATTCGATAAGCAGCTTCAATTTGCCAATTTTTACAATTCAGTTTTGATCCAACAGGCGGTATAATATTTCTTTTCATAGTTAATCTTAAAAATATCTTTTTAATTTTTTCCAATAGTAAGGATTATCAACAAATACAGTGTATGAGAATATAGATATATTATTAAAGCTCATCTTACTTAACCTTTTTATTTTTTTTCCAACAACTCTAGCGCCTTGATTATACGTAGAAATACCAACAATAATTTTTTTATGATATTGGGAGGGAATGTTATCTTTGATCATATACATATTCTGAACGAATTTATCATTATCCACAACATAATTCATGGGAACTGCCCAATCCAAATAACCAGCTGATAACCATAGGTCCCACTCCTGAAAGAACAGTAATTTAGCATCATAAATATTAGGCTTTACAGCGGCGGAAATAATTGAATTTGGTAAATTCCGTTTAATTAATTCTTTTGATTCTTTAACAAAACTAGTTATCGAATTCCTCTTAAATTCAGAAAAAATTACATTATTATCTTCATGATAGTTAATAGAATTTATTTTATTTAATGTCCTAAACTCTGTTAGTCCCGTTTCATTAAATCCATATTTTGTATTATGAAATCTTATATAGTCATAATGAATTCCATCAACTAAATAGTTTTCAGATAATTCAGATATAACATTTAACAAATAATCTTTAACAGATGGATTTGTAGGTGCTAAATAGAAACCTTCTCCATCTATTTTCATAGAGTTTTTATCACTAAGATATTGAAAGGTTTTTATATATTTATCTTTATTAGACCTATCTAACCATTCAGGGTTTTTGAGTAAAAGATGCTTTTTTTGTTTAGGTAATAATTTTGAAGACCATAAATAATAAATATTGATCCATGCATGA
Organism: bacterium; assembly: GCA_018645565.1. Taxonomy (GTDB): domain Bacteria; phylum Fidelibacterota; class Marinisomatia; order Marinisomatales; family UBA1611; genus TMED80. The sequence goes on along the minus strand of JABGWJ010000191.1, from coordinate 2,746 downwards.
ATTTTAATATTATTACTCTTGTTAGAATTTATTAAATATTCTAACGGATCAAATTCAGCATCAACAAGATGTGATTTTGGAACAAAACTTGAATTATAATATGCATCACCTCGTCCTCTTACTTGCGCAAAAATATGATTAAAACCGTTAGTTTCAGCAAAATCTAGTACGCTATCAATTAGTTCCTTACTAACCATATGATCTCGTACTACCCAAAGTGCTTTAACTGAGGGACTGCTATCTGAAGATATGAGAAAGCAGTTTAAAAAAAAAAAGGAAGATACTTCAAACGAAAAATAAAACGATAAACTATCTTTAAAATTTACTTTTCAGATTTTTCCGCAGCTGGCTTTTCAACTGCCAAAGTTTCAATTGATTCAACAAACTCTATGACCGAAACAGGAGCTCTGTCATTATCCCTATAACCAAGTTTAGTGATCCTGGTGTATCCCCCAGGTCTATCAGAAAATATCGGAGCAATTTCTTCGAAAAGAATTCGTACAATATTCTTTTTAGGAATCTTCTTTATTACTAGCCTTCTTGAATGGAGGCTGTTTTTTTTAGCTAAGGTAATTAAAGGCTCAACATATGATCTGAGTTCTTTTGCCTTTGCATCTGTAGTTTTAATTCTTTTATGAACTATCAACTGACATGCTAAATTCATTAGTAATGCCCTACGATTACCTACCTTCCTACCTAATTTGCGTCCTTTTTTCTTGTGGCGCATTTGATTAACCCTCTTCTGCCATAATTTTACTTATATCCATACCAAAATGAAGCCCCATAGAACTGAGTTTATCAACTAACTCAGTAAGCGATTTCCTTCCAAAGTTTTTATATTTCAACATTTGGTTTTCTTCCTTACTCACTAATTCGTGAATATATTTGATACCAGCTGCCTGCAAACAATTAAAACTCCTAACTGATAACTCCATTTCATCAATTGCCTGATTTAATAGGTTACGCAATGCTAATGTTTCATCAGAAACACCTTTTGAAATTTCTAAAATTTCTGGATTTGCTATTGCTTCAACAAATTTTAAATGTTCTCTTATGTATGTAGCAGAGTAGCTAATAGCATCCTTAGGCGAAATTGAGCCATCTGTCTGTACATTCATAGTCAAAATCTCAATAGGTTCTTTTGCACCTGGAACAGGTTTAACGTCATAGGTAACTTTTGTTACAGGATTAAATATGCTATCAATAGATAGAGTTCCAAGGGGCAAATTAGGTAAATCATTTTCCTCGGACGGCACATAACCCATACCAATACCGATTCTAATCTCCATCTCAAGTTTACCACTAGAGTTCACTTCAGTAATATACTGTTTTGGATTTAGAATTTTAAATTGGTTGCTAGCATTTTGTAAATCTTTTGCAGTCACAACATTTTTACCCTTAAAAGTAAGGTTTATTTTATCAGGATTATTATCCATTAACTTAAACCTAACTTTCTTTAAATTCATGATAATGTCAGCAACATCATCTTTAACACCTTTAAGAGTAGAGAACTCATGGTCGACACCCTCAATTTGCAAATGAGTAATAGCTGCGCCAGGTATGCTAGTAAGCAAAACTCTTCTCATAGCATTACCTAATGTAATACCATAACCCCTACTTAGCGGCTCAATCGTAAATTGACCATCCGTTTTTGATAAAGACTTTTCATCAGTTTGAACTATTAGATTAAATGATTTATCCATTGAAAATTTATCCTTTTTTATTATCTTAATTTATTTTGAGTACAGTTCAACAACTAGCTGCTCATTCACTGTCAAATTCATTTGATCTCTTTCTGGGATACTTAAAAAAGTTCCAGTCATTTTAGCTTTATCTAGATCAAGCCAGGCTAGATCTATATCGCCTTTAATAGTTCTAATTGAATCAAGAATTATATCCATTTTTTTACTTTTGTCGCGAACAGATATTGTATCTCCTATTTTAAGTACATAGGAAGGTATATTAACTGCAATATTGTTCACTAAAAAATGTTTGTGATTTACTAACTGTCTAGCCGCTGGTCTTGTTGGAGCAAAACCAAGTCTAAAAACTACATTATCCAATCTGCTTTCAAGAAGCTGTAGCATATTAGTACCCGTTTCCCCCTTAAGTTTTTCAGCTTTTTTAAAAGTAATTTTAAATTGTTTTTCTAGCAAACCATACATGAATTTTATTTTTTGCTTTTCCTTAAGCTGGGTACCATAGTTAGATACTTTTCCTCTTCTAGTTTGAGCATGTTGACCGGGGCCATAAGGTTTACGGTTTAACAACCTATCATACTTTGGATTACCAAAGATATTCTCGCCGAATTTTCGAACCAATTTGCCTCTAGTCTGATTTGTTTTTGCCATATTAAATATTCTCGTTTATGTTGTGTTATACACGTCTTCTTTTTGGCGGACGACAGCCATTATGAGGTAACGGAGTAACATCTTTGATAGATGTTATTTGTAAACCAGAGACCGACAATGCTCTTATTGCAGATTCTCGACCTGCTCCAGGTCCTTTAACCTCGACAGATATACTAACTATGCCCATAGAAAGAGCAGTATCAGCTACTTTTTGAGCTGTAAGAGTAGCAGCATATGCTGTGCTTTTTCTAGAACCCCTAAAACCAGATGAACCCGCCTTTTGCCATATAAGAACGTTTCCAAATTTATCAGATATCGTAACGTGTGTATTATTGAAAGTTGATTTAATATGCGCAACGGCATTTGGATCAACAACTTTTTTCTTTTTTTTCTGT
>JABGWJ010000032.1 GCA_018645565.1 bacterium | reverse complement strand
TTTTTCGCAAAAAATTTATATGTGTAGACATATCGTTCATTCCTTGAAGATTTAATTCTCAATTGATAATATTTATTATCTCCTTTGACAACCATTGTGATATACTTGTTTTTTTTTACTTTAATATTTTTGGTATAGTAGCGAATAGAACTAAAACCACCATAATTTTCAAGTGAGATTCTTCCTGAAAATAAACCCGTATCATTATTTTCAATTTGTAATTTGCCTTGAGATCGCCCTCCCATCACACCATCATCAACGACATACCAACCATCTAAATTATCATTTTTAGAAAAATCATATATAACACCTGCTTTCATAATTGTAAATAATGAACCAATTAATAGAGAAAATGATATGATTTTATTTGGCACTTTGTTACCATGTTTATGAGTTAATAATTTGAGTGACATTTTCCAGAAATGCCATTCTTACTGTCAGCTATATAATTTTGCAGTGCAAAAGTTACTGCTGAAAATGCTATATCATCCCACGGTATTTGACTTTTTGAAAATAATTTAACTTCTGAGGTCTCATGCATTGCAGCATAATCATCGTTTACTATTTCACTCAAATACAACATATAAACTTGTCCAATCCTTGGCAGACTATAGGTTGTAAATAAATATTTAATATTTAATTCTAAATTCGCCTCCTCATGTGCTTCCCTTTTTGCTCCATCTTCAAGAGACTCACCCATCTCCATAAAACCAGAAGGCAAAGTCCATTTACCAAAACCAGGCTCAATATCTCTTTTACACAAAAGAATTGACCCAGAATGAACAGGTAGAGCACCGACAATTATATTTGGATTTACATAATGAATGTATTCACACGCACTGCAGATTTCTCTGAACACATTGTCACCAGTTGGAATAGTCTTTTTTGTTTTATTTCCACATTTAATACAATACATTTTTTGACCACCCTCTTTCAAATATAGATTATTATAGATAATGACAAATACTAATGAAGCATCTAAAATTCATTTTTAAACAAGTATATTCATAAAATTATAATTTGATTATATCAAATATTTTCAGATATCTTTAATAATACTTAACTAAACATATACTTGCTCGAAATATTTTACCATCCAATTTATACCTCTGGGATATCTAAATCTTCAAATTTTCCTCGAGATAGATATCAACTTATATTTGAATCAATATCAAAATCAAATCGAAATAAAGACATTAAGTTTAAAATACCAAAAAAAATCAATGTTAAACATTTATATAATGTTCATCAAAAAGATTATGTAGACCAATTTTTAAAAGGAAAGTTGTCCGAAGTACAACAAAGAAAAATTGGCCTAAGACCCTGGACTTCAAAAATCATAGAAAGAACACTTTTTATAATGGGTGGTAGTGTAAGTGCTGTCATAAGCTCTATAGAAAATGGCGCATCTGCGAATTTAGCGGGAGGAACTCATCACGCTTATCATGATTATGGTTCAGGATATTGTGTCTTTAATGATCTTGTAATTTCTGCATATTACTGCAAAGAGAAATTTAAAAGGTATCAAAACATACTTATTCTTGACTTAGATGTTCATCAGGGAGACGGAACTGCATCGATGGTTAAAACTGATAAATCAATATTTACATTTTCAATGCATTGTGAATCTAATTTCCCATTAAAAAAACAAGTGAGCGACTTAGATGTACCCTTAAAGAAAGGAATGAAAGACAAGACTTATTTAAAAATACTTGGCTCAAGCCTAGAAAAATTAGAAGATAATGACACAGATATTATTTTTTTTCAAGCAGGAGTGGATGGCTTGGTCCATGACACCTTAGGTCATTTAAGCCTCAGTCATCAAGGAATGATGAAAAGGAATGAAATGGTTCTTAGTTTTTGTAAAAAGAAAAGGTGCCCAGTTGTTATTTTTATGGGAGGAGGATATTCAAAACCTATTTCTCATACAGTTAAAGCCTTTAGTGAATTATTTTTCCAATTCAGCAATCTTTAAAAAACTAATATCAAAAATAATCTCTATTGCTTTCTTTGGTTTGGTTTTTTTCTACTTCCATGTTTGATGTAAACCTTTTTTGCTTCACTTTTTGCTTCAGATGTTGATTTTATTTTATACAAAATATTTTTTGCTTTTTTAACTTGTAGGTTATGATCAATAATTGGAGCAGGATAATTCAATCCAATTACACATGAATATTTTTCTTGAAATCCATCGCTCATTAAATGAGGTGTAAAAATATATTCTAAAGGTATTTTTGCTAATTCTGGAACCCATTTTCTAACAAATATTCCTTCAGGATCATGATCTTTTTGCTGCTTAATCGGGTTGTATATCCTAATTGAATTTATTCCTGTGACTCCAGATTGCATTTGGAATTGGCTATAATGAATTCCTGGTTCATAATCTAAAAACTGTGTTGCCATATATTTACTGGTTTTCCTCCAATCTAGCCAAAGATCATATGAAGCAAATGAAACAAGCATCGCTCTCATTCTAAAATTAATATAACCTGTCTCATTTAAACACCTCATGCAAGCATCTATAAACGGATAACCAGTGAGACCTACTTTCCAAGCTTCAAAATAATTTTCGTTGAAATCGTTTTCCCGAATGTTGTCATATGCTCGAGCCATATTTACCCATTCAATTTTAGGCTGATCTTCTAATTTTTGAATAAAGTGACAGTGCCATCTTAGTCTACCCAAAAAAGATGAAATTGATGACCTCCAGAAGCCAATGCCCTTTACACCCTTGAGCAAATCACGCTTTTTTTTTGCAGTTTGATACACTTCTTTTATACTAACATTTCCAAATGATATATGGGGACTTAACCTACTACAGCTTGTCATTGCTGTTAATGGGCTAGACATCTCTTTTACATAGTTACGACCTCGTTCATTTAAAAAAGAAACCAATAGTCTTTCAGCACTACCCCTACCACCTTTTTGAATGATTTTATGGGTTACTTTTTTATTAAGGTTTTTTTCTTTTATTAAATTGAATTTTTTTTGATGTGATTCAAATTTTACATTTATTGGTATAGGAATAATTGGCTCATTCATTGACTTATTCCATTCGTAGGACCAACCATCTCGATTTTTGATTGGTCTTTGAACACCATGCTGGGGAAACTCAACCCAATCAATAGTGTTTTTTTTACACCATTTTTTTAAATGAATATCCCTTTGGTAACTAATCCAGTTCCCAGTTTCTACATGAGAAAAAATTCTAATTTGATTTGATGTTTGTGACCTTAGTTTTTGGAATACTTCTAAGGCTGATCCATGTTCAACATGTAGGTAACCACCTATTTTTTCTAATTCAATTTTTAGTGATTTAAGTGATTCATTTATAAACTTATGGTGCCTTGGGTCATAGTCTTCGCTTTCTAGTATTTCAGGCTCGAAAATATATAATGGAAGGACAAGTGCATTTTTTGAGGCTTCAAGGAATGGCTTGTGGTCAAAAATGCGAAGATCTTTTTTGAACCATAAAATTGACGTGGACATAGTCAAAATTGTAGTCTAAAATCCAAAACAATCAAAAGTAATAAATCCATTTTACCAAAACTTGAAATTTGATTTATTATGGCTTATATATTTAATATTATGAATGAAAAACGTATTAGGTACTGATTTAAAGAGTTGCAATTCAAAACCAGTTACTGGTTATTTTCGCGATGGGTTTTGCAGAACAGATAAAAGTGACCATGGAAGACATGTGGTGGCATCTGTAATGGATAAAAAATTTTTAAATTTTTCTCGCGATATGGGCAATGACTTATCTACTCCAAATCCAATGTATAACTTCCCTGGCCTAAAGCCCGGAGATAAGTGGTGCGTCTGCGCATTAAGGTGGAAGGAAGCATTCGATAATAACTGCGCTCCTAAAGTACTCTTAGAAGCTACTCATGAAAAATCATTAGAATATTTAAAATTAGATGACCTTGTAACTATGAGTATAAACGAGGAAATAAAAGAATAGTGCGAAAATTATTTGATAAAAATAGAGTTATTGAAATGGCATGGGAAGATAGAACTACTTTTGATGCAATTAAAGACCAATATGGTATTAGTGAACCAGATGTAATCACATTGATGCGAAAAAATTTAAAACGAAATTCTTTCAAATTGTGGAGAGAACGAGTTTCAGGTAGAAAAACAAAACATAGAGCTTCATCTCAAACGAAGACACCTAGGTTCAAATCTTATAATCAAAAATAAAATATTATCCTCAAAGGATAACTTAATACAATCTAAATGACTATTTTTTTATGTTAATAGATATTACATGTTTCACCTGTTATGAAAACTTTTCCGAAGACATTGAAATTTATGATGGTGTTCATCAAGAAATTATAGATTGCGAGGTTTGCTGCAGGCCAAATAAATTATTCATAGAACAAAAGAATGGTGAAGTTATTCAACTAAATATTTCAGATGGAAATGAGTAAATA
>JABGWJ010000031.1:0-7500 GCA_018645565.1 bacterium | reverse complement strand
TTTAATAATTACTTTGGATCTGGAAGAGAATTAGAAGGTTTTTTACCCTCTGGTCAAATCGAAATTAATGGTATAACAGTTGGTCCTTCAGTTGTGAATAACCTTCTGCAACAAATTATGAACCAGGACTATCAAGTACAGTCTGTTGTAGTTGAATAATTATGACTCGCTTATTTATAAAATATTATTTTGTTGTTTTTCTTTTTGCAGGCCTACTTTATGCAGAAAAAATTGCTGTTGCTACCAAAGTAAAAGGTGTTTCTGAAATAATGAAAGTGGGGTCTAAAAATTTTAGTTTTCTAAAAGCAGGTATGATCTTAGATGATGGTGATAAAGTAAGGACGGGAAAGTCTGGCTTTGTTGCTATTATTTTTATAGACGATAAATCAACATTAAAAGTTAAAGAGAATTCTGAAGCGGTAATAACAGGTCGAAGAACAAAGAAAAATATTTCAAAAAAGATTAACATTGACGGGGGAACGATTAGAGCTTCGATTACAAAACAAAATGTCGATTTTGTAATACAGACCCCCACTTCAGTTGCTTCAGTTAAAGGAACCGATTTTTGGATGGTTGTTGATGAATTGTTAGGTGATCAAATAATTGGTATTGAGGGTCAAGTTAGTCTTGTGAATACAGAAACAGGACAAGAAGTTAATGTTACCAGCGGCATGACCGGCGTTTCGTCTCCTGATGGTCAGGTTGGTATTTCTGAAACTGATTTAGCTAATATTCCTGAGGATCCAAGCGATGACTCTGAAGAAGGTCCTTCACAATTAAAAATATATTTAGAAGGCCCCAACGGAGAGCAAAGAGCTTTTATAATTGAGTACCAATAGACTTATTAATTTTTAATTACAATTTAATCTTAATATGATATCTACATTAGGCAACCAGAATGTCTTAATTATCATTTTTATTTTTTTTGTTAGTTTTATTTCTGCACAATCAACTGATCAGTTCTATCATAAAAACCCTCATCATGTTCTTTCTGGCGATGATATAGTTTTATCAGTAACAATGTTTACATCTGACCCTATTGTTTCAGGCATGCTTTTTTTTCGATCTAAAAATCAAATTAGTTACCAAGAAATACCAATGCAGTTTTCAAATGGCAATTGGGATGTTGTTATACCAGGAAGGAGTGTCCAAGGAGATGGCATTGAATACGTAATAATCCTTCACAAGCGATCTTGGGGGCGTATATCTATTCCGAATATCGACAGCCCTTTTGGTGACCCATTACTAATAAATATTTCACAAAAAGAAAATGTAATAAATACTGAAATATTTAATGTAAATAAAGAAAAAAAAAGTAAAAATGAAAATTATGTTGATGCAGATATTTTGATATTATCACCAGAAAAGAACACTATTGTTCGACCTGATGAAGTTGTAATAGCTGTTTCTTTATTTAATACCGATATCATTGATACTAGTAACTTTAAAATAGTAATAAATGGTCAAGACTTAACAAAACAGGCAAGTATAGATGGCGGTATCTTCACTTTGATTCCTGAGGAATTATCGATTGGTCTTCAAAGGGTTAAGCTTTTTTTTAAAACCTCCTATGGCCTTGAAATTACACCTTTAGAATGGTCTTTTAATGTAACCAAGGCTATGGTGAATGTTTCGGAATCGTTTACATATAAGGGAAACTTAGGTGCTTTAAGTACTAATAGTACTGCCTCAGGAGCAGATCTTAATGAGCGTCAAAGCAATGGTCGCATAGATGGTGAGTTAAGTTGGATTAAGGCTAGGTATTCATATAAAAACAGTTCTAGACAATCAGTTTTTTTACAGCCGTTAAATCGGGAAACATTGACTCTTCAAGTTACCGATTACTTAAAACTAGAATATGGAGATGTATATCCATCTCTATCTCCATTTTTGCTTGATGGTAAAAGAGTTAGTGGTCGACACATTCATGTTGATCTACCATGGCTAGACTTTCAATATGTGAATGGTAAGTTGACAGAACAGGTTGATTATAAAAAAGGAAAAGTTGATGGTGGATATACCTTTTTACCAAATGATTCTGAATTTAGTGTAGATGGTAATAGAATTTTCAGTTTTACAAGGTCTGGTTATACTTTTCCGCAAAAGATCAGTGCACTGAGGCTTTCATTTTCAGTATTTAATCTTTTTAATGGTGGATTTCATTTTCTCAAAGCCAAAGATGATTTTGAGGATTTACCTCTGCTTATTAATGAAAATGAAATGTTCTCTTTTTCTGCTCAAGATTCAACTATTGATTCAGTTTATATTTTTAACGATTACATAAACGAAAATTCTGAAATAAAATTTTCTGATTTTCAAAAATTAACTTTAGAGTATGGTGATTCTATCTATATCCCCACTTCTAATTGGGGCGGTGTAACACCAAAAGAAAATTTAGTTGCAGGATTCAATTTTGAGACCACATTAGATAATAGGAATATTATCTTCCAACTTGCATGGAACTATAGTATGACAAATAATAATATTTGGAATGGACCTTTGACGCTGGATGAGCTCGATACCAAATTAGATAGTCTTAAAGATGGTAAGATTTTAGATGTGTCTCTTGAAGGTGTGCCTGATCCTGATGACTACAAAGATATATTTACAATAAATGAATTTATGACGCCTTTTTCACCAATTGATCCAATAGCATTAGAAAAGAACCCTTTTAGAGCAATTTTAAATATGCCTTCCTCTGCGTTACATTTAAGGTTAAAAGGGAGCTACACATTAAACAATATTCTAGTAGAGTATAAACAAATTGGGCCTCAGTTTTATACTTTTGGAAATCCATACATGACAAATAATATCAGAGAGTTTACAATTAAAGATAGGCTTTCGTTATTGGGGCGAAGGTTGATGTTCGTTGTAGGATATAGTTCAAAAGATAATAATTTGACGGAAGTGGTTTTAAATCCATTAAAAACAAAAACTGTGATGCTAAACACTACTCTTGTTCCTGGGCCAGGTGCTCCTTCAATAGTATTTAACCTGCAAGTTATAGGTAAAAATAATGGCATAGATTCAATTGAGGTTGATTCTCTTGGTCAATTTCTAAAAGATAATCGAGAAGATTCAAAAGCCCTAAATACTTTGTTTTCTGTAAATATTCCCGGAAATATTGGCCCTTTAAGTAATACTATTGCAATTAATTATAATTCCATTACATATAAAGATATTGTTGATACTGATGAAAAATATGAGGATAAGCGTAGGCGAGATGATTACTTATTCCAAAAATCAGATACTCGAACAATTTCAGCAAATATATCGAGCAGGTTCCCATTTCCACTTCGCACTGTTTTATCTTATAACAAAACTCAAATTTTCATTCCAATGATCGATGAAAATCTTAATATAATTAAAAATAAAATTGGCTGGACTTCTTTAGGTGTGAACGTAAGTTATGCGTTTAAAAATAATTCGATACGCTTTACCTCTGGTTTAGATTATATGACAAATGGTAATGATGATGATTCGGTTCAAATTATAGGTTTCAAAATTGGCGGTGATTGGGACATCATGAACAATTTAATATTTAGTCTTAAGAGCAATATTAGATTTAATAAAATTAAAGCAAACAAAGACGATGGAATCGATAATGACAATGATGGAAAAATTGACAATAATGGCGAAGTTTGGTCTACTAGTAATTCTGGAACAGTTTTGAGCATTAATTACAGGTTTTAATGGAAAAAATTAAAAGTTACTTTCTTGAGCATAAGATAGATCTTGGATTGACTGCCTTTTCTATCTTGTTAACATGTATAATGCATTGGTTGGGTTTTTTTGATTTTTTAGAATTAAAAACTTATGATTATAGGTTTAATAATGTTCGTGGTCCATTAACAGGATGGAGAGCTTCAGATTCTACAATAATTAATTTAGGAACTGATGTCGTTTTGGTTGATGTAGATGATGAAACCTGGCGTATTTTTTCTGAGGGAGATGTGACTTGGCCATATTCAAGGGGAGATATTTGGGCCAAAGTTGTAGATAATCTCACTCTTGCTGGAGCTAAAGTTATTGCTTTTGATATACAGTTTGATGCGCCTGATGCCAGGTCTGAATTCCTTAGAAGTGTTAGTGGTAACTGGCCTGCAGATCTTAGACAATTTATTCCAGGTCACGGGGATGTATTATTTTCAGAGGCTATTAGAAATGCTAAAGCTAATGGAACAGAAATTGTAATGAATACAAAAATGGTCCGTGAGCCATTAACGACACCACCTCAATATATCGCAGAACCAGTAAAGTTAATTATGGAAGCAAGGCCAGCTACTGGCTTAATTAATGATATTAAAGATATTGATAATTTTTCTAGAGAGTATAGTATAGCTGGTTTTTTTGAAACGGATACTTTAAGAGAAAATCCATTTTACACTTTGGGGGTTAGCTGCGCGAAACAATTTTATGGTATACCTGACTCGATTAATCTGACTTGGAATCAGCGTGATTTAGTCTGGGAACTAGGACGCATAAAAATTCCAGCTCATGGGAAAACAAATAATTTTTTAGTCAATTATTATGGCCCGCCTTCTGGTTATAAGCTAGCAAATACCAATTATCCACCCTGGAATACATTTTCACGTTTTTCATTGTATCAGATAATTGACACAAAAGATTATGAATTATCTGGCAATAATGATATCGATTGGATGAGCCAATTTATGCCTGGAGAAATCCCTAATTGGATTCTAGCAATAGAAGATGACAGCGAGAGAAGAGATATGATGAGTGTGATGGGTATAGGCGAGAATTATGATAAAACAAATTCACCTTTTTATAATAAAATTGTCATAATAGGAGCATCCGTTGAAGTCTTGCACGATGTAAAATCAACACCGTTCTATAATTACCTTGGTCAAACTCAGGATACACCAGGAATGGAGACTCATGCAAATGCCATACAGACGATATTACATGATAATTATCTAACTGTTTTTGGATCTAGGACAACTAGGTTGTTATTTGATGGTCGTATATACCCTCTTTCTCATTTTTTAGTTATATCAATATTATGTGTCATTGCATATATAGTTTTTAGAAGGTTAGATGTTCATCCTCTTTTTGCTGGTGGAATTATCATTTTAGAAGTTCTCATCTATATTGGAGTAGCTCTTGGTTTGTTTGCTAATGATCTTTGGTGGATGCTCAAAACTACGCTTATAAATATTTTACCTAGTGCTGTTCACGAATATTTTTATGATAGTTTATTGGTCAAATTACCAGAACCTGGTAGTACTTATGTGATGCCTATAGTTGCTCCATTAGCAGGTGTCTTTTTTACATATGCAAGTAATATCATTTTTCAATTTTTACATGAGCAGAAAGATAAAAAATTTCTTAAAGAAACTTTTGGTACATACATTTCTCCAGATTTAATAGATAAAATGTATGAGCAGAAACAAGCACCGAAGCTAGGAGGTGTACAGGATTACCACACTGCATTTTTTAGTGATATTCAAAATTTTTCAACATTTTCTGAAAAACTTGAGCCTGAGAAAATGGTCAAATTAATGAATGAGTATTTAACTGAAATGACTGATGTTCTACTTAGACATCAAGGAACTTTAGATAAATATATTGGTGATGCAATTGTTGCGTTTTATGGTGCCCCTGCTCCTGTTAAAGATCAAGAAAAAAAAGCTTGCTCAACATCTCTAGAGATGCATGAAAGGCTTGATCATCTTAGAACCAAATGGAAGAACGAAGGAGAATGGCCTGATATTGTATATAATATGCAACATAGAATAGGTCTTAATTCTGGGCAAATGGTTACGGGTAACATGGGTTCTGAAATGAGAATGAATTATACGATGATGGGTGACACAGTAAATTTAGCAGCAAGATTGGAGCCAGCGGCAAAACAATATGGGGTATATATTCTTGTTGGAGAAAATATCTATGAAGCAACAAATGACGAATATGCGTTTCGTTTTTTAGATTTTTTAAGCGTTAAGGGTAAAACTATACCAATCAAAGCATATGAGCTAATTCAAACAAAAGAAAGTATTAATAAAAAGTCTATTGAATTGGTAGACCTTTTTGAAAAAGGTCTTGACAATTATTTTAATCAAAAATGGGATGATGCAATAAAATTATTCGAAAAATCTGTTGTTCTTGAAGATAATTTTAAAGGTCGTAATACAAACCCTTCTCAAGTTTTCATTGAAAGGTGTGATTATCTAAAAAATAACCCACCTGAGCCTAATTGGGACGGCGTTTGGAAAATGACAAGTAAATAGATAGTTGAAGGTTTAAAGTAATGATATATAAAGGTCATATAATTTGGGTTGATGATGAAGTTCACCATCTAAAGCCTCATATAATGTTTTTGGAATCTAAGGGTTATAAGGTTTCGAGTGTGACAAATGGAATTGATGCTGATAGTCTTAATAAAAAGAATAGATATGATTTAGTCCTCTTGGACCAAAATATGCCTGGACTGGATGGTATTGAAACATTAAAAAAAATTAAATCGCATCGAGAATCTATACCTGTGGTAATGATAACTAAATCTGAGGATGAGTGGCTCATGGATGAAGCCATCTCTCAACAGATACAACAGTTCTTGATAAAGCCTGTTAGTCCAAATCAAGTGTATATAGCTTGCAAGCAAATACTTGAAAAAAATAGAATTATCCAAGATAAGACATCTGCTGATTATCTTCAAGATTTTCAAAAGATAAACCAAGATATTGATTTTATTTCATCACCTGATGCTTGGTGGAATCTTTATTTAAAACTAGTTAAATGGCAGATAAAATTTGAGGAGCATGCTGATTTGAGTTTGCAAAATATTTTAGCAGATCAAATAAAAACTTGTAATCAACTATTTACTAGATATATTGAAGAAAATTATGAACATTTAATTAATGATAAAACTCAGTCATTATTTTCGCCAGCTATTTTTGAAAAATATGCTAAGCCTATTTTAGAAAAAAAGAATAAGGTATGCATCATTATAATAGATTGCATGCGATGCGACCAATTCTTATCTATTTATTCTCATCTTGACTCGCTATTTAATATGGATATATCATATCATCTATCATTACTTCCATCCGCAACGCCCTATTCAAGAAATGCTATATTTTCCGGGCTATATCCTGATGAGCTAATAAAACGTTATCCGAAGCAAAGAGATCTATTCTCAAATAGCAGTCAGGGTCTAAATAAATATGAAAATGAACTTTTAATTGATCAACTTTCAAGGCTAAAAATGGAAGACAAAAAAGTACATTACCATAAAATTTGGGCATTAGAAGAGGGCAAGAGATTTAGTAAAAAAATAAATAACTTCTTGGATAAAGATGTTCTCGCACTAGTAGTTAACTTTGTAGATATGTTAGCACATGACAGCTCTAAAATGGAAGTCTTAAAAGAAATTATTCCTGACGATATTGGATATCGGCATACTGTTAAGTCTTGGGTGAAAAACTCATGGTTTAATGATGTTTTGAAGCAACTGAGTGAGAGTAATTTTGAAGTTAT
>JABGWJ010000190.1 GCA_018645565.1 bacterium | reverse complement strand
TGATATGTTGGGTCCATATTGGTCACAAAATCATCCTCAAAGAACTATCTTAGCAAATTCTGAAGAACCTGGAACTCGAATTTTTATTTCAGGTGTTGTAACTACTGATGATTGCGAAACTCCAATTCAAAATGCATTAGTAGATGTATGGCATGCAAATGATGATGGTTGTTATACTGTTTTTCAAGAATGCCAATCTGGGAACTCTAATAATGACCAATACAATTTGAGAGGTCTTATAGTTACTGACCAAAATGGATATTATGGTTTTGAATCAATATTCCCTGGATATTATACAGGCAGACCAAGGCATTTTCATTATAAAATTACTAGCCCTTCTGGTCTAGAATTGGTCACTCAATGCTATTTTGAAGTTGACCCATTATTAGATGAGGACTGGGAGGAAAATCATCCCGGATTAGTAATACCATTGGAAGAAACAGAAAATGGCTTAGTCGGTATTTTTGATATTGTTATGAATGAAGAAGCATCTTTAGTCAGCATTGATAATAAATCTT
This sequence comes from bacterium, assembly GCA_018645565.1. GTDB lineage: Bacteria > Fidelibacterota > Marinisomatia > Marinisomatales > UBA1611 > TMED80. The sequence goes on along the minus strand of JABGWJ010000190.1, from coordinate 6,553 downwards.
TTAGTCCACCGGATGGATTTTCTCTTGATACACTATATCCGAATCCATTTAATAATTCAATTAAGATTGATTTCACAATAAATAATCTTGGGTATGTGGATATTGGTATTTATGATATAACAGGTAAATGGGTATTAAACCTAATTGGAAAACAGATGCATAGTGGAAGGTATAATATAGTTTGGAAAGGAGATGATATGGCAGGAAACGCAGTTGCATCAGGTCCCTATTTAGTAATGATGAAATTTGGTAGTTCAATTCAAGCAAAAAAGATAAAACTAATAAAGTAACAGATATTTCAGTATCACCTTCCCCACATTCGTGGGTTTTAATTAATAACAATGATAATTTTATTTCAATGAAATTAGATTTATATCAAGTTGATGCATTTGCAAATAGAGTATTTGAAGGCAACCCTGCAGCGGTAGTGCCTCTAGATAAATGGCTACCAAAAACCAAGATGCAATCTATTGCTCAAGAAAATAATTTATCAGAAACTGCATTTTTTTGTAAATCCGATGAAAGTTTTGATTTAAGATGGTTTACTCCTAATAGAGAAGTAGAATTATGCGGGCATGCCACTTTGGCTTCAGCATTTGTCATATTCAACTTTCTTGATTATAAAATGGATAAAATATCGTTTAAATCTTTATCCGGTATGCTATATGTAGAAAAAAGTGGTGACCTAATAAAAATGGATCTTCCATCACAAAAACCTATAAAATGTAATATTCCAGAACTGTTAGAGGATGGCTTAGGCACTAAACCTGAGGCTTGTTATTTCAATGAAGACTATGTTGCAGTTTTTGAAAATGAAAATAATATTATTTCTATCGACCCAAACTTTCAAAAATTAAAAAGGCTTAATTCCAGGGGTGTAATTATAACTGCCCCAGGATATAAATATGACTTTGTCTCTAGAGCATTTTTCCCTAAATATACAATTTTAGAAGACCCAGTCACAGGGTCTGCACATACTAAATTGATTCCCTACTGGTTTGAAAGAACTGGTAAAAAAGAATTTATTTCAAAACAGATATCTGAAAGAGGTGGAGAATTATTTTGTGAATATGATGGGGAACGAGTATTTATATCAGGTTACGCTAAAATGTATATGAAAGGGGAAATACATATTGATTAAAATTGCCCAAACTCTTCCAACATTCGTGCGGTTTTTTGTTTATAACACCAAACGCACTAATATGCTGGTCATGTAGTAGCAATGAGGCTGAGACGCATTCTTGTTTTATTTTTTGTAGATTGAATTGTGGATAAAAGAGTTTCAATTCATATTGTGAAAAATATTTTTTTGCCAGGCTCATTAATTGGTGCTTATATGGGTATGTATTTTAATTTGTTCTATTTTAGCAAATCCCTATTAAAAATGGGGGGAGTGTTTTCATATATAATACCATTTATAGTAATTATTATTATTGGAATGATAATGTATTTATCAGAAGATAAAAATAATCAAAAATTAATTTTTCTTATATCGATACCTTTCCTTCCAATTATCATATTACCTTTATTAGCGATGCTTATTGGTCGGCTTTCAATGGCTTTATTGATACTATTTCCTTTTATTTATTTATTTCCTTTTCCTGTTGCAAGCATAACTACTATCGAATTCCTAAAAGGATATTATGAACCAAATCGAAATCATCTTATTTGGGTCTCGATTATAACATTAGTTTTCCCTTTAACTCTTCCTTACTTAATAGTTTCTCTTGATAATTCTGGATCTGATATATACCATTTCATGGCACCTTTATATTGTGCATTAGCAAGTTTATTATATAGCTTTCCTTATGCTCTTTATTACTATGCCAAAAAAGTAAATAAAAAGAAAAAAATATTGAAATAACATTTTTTGTTATATGTACGAATTTAGTCCAAGCCTCAAAGAAATATTTTTAATATAATTTTTCTAAACTTGTGTTAATAAATAATTAAAGTTCTAAGTATTTTAATTCTCTTAATAGTTAATTATTTAGATTTATAAATAAATAATGAGGCTTATTATGAAAAAAATAGTTTTGGCATTAATTATAGCAGTTTTCCAACCCCTTGCAATGGCTGATTGTATAGATGAATCGAACATATCAGACGATTTTGCCTGTATTGAAATATGGAACCCTGTTTGTGGATGCGATGGGATAACTTATTCCAATAATTGTTTTGCAGAAAATGCGGGCGTAATAAATTGGATTGAAGGTGAGTGTCAGCAACAAGATGAAACATTAATAGAAGGCAGATGGGTAACTCAGTTTGAAGGTAATACATCCACCACGATGTATGAATTCCTTGATGGTTTTAGATACACTTATTACTGTAACGATTCGAGCAATGATTGTGATTCAACCTATTGGAATTCATTGGATACCAGTGATGCCCTTCCTACCATAAATCCCTATACAGTAAATGATAGTACACTATCCATTGATTTACATTTTGGAAATATAGCTACTTATACTCTGGGCTTTAGATGTGATGGTCAACAAGTAGATTTTTATTATGACGAAGATGATTTGGTTGAAGGTCTACATTCTTCTATGGCTAGAGTAGGGGTTGATTATGTTAATGGTGAATGTTACTCGATAGAAGGCCGATGGCTATGGAACTATGGAGGATTTGCATACTCGGCAAGCACGATGTATGAATTTCTTGATGGTTTTAGATACACTTATTATTGTATCAGTAATGATTGTGACTCAACCTATTGGAATTCATTGGATACTAGTAATGCCATTCCAAATCCAGATTTATATACTTTCATCAATGATACGTTGGCTATTGACGAAAATAGTGGGAGTTTTGTCAACTTTGAATGTAATGGGGATATTATCTCATTTGGCGATAACACACTCTCATATTTGTGGAGAGTAGATTTAGATACTAGTAGTTGTGAAAATCAGATAGTAGCACAACAACTTACATCATCAGAAGGTATCAATAAACCTGAAAAATTTAGACTGAACCAGAACTATCCGAACCCATTTAATCCAATAACAAGTTTAAGTTATGATTTGGTTCAAGATGCATATGTTAGTGTTACTATTTACGATGTGCTAGGTAATGTGATTAATCATCTTGTTAGCACAAATCAATCCTCTGGTTTTAAATCGGTACAATGGGATGCTACAAACAATCAGGGGCAGCCAGTGTCTGCAGGCGTATATTTTTATACAATCCAAGTTGGAGATTATAGGCATACAAAGAAAATGATATTGTTAAAATAATTCAATCTCTTTCACAACATTAAGCCCCGCATTCGTGGGGTTTTTTGTTTATGTTATGATGGGTAGATTTAAAAATGGATTTTAATATGATGTCTCTGCTTTTATGGCTGGATAAGGTCGCAATTATTAGTTTTGGGTTTATTGGTGGTGTATACTTCGCATTTTCATTTTTTGTTATGCAGTCTTTAAAAAAAACTAGTGCTCCTGATGCCATTCGCACAATGAATACAATTAACCTAGTGATTTTAAAATCACCTTTTATGTTATTATTTTTTTTCTCATCATTTATTGCACTCATACTTTTTTTGGAAAATTTGATTTTATATAAACTTATATCTAATGAAGGTTTTGCGAGTCTGATTTTCCTTTTAGGTATGTTTATATGTACTGCTGCGAAAAATGTACCACTGAATAATAAATTGGCTGAGTTTGACTTCTATGATTCCAACTGTAATCCTGAAATTGAATGGAATGATTACTACAAGAACTGGATTAAGTGGAATCACATTCGAACAACATCGTGTTTTATATCTATGGTTCTGCTTCTTATCAAATAATTGTAGGCTCATTCTTTCAAAAATACTTTAAAAAGTACTAAACGCACTGGTCGATAATTGATAATTAATCGTAATATTTAATATGAAAAAATATTTAATTATGATTTTATTTTTTGGATTTTGGAGTTGTGAAGATAAATACGAATTACCATATAAAAATCTCAGGTCAATAAACATCGCTTACAATCTATTAGATTCAGATTTAATTAATGAAGACAGTTATTATATTTCTTCCAAAGACTCATTAGGTAATTTTTTAACTAATCAATTATTAAGTACTGATACTAATTTAATTGCAAACACATACTTACCTAATTTATGTCACCACATTCATTTTTATGAGCAAGATGGTATAGTGATTTATTCAAAGTATTTGGGTAATCCTACTGCTGACGCTTATACAGTAACTCTAAATCTTAATCTAAGAGAAGAAAACAGCGAAAAGTTTTTGATCAGTTATGAGGTAAGATAATCTGGAATTAAAATTATGGCTATCTTTCAAGATTGGTATTTAAAGCACTAATCGCATTGGTAATACACTCGTCATGCACTATTTATTAATGGTGGTCATATATTAAGTGCTAATTTGAAATTACATCGCTACAGTGACGATAATTATGAAGATATTTTTTACTTGAAAAATAACAAATCAATTACTAAGAACTGTGAGAGGCATTCAGAATTAGAAGATATTAAAAAAAAGAAATCATATCATAATCATGAACAAAATACAGTTTATAAAGTAACTAAACATAAGAATAAGGCTTCCTCGGGGATCGCTCTTCATTCTTCTCTTCATAATACTAGAAAAATTATCAATCCCAACTTTAGTGGGGTTTTTTATTTGTTGGATGGTGGGTAGGTTTGGATATGAAAAGGCGATCATTTATTAAGAATGGAATCATTGGTACACTTGGTGCAGGAATTATGCCTAGTTCTATATTGTCAAGTAGAGACTGTACTATTACTCACTCTGATATATTGGGTCCATATTGGTCACCAAATCATCCTCATAGAACTATCTTAGCAAATCTTGAAGAACCTGGAACTCGAATTTTTATTTCAGGCGTTGTAACTACTAATGATTGTGAAACTCCAATTCAAAATGCCTTAGTAGATGTATGGCAGGCAAATAATGATGGTTGTTATACTGTCTTTCAGGATTGTCAATCTGGAAACTCTAATAATGACCAATACAATTTGAGAGGCCTTATAGTTACTGACCAAAATGGATATTATGGTTTTGAATCAATATTTCCTGGATATTATGCAGGCAGACCAAGGCATTTTCATTATAAAGTTACTAGCCCTTCTGGTCTAGAATTAGTCACTCAATGCTATTTTAAAGTTGACCCATTAATAGATGAGGACTGGGAAGAAAATCATCTGGGGTTAGTAATACCATTGGAAGAAACAGAAAATGGTTTAGTCGGTATTTTGGATATTGTTATGAATGAAGAAGCATCTTTAACCAGCATTGATAATAAACCTTTTAGTTCACCGAATGGATTTTCTCTTGATACACTTTACCCGAATCCATTTAATAATTCAATCAAGATTGATTTTACAATAAATAATCTTGGGTATGTCGATATCGGTATTTATGATATAACAGGTAAGTGGATATTAAACTTAATTGGAAAACAGATGCAGAGTGGAAAGTATAATATAGTTTGGAAAGGAAGTGATGTGGCAGGAAACGCGGTTGCATCAGGTCCCTATCTAGTAATAATGAAATTTGGTAGTTCAATTCAGACGAAAAAGATAAAACTAATTAAGTAACACATATTTCAACATCACCCTTTCCACATTCGTGGTTTTTTTTATATAATCATGGGTAGATTTGTATGTGCAGTGGGAGTGGAATTAAGAAACGAAAATTACTTTGGCATCATTGATCATTGGCATTATCGCAGGTACTTTACTCACACTTTTAATGAAATATTTAGAGGGAAATTTATGATGAAAAATTATATAGCAATGAATAGATTTAAAATTGCATTAGGTAGAGAATCTGATTTTGAAGGTATTTGGAAAAATAGAGAAACTTTTTTGGATGATGTTGCTGGATTTCAAAAATTCAATCTTTTGAAAGGTCCAGCTAATGATGACCACACATTATATACTTCTCATAGTACTTGGAGTTCTAAAACGGATTTTGAAAACTGGAAAAAATCTGAAGCATTTAGAAAAGCACATAGCGGTGGGGGAGACCATCAAAGCATTTACTTAGGTCATCCTGAATTTGAAGGTTTTGAGGTTATCCTATAATTTAATCATGTATATTTGTGGCTTTTTTATTCAAAGGGTAAAAGTAGATCTACTAAATAATTCATTAATGAATTAAAATTTTAATCAATATTATTAATATTTATATATGCACTCAGAGAAAAGACTAAAACGATATAAAAAGTTAATTTGGAAAGACCAAAATAATAATACCTTAAATTATCGTCTTCTTGAACCTGACAACATACAAAAGGATCGTAAGCACCCAATTTTATTTTTTTTGCATGGTGCTGATGGAAGAGGTTCAAACAATGAAGGTCAGCTGAAAGATGCTGGAAGTATTAGCGCTTTCTCCAAACAGAATATTTCTTCTAAATATAATTCATATATTTTAGCTCCTCAGGTTTCTAACGATAAAAAATGGGTAGATGTTGAATGGAATACTATGGAACATAACATGCCAAAAATTTCTAAAACGATGAATATGGCATTTAAAATTTTGGATAAAGTTATCGATACGAATCCCAT
>JABGWJ010000030.1 GCA_018645565.1 bacterium | reverse complement strand
TCATGTAGAGAGCTCAACCATGATATAGTATTTTGAACTTTAATAGATAGTGATTTCTCGCCATGTGGATAAAGTGTATCATCTTTATTAAACTTCGATAATACAGGAATATCATATTTTCCCAGATTATTGACTGGAAGCACATAACAGTTTTGATCTAGAATTACCATTGGGTCTTTATTTATTAGAGCGAAGGGCTTTCGCTCCTTAATATCTATAATTAGTTTACTTGGATAACGATTGCTTATTCTCGCCACATGAACAAATGGGTGAGTTACAAGTGCATTTATTAGCCTCTTCTTAGATAAATCATTTACTTTTTGTCCTGTCATTTGATTTATATAGGATAGGTAGGTAGTGTCGTTAATGGCATTTGCGCCATTTACAATAATTGAAGAATTATAGAATGGTTTTTTAGATTTCTCCCATGATATTGACATCCATATAATAAAAGCCATTGAGGAACTAATTATTATGAATTTTGACAAAATGATAAAATAGTTTTTGTTTGTATTTTTTTTAGGCATTTGGAAATAAGTTGTTATTTTTAAAACCAATTGTTCTTAATTCGAGATCTAGCATTATTCCATATCTTTCATAAACTGTTTTTCTACTTAGCCTAATTAGGAATGCAACGTCGCTAGCTTTAGCATTCCCATGATTTATAAAGAAATTTGCATGATGAGTTGATATCTCCGCACCACCATATTTAGTTCCTTTTAAACCTGATTTTTCTATAAGGAAACCTGCAGCTAAATTTGAGCAAGGATTTTTAAAAACGCTCCCGGCCGATCTATATTTAAGTGGCTGTGTCTTTTTGCGTCCGTCACTTGCTTTTGCTTTTTTAATTTTTATATTTTCTTTACTTGATGATTCTAACTTGAATTTCGCTGAGAGAATAAAATCTTTTGGGCTAAAAGATGAATTTCTGTATCCAAAATTTAAATCTATTGGTTTTAGTGTCTTAACACTTCCATAGGCATCAACAATTTCAACTGAAGTTAAATAATTTGAAATTTCGGAGCCCCAGGCACCTGCGTTCATTTTTAAAGCTCCTCCAAGAGTACCAGGTACACCAGCAAGGCTTTCTAAACCAGTTAATTTATGTTTCATTGATTCTTTTACAAGTTTTCCAAGCATAACTCCTGAATCTGCATATATTATGTTATTTGTAATTTTTAAGTCTTTTATTGCTCGGGCAGTTGTAATGACAAAAGCATTTATATTTTTATCGTTTACTAGCAAATTAGAACCAGAACCTAAATAATACGCCTTATTACTTTTCTTATTCATCATCTTTATTATTTTAATAAGGTCGTTTTTATTATTTGGCCTTATGTAAGCTAAAACTGACCCGCCTATACCGTAAGAAGTGTGATTTGACATTCTCTCGTTAATCAATATGTCGCAATCAAAGTGAGCTTTTAATTTGTTTAAATTCATTATTAAGTCGCTCGGTTTTTTTTGATAAGATGGGCGTTGTATTCGTCATTATATCTCCAGATATCTCCGGCACCCATCGTTATTACCATATGATTATCTAGTCCAAGATTATCAAGTGTACCATTCAATTCGGTTAGATTATCAATATAAATTATGTTTTGATGACCTAATCGCTTTAGTTCATTAACAATTAGTTGAGAACTGATTTCTTTAATTGGCTCCTCCCTTGCAGGGTATATATCAGTAATTATTATGTAATCTGATTGAAATAAAGATTCTGCAAACTCCTTGTAGAAATCTCTGGTTCTTGTAAATAAATGGGGTTGAAAGACTGAAACAATTTTCCTGCTCCAACCTGTTTTAGCAGCAGTAATAGTTGCGTTTACCTCTGTGGGATGATGCGCGTAGTCATCAACGACCATGATTTCGCTATTATTTTCTTTTATATCGAATCGCCTCCTGACACCTCTATAATTATTTATACCACTTTTTAGTTTGTCAAATGGAATATTTAATTCTATTCCAAGAGCGATTGCTGACAATGAGTTTAATACATTGTGATTCCCGGGTGCATTAATTCTGATCTGTCCAAAGTCTTTTTTGTTGTGTACTAAATTGTAAAAGCTTTTTCCAGCTTTGTACATAATGTTAATTGCTCTAAAGTCCGCAAGGGGTGAAGTACCATAGGTTACTATTGGTTTCTTGATATTTTTTGAAATTTTCATTAATGATGGTGAATCAGCACATAAAATGACTTCTCCATAAAAAGGAACTGAATTACAATATTGTAAAAAAG
>JABGWJ010000189.1 GCA_018645565.1 bacterium | reverse complement strand
GGTTCGATAGCTGTTTTATCTCTTATTTTAGCGGGTTGGGCATCAAATAATAAGTGGTCTCTTTATGGAGGAATGCGTTCTGCCGCTCAGATAGTTAGTTATGAAATTCCAGCGGGACTTTCATTGATTGTTGTCATAATGTTAGCGGGGACTCTAAACTTACAAGACATTATCAAATACCAAGAAGGCGGTATATTTAACTGGATTATATTTGATAACCCATTTGTTCCAATAGCTTTTGTAGTATATTTCATTAGTGCGCTAGCCGAAGTGAATCGGACGCCCTTTGATTTGCCGGAATCAGAGTCTGAGCTCGTAGCTGGGTTTGCCACAGAGTACTCAGGTATGAGATATGCTTTTTTCTTCCTTAGCGAATATGCAAATATGTTTGTTGTTAGTGCTGTAGCTGCAGCTGGTTTTTTAGGAGGATGGCAAAGTCCATTTGCTGGTTTTATGAGTACACCTGCTTGGGGTGTTTTCTGGATGATAAGCAAAACAGGATTTTTGATATTTGTAATGATTTGGCTTCGTTGGACTCTCCCAAGGTTGAGAGTAGATCAATTAATGAATGTATGTTGGAAAGTTTTTCTTCCATTAGCTTTAATAAATATATTTGGTGTGGCTATATGGACAGTAGTTTTTAACTCTTAAGGTAACAAATGAAAAGATATTTTACAGATATTTATGAAAGTGTGAGCTCAATTTTAGGTGGTATGGGTATCACTTTAATGCATCTAATTAAAGCAAGAAATGATAATGTGACGTTGCAGTATCCGGAAGAAAAGTGGCCAAGGCCTGAAAGGAATATTGGTTTTGATCACAATAGTTATAATGTTATTCGTTCAAGATTACATGTAGATATGGATGATTGTATTGGTTGTTTAAAATGTGAAAGAGCGTGTCCAGTTGATTGTATCAAAATCGTTACAGAGAAAGCACCAGTGAGGGGTGAAGACTTAAAAGAAATCAAGCATAAAGGTGTAACCTCTAATGGTACTAGAAAAGCTCTAGTTGTTACCAGGTTTGATATTGATATGTCAGAGTGTTGTTATTGCAATTTATGCACTTATCCTTGTCCTGAAGAGTGTATTTTTATGACAGGCGGTCCGAACGCTAAAAAGCACCCTATCGATTATGAATTTTCTGAACCAGATAGAAGTGACCTAATATATAGATTTGCTAAAAAAGGAGCTAAAGAAGGCTTGGCGGAAATGAATGCTAAACAAGAGGCAGAAGCTTAATTAAATGGCTGATATTGTTTTCTGGATAATTTCAGCATTGACGGTTATGTCAGCCGCATTTGTTGTTCTCAATAATCAGTTGGTTTATTCAGCTGTGGCCTTATTGTTTACATTATTTGGCACAGCAGGGCTCTATGTTTTTTTATGGGCAGATTTCATAGCCGGTATTCAAATACTAGTTTATGTTGGTGGGATTCTTGTTTTAGTTATTTTTGGTATAATGTTGACAAATAAAATAAAATCAGTTAGAATATCGCACAAAAGTATGCAGCAAGGCGTTGGGGGTGTTGTGATATTTTGGTTTTTTATTTTTTTATTTCTTGCTCTTACAAAAGCACCTTGGGCTGTAACTGAGGCGATAGAGCCAGTCGGAACTGTTAGGGGGATTGGTATCTTGTTACTAACAGATTACTTGCTTCCTTTTGAGATTATTTCTGTTCTTCTGCTTGGCGCTCTTATCGGCGCCGCAGTTTTATCTAGGGGGGATTCTTGATGAATAGTCTTGAGTCATACCTTTTTATTTCTTCAATGCTATTTTGTCTAGGTCTTTTTGGTGTTATAACCAGAAGAAACGCGATAGCTGTTTTAATGGGGGTTGAACTTATTTTAAATGCTGCAAATATTAACTTTGTAGCATTTTCAAAATTCAATGGTATGAACTTAGATGGTCATATTTTCGCGTTGCTTGTAATCGTTTTAGCTGCTGCAGAAGCGGCTGTCGCGTTAGCAATTATTATAAATATTTACAATAATATGAATACTGTAAATATTGATGATGTTTCGGAGCTTAAAAGATGATTGAAAATCCGATGATTCTGTTTCCGTTACTAATTCTCTTTTTGCCTTTACTTTCCTTTGTAATTGTGATTTTCTTTGGTAAAAATCTGCCTCGCCAAGGTGACTGGGTCGCTGTAGGGTCTATAGTTGCAACATTTTTATTGGCCTGTTATTTATTTCTGCAGATGCTATTGAACTATGACCCAGATTTTAGTCATGGTGCATCATTCTCATGGATCAATCTGGGTGAGTTTAAAATTGATCTTGGTATTTTAGTTGATAATCTAACAATAGTTATGTTGCTAATTGTTACTCTTGTTTCTAGTTGTACTCATATTTTTTCTATCGCCTATATGAAAGGTGAT
>JABGWJ010000188.1 GCA_018645565.1 bacterium | reverse complement strand
TGGTGATAATGTAGAATTTGAAGTTTCTTTAATTACATCGGTAGCAATGGATAAAGAACTTAGGTTCGCCATTCGTGAAGGTGGGCATACTGTTGGTGCAGGTGTTGTAACAGAGATTGTTGAGTAGGATATAATATGGCTAATCAGTCAATAAGAATAAGTTTAAGAGCGTATGACCATATTTTGCTAGATAAGTCTACGGATAAAATCGTAAAAACAGCCAAATCTACTGGTGCTATTATTTCTGGTCCTATTCCTCTTCCTACTAAGCGTTCTATCTATACAGTCCTTCGTTCGCCTCATGTTGACAAAAAATCAAGAGAGCAGTTCCAGACAAAAATTCACAAAAGAATGATTGATATTATTAATTCTACACCTAAGACTGTTGAGTCTCTTATGAAGTTAGATCTTCCTGCTGGTGTTGATATTGAGATAAAGGTTTAATAGTTTATGCGAGGATTAATAGGAAAAAAAATTGGGATGACTAGGGTCTTTGATTCGGGAGGTCGTGCAATTCCGGTCACTGTTTTAGAGGTTGGTCCTTGTTATGTTACACAGGTAAAAACTATTGAAAATGATGGTTATGATTCTGTCCAAATTGGTTATCTTGAATCAAAAAGTAAGCATGTTAATAAACCTATGGCTGGACATTTTTTAAAAAATAATGTGAAGCCAACAAAGGTTTTAGTTGAATTTCAAAAGGTTCCAAAATTTGACTATAAACCGGGGCAAGTATTTAATGTGACTCTTTTCAATGAGGGGGATCTTATTAGTGTTTCTGGTAAATCCAAGGGGCATGGATTTTCAGGTACCGTTAAAAAGTATAATTTTAGTACTCAAAGGAAAACTCATGGTCAGGGTGATACCTATAGACATGTAGGTTCGATTGGTAATGCTTCTGATCCTTCTCGTGTATTTCCTGGAAAAAAAATGCCAGGTAGGTACGGTAATAAAACTGTGAGTGTTAAATCTCTTGAGGTCATAAAAATAAATGAGCATAAAAATCAGTTGTTAGTTAAAGGTAGTGTTCCTGGATCAACTAATGGCATTGTTGTTATTACGAGATAAATATGAAAATAGAAGTACATAATAATTCAGGTATAGTTGTTGATAGTATTGATATTGACAGTAATGTTTTTGGTGTCAAATTGAATCCTTCTGTAGTACGGCAAGCTGTTCTTGCCGAATTGACAAATTTAAGGCAAGGTACTCATAGTGCCAAAAACCGCTCTGCCGTTAGAGGTGGTGGTAAAAAACCATTTAAGCAAAAGGGTCGCGGTGTTGCTAGGGCTGGAACCATTCGTTCTCCTTTGTGGAAAGGTGGCGGTGTCGTGTTTGGCCCCGAACCTCACGGATACAGTCATAAAATGCCAAAAAAAATGAGTAAACTGGCTCGTAAATCTGTTATTTCAAAAAGAATAAAAGATGGTGAAGTTGTTGTTTTAGATACTATTGATATAGAATCTAAAAAAACTTCTAATTTTAAATCTTTTTTAAAAAATATAAAGGTTGGTCAAAAAAAGACCCTAATTCTCGTTAGTTCTTTCCAAGAAAATTTAGTTTTAGCTTCAAGAAATATTCGAAATGTTTTCATTGAAAATGCTAGAAGCGTAAGCGTTTATGATTTGCTAGATTCTGAGGTTATTTTAATTGACAAGATAGGGGTTAAAATCTTATCGGAGGTCTTAGCTTAATATTATGTATCAGAAAATAATTATCCGTCCAATTTTGACAGAAAAAATGGCCATAATGCAGGAGCGTCAGAATAAATATGCTTTTATAGTTTCTGCGGAATCTAATAAAATTCAAATCAAATCCGCCGTTGAAAACAAATTCGATGTTTCGGTGTCAAAAGTTGCTACTATGAATATAGATGGCAAACTAAAACAGATGACCACTCGAAGCAACGGAAAATCTATTAGGACTCAAGGAAAGAGATCCAGTTATAAAAAAGCAATTGTTACTTTAGTTAATGGTGATGCAATTGATTATGTAAATAGTGGAGCAGAGGACTAGAATGGGCGTAAGAAGTTTAAAACCAGTTACGCCAGGAAGTAGGTTTGCTTCGAGAGCTGATTTTTCTGAATTGACTACAGATAAACCAGAAAAGTCCCTTACTGTTGCGCTTCGAAAAAAAGGTGGCAGGAACAATACTGGTAGAATTACTGTTCGAAGAAGAGGTGGTGGTCATAGAAGAAGATATAGAATTGTAGACTATAAGAGGGATAAATTCGATGTAAAAGGTAAAGTAGCTACTATCGAATATGATCCCAATAGGTCTGCTTATATTTCGCTTATTCATTATGAAGATGGGGAAAAAAGATATATTCTTGCTCCTCTAGATCTCCCTGTAGGTTCTCAGATTATTTCTGGAGAAAAAGTTCCTTTGAAAGTTGGTAACGCCTTAAAATTATTTAATATTCCTACAGGTCTTTTGGTACACAATGTTGAAATGGTGCCAGGTAAAGGCGGCCAAATGGTTCGTTCTGCTGGTGGCTATGCTCAAATAATGGCTCATGATAATGGTTTTACCACTCTTAAGCTTCCTTCTGGGGAAATTCGTCTTGTTTCAGAAAGGTGTATGGCTACTATTGGTCAAGTCGGTAATAGAACATTTGAGCAAATTATTTCTGGTAAAGCTGGTCGTTCTCGTTGGCTTGGTAAAAGGCCAAAAGTAAGGGGTGTCGTTATGAATCCCGTTGATCACCCTCATGGTGGTGGGGAAGGTAAAACTTCAGGTGGTCGTCATCCTGTGACTCCTTGGGGTAAACCGACAAAAGGATTCAAAACGAGAAAGAAAAACAAAAAATCAAATAGTATGATAATCAAGAGGCGTAAATAGCGATGGCTAGATCATTAAAAAAGGGTCCATTTGTTGATCAAAAACTAATGGGGAAAGTTGTAAAGAATAATGAGAATGGTAAGAAAACTGTCATTAAGACTTGGTCTCGTAGATCAATGATAATTCCTGATTTTGTTGGACATACTTTTGCTGTTCATAATGGTAATAAGTTCATTCCTGTTTTTGTCTCTGAAAATATGGTTGGGCATAAATTAGGTGAGTTTTCTCCCACAAGGACATTTAGGATGCATTCTGGGGATAGGAAATAAGTATTATGGAAGCTAGAGCTACATTAAGGTATAATCGTCAGTCGCCTCGGAAGGTTAGAAAAGTATTAAATCAAGTCCGTGGGTACAACGTTGGTAATGCGATAAATTATCTTCATTTTTCATCAGAAAAAGCTTCTGTTGCTATTGAAAAAACTATTCGATCTGCAGTAGCGAACTTGCTACAATTAGATGGTAATAATGACATTGATACAGATCTTATTAAAATCAAAGAAGCTTATGTAAATCAAGGTCCAGTCATGAAGCGCTTTCGTGCTGCATCAATGGGTAGAGCATCTAAACTCCGTAGGCCTTCTAGTCACTTAACTATAATTTTAACTACAGAATAGTCAACGAGGAAAAGAATTGGGACAAAAAACACATCCAGTAGGTTTTAGATTAAATGTAAATAAAGGTTGGACATCAACCTGGTTTGCTGATAAAAATAATTTTGCAGAGCCATTAGAAGAAGATGTTAAAATTCGTAATTACATATCTTATAGGCTTCCAAACGCCGGTATATCCAGTGTTGAGATAAATAGAACATCTAAAAAAGTTTCAGTCACTATTCATACTGCTAGGCCTGGTATTGTAATTGGACGAGGTGGTGAAGAGGTTAATAAATTAAAAAAAGAGCTCAGGCAATTAACTAATAAAAAAGATGCTCAGATTAATATTTCAGAAGTTAAAAGGCCTGAATTAAATGCTGCTCTAGTTGGTTCAAATATAGGCCAACAGCTTAAAAAGAAAATTTCTTATCGCAGAGTTATTAATAAGTCAATGCAGGCGACCATGCGGATGGGTGCCAAGGGTATTAGGATTAATGTTGCTGGTAGGCTTGGTGGCGTTGAAATTGCTAGAAGTGAAAAGTATTCTGACGGTAGTGTTCCTCTGCATACTTTAAGAGCAAATATAGATTATGCTCTTACTGAAGTTCATACAGCATATGGAATAATTGGTGTAAAAGTTTGGATTTGTAAACCTTAAAAGATAATTAGATTATGCTTGAACCAAAAAAAATAAAATATAGACGTCATCATCGTGGTAATAGACGTGGAATGTCTGCTCGTGGTAATCATGTTGCTTTTGGAACCTACGGGCTTAAAGCTTTAGAAGCTGGTTGGGTTACAGCCAGACAAATTGAAGCGTCACGTATTGTGATTTCTCGAATAGTTCGAAAAGTTGGTAAAATGTGGATTCGTATATTTCCAGATAAACCCATCACTGCTAAGCCAGCGGAAACTAGGATGGGTAAGGGAAAAGGTTCTCTTGACCATTGGGTTTCTGTAGTTAAGCCTGGAAGAATTCTTTTTGAAATTGAAGGCGTCGATAAAGAAATGGCTGAGGAAGCGTTTAGGAATGCCGGTCACAAATTGCCTATAAAGACAAAATTAGTAGAAAGGAGGCCAATGTAAATGGCTGAAAAACAAAAATTAGATAGTTCCATAAAGGAACTAAATTCTAGCCTGATTGACTCTCAAGATTCTTTACAAAATTTAATTTTTCAAAAAACTATGCAACAGTTAGAAGATTTGTCTCAAATTAAAAAAACTAGAAAAAAGATTGCAAAAATAAAGACTCTTTTAAATGAGAGTCTGTATTTGAATAACAAATAAACAGCGATATAATATGATTGAAAATAAAAGTATACAAAGTCTCATCGGGAAAGTAGTATCTACAAAAATGAATAGTACCGTCAGTGTAGAGGTTACTAGGGTTGTTGCTCACCCTGTTTACCAAAAAAGAATAAAGAAGCATAAAAAATTTTTATCTCATGTCTCGAAGGTAGTTCCTAAAGAAGGAGATGTAGTGAAGATAGTATCCACAAAACCAATTAGTAAGAATAAAAGGTGGCGTGTTAGTGAAATCATACAAGAATCAAAAAAATTAGGCTAAAAATTGATACAACAAGAAACTAGATTAAAAGTAGCGGATAATACTGGAGCGAAGGAAGTTTTATGCTTTAAGGTTCTTGGCGGTTCTGGTCGAAAATACGCTAGTGTAGGTGACCAAATTGTCATAACTGTTAAGAAAGCTATTCCTGGTGGTATGGTTAGTAAGGGAGAGGTTCATCGCGCTGTTGTTGTTAGGACAAAAAAAGAGTATGGTCGTAATGATGGGAGTGTTATCAGGTTTGATGAAAATGCTGCTGTACTGCTTAACTCTCAAGGAGAACCAAGGGGAACAAGAATTTTTGGCCCTGTTGGCAGGGAATTGCGAGACTCTGGTTTTATGAGGATTATATCATTAGCACCGGAGGTTTTATAGATGTTGATTAAAAAAGGTATGAAAGTCCGCGTTATTAGTGGTGCGCACAAAGGATCAGAAGGTAAAGTTTTATTTACTTCTCCAAAAAAACAAAGAATTATTGTTGAAGGTGTTAATTTTATCAAAAAATCAACTAGACCATCTCAAGAAAATCCAAATGGTGGTATAGTTGAAAAAGAGGCTGCTTTGCATGTGTCAAATGTAATGGTTGTTCAGGGTGGTACTGCCTCTAGGTTGGGATATAAATTTTTGGATGATGGCTCTAAAGTTAGAGTTATTAAAAAAACTAATGAAGAATCTGAAGTACAATGAATAAAAAAATAGATACTAAGTCAAAAAATAATACTGAGGGCTCTTCCCGTATTCCCAATATGTTGAGTCTTTATAGGAATCAAGTTATTTCAAGTATGGTGACTAGATTTAATTACAAAAACTCAATGCAGGTTCCAAAAATTCTGTCAATTTCTTTGAACATGGGTATAGGTGATGCAAAATCCAACAGTAAAAAACTCGAGAGCGCTATAAATGAAATGGGCCTTATTACCGGCCAGAAACCTTTAGTGACAAAATCAAAATCTGATATTTCAAATTTTAAAATTAGAAAGGGTTACCCCGTCGGATGTAAAGTAACGCTGCGATCTACAAAAATGTATGAATTTTTTGATCGTTTAACCTGCGTCGCTCTTCCAAGGAGTAGAGATTTTCGGGGTTTATCATTTAAATCATTTGACGGACGCGGAAACTACAATTTTGGAATTAAAGAACAAATTGTGTTTGCAGAAATTAATTATGATGATATTGACTCCGTTCGTGGCCTAAATGTTACAATAAGTACTTCAGCTAAAACTGATGATGAGGCCTATTGGCTTTTAAAAGAATTTGGTTTTCCTTTAAGGGAAAAGCCTACAAAAAAAACAATTGACGAGGCTGCATAATGGCAAAAAAATCGAAAATAGTACGTGAAAAAAAATTAATTAAGAATGTTGCAAAGTATGCCACTGTTAGAGCAGAGTTAAAAGCCTTAATTAAAAACCCAGACACTTCCTATGATGATAGAGAAGCTGCTGTTGCTAAATTAGATAACTTGCCAAAGTCTTCTAGTCGTATCAGGATTAGAAACAGATGCTTTAAAACTGGCAGACCAAGAGGTGTTATCAGAAGATTTAAATTATCTAGGCTTTGTTTTAGAGAAATGGCCTTAAAGGGTGAAATTCCTGGTGTAACAAAAGCAAGTTGGTAAGGAAATAATAAAATGACTATGACAGATCCGATAGCAGATTTTTTAACAAGAATAAGAAATGCTTTTAGAACAGATAAGCGTTGGGTGGATATACCTTCCTCAAATATGAAGAAAAGAATTGCTTATGTTTTGAAAGAAGAAAAATACATTAAAGATTTCTTTTTTATAAATGATGGCGAGTTTCAAACTATTAGAATTTTTCTTAAGTACGACTTCAATGGTGGATCAGTAATCGAAAGTATCCAAAGATGTAGTAGGCCTGGACAGCGTATCTATGTTGGGAGTGGTGAAATACCACGAGTATTAGATGGCTTAGGGATTGCTATTCTTTCTACTTCGAAAGGCGTTGTTAGTAACAAAACTGCATCTAAGTTAGGTGTCGGTGGTGAATTGCTCTGTGAGGTATTTTAACATGTCAAGAATTGGAAATAGTCCAATAAATATTCCAGATGGAATTAACGTTAATGTTAATAATAAAAATATCGAAGTTTCTGGTAGTAAGGGTTCTCATTCATTTGTTATTCATGATAATATTAAAGTTGTTAATGAAGGTAATACTTTAGTTTTTAATCGAGTTGATGATAGTGCTGTTAGTAGGTCCATGCATGGTACAACAAGGCAAATTATCAATAACATGATTGTTGGTATTTCGGAGGGTTTTAGAAAAGATCTTGAAATAGTCGGTGTTGGTTACCAAGCTTCTATTCAAGGTTCTAGGTTAAAGCTTCAATTAGGTTTCTCCCATGATATTTTCTTTGATTTACCCGATGGCGTTAATGTTTCCGCAGAAAGAACTGCTATATCTATTGAAGGTAGTGATAAGCAACTTGTAGGTTCTGTTGCTTCAAAAATAAGATCCTTTAGAAAACCAGAGCCGTATAAAGGCAAGGGTATTCGATATAAGGGTGAGAATATTAGAATTAAGCAAGGTAAAACGGTTGGTGAGTAATGGGAATTTTAAATAATAATATAAAAAGAAAAAGTCGCAGAAGAAATAGAAGTAAGTCTACATCAATGTTTCATTCTAAGTATCCAAGGCTTGTGATATATCGTAGTAATAAACATTTTGAAGGTCAGATTATTAACGATTTTGAATCAAGTACTTTAGTTTCTTCTTCTTCAAAAGATAGTAATTTGAAAAAAGAAATTAAAAGCTCTATAAGTAAAACTGAGATTTCCATCATTATTGGAAAAACTATTGCTGAAAAAGCTATTAAGAAAAAAATCAAAAACGTAGTTTTTGATAGAAATGGTTATCCTTTTCACGGTCGTGTAAAAGCGTTTGCTGATGCTGCACGTGAAGCAGGATTAGAATTTTAAAGGAGTCGAAATTGACAACAATAAACCCATCTGAATTAGATTTATTAGAAGAATCTGTTATAAAGATTAATAGAACTGCGAAAGTGACCTCGAGAGGAAAAAGATTTAGATTCTCAGCTCTTGTCGCTGTTGGAGATGGTAAAGGACATATTGGAATTGGTCTTGGTAAGGCAAATGAAGTTATTGTCTGTATTCAAAAGGGTAAAGAAATTGCGAAGAGAAATCTTTTTAAAATACCAGTAATAAATGGTACAATTCCTCATAAAATCATTGGTAAACATGGTGCAAGTAGGGTAATGTTGAAGCCTGCGGCTCCAGGGACTGGTATTATTGCTGGCGGCCCTGTAAGGTTCGTCATGGAGCAAGTTGGAATCCATAATATATTAACGAAACGATATGGTTCTAAAAACGCAATGAATCTTGTTTATGCTACACTAGATGGCTTATTGAACCTTAAAGATGCGGTTGCTATAGCCAATAAAAGACAGATAACTATTAAAGAGGTTTTTAATTAAAGCTATGTTAGAGATCACATTAATAAAAAGTACTATTGGTTATAAACCTAAAGCGAAGCTTACTATTGCTGCTCTTGGTTTAAAAAAGTTAAATCAAAGTATTATAAAGTCCGATACTCCTCAGATTAGAGGTATGATTAATAAAGTTAATTATCTTTTAAAAGTAACAGAGGTAAAGAAATGAATTTAGAATCCTTAGTCCCGATTAAAGGTTCAATATCCAAAAGAAAAAGAATTGGAAGGGGTCACGGTTCTGGTTTAGGTAAAACTGCAGGTCGAGGTCACAAAGGGGCTGGGCAACGTTCAGGCAATAAAAAAAGAGCATGGTTTGAAGGTGGTCAAATGTCTTTAGCTAGGAGATTGCCACGGAGAGGTTTTACAAATATTTTTAAGGAAAAATATCAGATCGTTAACATTGGTGATTTAAATGAGCTTAAAACTAGCGTTCATGTTGACCCTTCTTACCTAAAAGATAATGGTCACATAAGATCTTCACTTAAACCTGTTAAAATATTAGGTAATGGTGAAATCGATAAAAAAATAAAATTTAGCGCTTCTGCTTTTAGTGTTTCTGCGAAAGAAAAAATTGAAAAAGCGGGTGGGGAAATAATCATTTTATGATTGATAAGGTTAGAACAATTTTTAGTATTCCTGAATTGAGAACTAAAATCCTCTATACGCTTGCAATTTTAATTGTTGTTAGAATTGGTGCTCATATTCCGATACCTGGTGTCGATGCTAATGCTCTAGCTGGTGCATTTGATAGGTTGCAAGACACATTGTTTGGTTTATTCAATATGTTTGTTGGTGGTGCTTTTGAAAAAGCTTCTCTTTTTTCCCTTGGTATTATGCCCTACATATCATCTTCTATTATCATACAGCTTATGGGCTCTGTTCTCCCTTATTTCCAGCGTTTACAAAAAGAGGGTGAAGCTGGTAGGAAAAAAATCACTCAAATCACTCGTTATGGAACAGTACTTATTGCTACAATGCAATCTTATGGGGTTACTGTATTTCTTGAAAAAGAACTTCAAGTAGTAATTAATCCTGGTGCACTTTTTGTTTTTACGGCTGTAATTAGTATGGTTACAGGGACAATTTTACTAATGTGGATGGGTGAAAAAGTTACTGAGCGTGGTATTGGAAATGGTATATCACTGATCATTATGGTCGGTATAATATCACGTCTTCCTTTTGTTGTTGGTAATGAGATTAGAGCCGTTCTTGCCGGTGAAAAACTTTTTATTTCAGAATTAGTCCTTATGGGCATCATGTTTCTTGTTATTTGTTTTGTTGTACTATTAACTCAAGGAACTAGAAAAATTCCAGTTCAATACGCAAAGCGAGTTGTTGGGCGTAAAGTTTATGGCGGTCAAAATACTCACATTCCATTAAAAGTGAATACGGCAGGAGTAATGCCCATTATTTTTGCTCAATCAATCATGTTTATACCAAGTACTATATCAACTTTCTTCTCTGATAGTGATTTTTCCGCAAGCATTATGAGATGGTTTTCATTTGAGCATCCCGTTTACTGGACAGTTTTTGGTTTAATGATAGTATTCTTTACCTATTTTTATACTGCTATTGCTTTTGATCCTATTCAGGTTAGCTCCCAGATGAAACAGCAAGGCGGATTTATCCCTGGCGTAAGACCAGGAAAAAAAACATCAGAATACATAGATAACATTCTATCAAAGGTAACTTTTCCTGGATCAGTGGCTTTAGCCGTAGTTGCAATATTTCCATACATACTTATGCAAGCAATGGATGTGGAGTATGATTTGGCTTCTTTTTTTGGAGGAACTAGTTTATTGATTATTGTAGGTGTTGCTCTTGATACTCTTCAACAGCTTGAATCGCATTTAATGATGCGTCATTATGATGGTTTTCTTACAAAAGGTAAGATACGTGGGCGGAGGAGGATGTAATGGTTTATACTCGATCAAATAATGAAATCGAGATGATTTCTAAGAGCTGTCAAATTGTAGCAGATACACTTGAGATGATATCCGATTTGGTCGTTCCGGGTGTTTTATTATCTGATTTAGACAAGAAGGCAGAGAATTTTATTATTTCAACTGGTGCTCGTCCTGCTTTTAAAGGCTATATGGGGTTTCCTTCAACTTTGTGTATATCAATAGAAGATGCTGTTGTTCACGGTATTCCTCATGATATTGAACTTGAAGAAGGTCAAATAGTGGGTATTGATTGCGGTGCAGAGCTGAATGGCTATTATGGAGATCATGCGAAAACTTTTGCTGTCGGCGATATTAGCGCTGAAAAAAAGAAATTGATGATGATTACTGAAGAATCATTGAATAAGGGTATTGAAATGGCTATCCCTGGAAATTGTGTTGGTGACATTGGTAATGCTGTACAAACACATGCAGAATCTAATGGGTATTCAGTGGTTAGGGAGTTAGTTGGTCATGGCATTGGTCAAAATTTACATGAAGAGCCTCAGGTTCCAAATTACGGTCGACCAAATGAGGGCTATAAATTACATGCTGGAATGTGTATTGCAATAGAGCCTATGATTAACCTTGGTAAAAAAGAAGTATATACATCTGAAGATGGATGGACTATTCTAACAGTTGATGGAAAAGCTTCTGCTCATTTTGAGCATACAATCGCTATCTTGGAAGATGGCCCTAAAATTTTAAGCAGGACAAGCAAAAATGGCTAAAGAAAAACCAATAACTATCGATGGTACGATTAAAGAAACATTGCCAAATGCAATGTTTCGTGTTGAGGTAGAAATCGGAGGTAATAGTCATATTGTTTTAGCTCATGTAAGTGGAAAAATGAGGATGCATTTTATTAAAATATTGCCTGGTGACATAGTGACTCTTGAAATGAGTCCTTATGATTTAAATAGAGCCAGAATAGTATATAGGAAAAAATAATTTATGAAAGTTAGAGCTTCGGTAAGAAAAATGTGCGCTAAATGTAAAGTTGTGAAGCGAAAAGGCAACTTACTTGTCATTTGCGAGATTCCTAAGCATAAACAAAGGCAAGGATAATATAATGGCTAGAATAGTTGGTGTAGATATACCTAGAAATAAAAAAATTGCTTTTTCTCTGTGCTATATACATGGCATTGGGTTATCAACAGCTTTGAAAATATGCGAGAAAGCTAAAGTTGATACAGCAAAAAGGGTTCAAGAATTAACTGAAAAGCAAATCAGTAAGGTTCGTGAGGTCATTAGTTCTTTAGAAATCAATGTTGAAGGCGAACTTAGATCTTTTAACGCAATGAATATCAAGCGTCTTAAAGATGTAGGTGCTTATAAAGGAATAAGACATAGAAGAGGTTTACCTGCTAATGGTCAAAGAACGAAGACCAATTCAAGAACAAGAAAAGGTAAAAAACGAACAATCGGTTTAGGTAAAAAAGCTATTTAAATAAAAATTGAGGTAAAGTTTTGGCTGAAAGCAAACAGAAAAAAAAGAAAAAAGTTGTTGATCCAAATGCCGTTGCGCATATTAAATCAACTTTCAATAATACACACGTTACGATATCTGATAAATTTGGAAACGTTCTTATATGGCAAAAGGCGGGTTCATCTGGTTTTAGGGG
>JABGWJ010000187.1 GCA_018645565.1 bacterium | reverse complement strand
AGGATCCAATTTACCTGCCGGTAGCTCAATGAACTCAGAACCGACTGCATATCTAAATTGCCTAATTAAGGCAATTTTTCCATCAGGGAGTACAGGTATTATAACAGAAGCACCAGGATGATTTATCCATTCACGATTTCCTTTTTCCCCATTTGGAAGAAGAACATTGTCTTTCCTAACATCTAAAAAGTCACCCTCATAAACAACTTTTGAGTTTATTTTTGTCTCTTTTAAATTTGTCATATCAATTACAAAAATTTACTTTTTATAAGACTGAGATATATTTTTAGCTTTTTTTATCCATTCCCAATCTGATGCATAATTATCATTTGATGGCACTACATTCATAGCCTTTTCAATAAGGATAATAGCTTCATCTTTTCTTTTACCTTTGTAAAAAGCCTGAGATAAATATACCATTTGAGCAATTTCTACATTGCCAGTATTATAGGCTAATTGTAAATATTTAATGGCTTCTTTATTATTTGGCCAAGATAGTATAAACGGAATATATGGAGCTTTATAATGAACGGCACCCAGCAAAAGATAGCCTGCCCCATTTTCGTATTCTGGATTAAGTGAAATTATTTTTTTGGAGTGATATTTCATCTGATCAGCGACACCCTCTTTCGCAGCTGCAAAGATTCCATATTCTTCTGCCCAGCTCCCAAGGTTTACGAGGTACCAGTATCGGCATTCAATTGAATTTGGAAATTCTTCGATTAAACCTAGGCCGAAATCTTTACCTTTTTTTAAAATCTTTTTTTTAAGAGCTCTATCTTCTTCGGCAAATTTTCCTTTAAAGTAATATGATTTTAGTAAATAAAGTGCGGCTTCTTTTTTATTTGTTTCATTACTCAAAACATTTTCAAAATAAGTAATTGCCATCTCAATTTGCATTGGATTGGCTCTATCTTCGATACAGCCTTCATGCCTTTTATTGTAATGAGTGACGCCTTTTTGAAAATCTGATTGGCCAAAACAGAAGGCCAGTAATAATGAAATAAGGAGGGTTTTCTCTGTCATCCAGACTAAAAATATTCGATGTAAATAATTTTGATTTCTCGCTTGAAGTAATCCACTTTATCTTCATCAAATAATAAATTATTAAAGTTTAATTCTAAGTGCAGATGCTCAACAAATGTCCAACGAATCGCAGCATTTAGATATCCACCTCTACTAATTGCTAATGTTTCAGTTGTCATATCATTTTCATTAAGCGCTGCATTATATTCCATTAAAAATGAAAACTCAGGATTGATTTCTATATCCATTCCAAAAAATAAATTTGGATCTTCATCGCCATCATCTGTCTCCGTGAAATTGTAACTAACCCCACCATGCATTCCTAAATTACCTAATCCCGTTTTCCAATTTTTACTTGCACTTAAGTAAAAACCGTAAGCTTTCATGTCATATCGATTAAGTGAGTCCCCTAAATTAAAATTACCGAAACCTTGAGTATTTAAGCCCATTGCAATACCTGGAGTAGTAATAGACTCATCAACAAGCATATATTTTAAATTAGCTTCTGGTCTTGGGTACCAACGGAGACTATCATCACCTATAAGGTTTGATGAACCATATGATAATCCAAATTGAAACCGATCTGTAATTCCAGCTCTTAAACCTAAAATCATTCCGCCACCATCTTGAATACGCATTCCTAAAGAAAAACTCCCTCGCATTAGAGTAGCTGCTGTTGGGACAGTTATAAGGTCTGTTGGCGGTGGATAGTTTTGCCCTGTTGGGTATGTTTGACTAAGCGAAACATTTAAAAATAAAGTTGCGATTATAAAAATTCTTTTCAATAGCTTTTCCTAAACTCAATTGCCTCAGGATAAATTACGTTGCCCATACGCGAGGTCAAAGAACGTACATTATCGAATGGAATAGTTAAAAGACCGTTATTATCTAATAATTTAAATTGAATCCCATTGGTATTTGTACCAACAAAGTCCACTTCAAAAGACTGTCCAGACTTCAATACTAATTGATCAAATTTCGTACTGGGAATAAAAGAGGTATTTGGTGAAATAATTTTCTTCTCTTTTATTTCTTTTCTAATAATATCATATTCATCTAACACATTTCCTGTTCTTGGAGGAGGTGTTCGGTATAATTGGTCCGCTGGAACCATGTCCAATGCAACTTCGGAAATTAGTTCGCTGCTTTTCCCAAACTCCCAAATTTGAGTGACATTAGACATCAAATCAAATTTATAATTAAATCTTCTGATTATGTCACCAGAAGGAAGAGCCCTCCACCTTTCTTCAGAAAGATACCCTAAGTAATCATAATCCAGTTCAATTT
>JABGWJ010000186.1 GCA_018645565.1 bacterium | reverse complement strand
TCTAAAAGCTCTTGGCCTTTCGTAATTGTATTATTGTAATGAAATTGGCCTTCTGCTTTATTTAGGGACCCACAACCACTAAAAAAGAATAATGACAAAATTAAAATAACTGATAAAAATGCATTCTTCATAATTTATTTTTTCCTCAAATGTTACTTACTGAAAAATACTAGCGAAGTTATATAAACAGCGATTTAAATTATTCTAATTTTTGATTTTATAAAACTTAACCTTATACTGAGCTATAACCTTTTTTAAATAGTATAAGCCTAAAATCAATCTAAAATGTCCATCCTAATGATATTCCGAGCCATGGCGCACTAAACTTACCCAAAGTCAAATAATACCCTTTTACGCCAAATAAAAGACCGTCTGTTAGATAATAACGATATCCACTTCCTATGTATAAAGTTGACTGATTTTCTTCAACTTTCTCACCATTCATTTCAAGAGTCCCATCAAGTAATGTCATACCTCCTCCAATCTCAAATCTATTATCACCAGAACCGAATAGATAAGCTGCACCAAGGGGATAAAATTTTATGAACTCATTATCAGAATAATTGTTTGTACCTTCTTCTTTTTCAAATCCATATCCTAAGCGGGCAATGATATTGCTCGTGAGCATGCGTTCATAATTAAACGTTTTTGTATAACCAGCACCACCAAGTTCAGCATATATATTATTTTTTTGACAGAAAATAAGTTCTGTAAAAAGAACGATACCTATAATTATTTTTAATTTATATAAATCCAAGATATTAAAAATACTGAAGCTATAAAAAACTAGCGTTAAGTTTTGATGTCTTTTAAGGAAAGTACTAAACCAAACACTGCACCATAAATGGTGCTATTTAAGGGAGTATTTGTAATAGCACATCCTTGAACGCATCCGTAATACTTATAATACAAAAACCCAAATAATGCCCCGATTATTACAACGAGTACTTTTTTCATTTTTTTGTTAGGTCACCCTTCCAAGAAAGAACTCCACCGCTGAGGTTCAGAACGTCAAAACCTGCTTCAACTAAAATTTTTGTGGCTTTACTTGACCTCGCTCCTGATCTGCAATAGGCAATTATATTTTTATTTTTCAATGAATCTATCTCGCTCATTCTATCTTGAATTTCATGCAATGGAATGTGGATGGAATTTTGAATATGTCCGCTATCATACTCGCTATCTGTTCTTACATCAATAAACTGATAATTACTATCGTTTAAGTACTCTCTAGCTTCTTCAGGGCTTATTGTGGGAATATTGGCTTGCGCTCGCGAATAAAAAAGAAAACCTACAATCAAAACGGCAATTAATATATAAGCAGAATTCATACTTAAAGTTAATCAACTATCTCAAAAAATAGTTATTTGATTTTTTATCCAAAACACCAAAGGAATTCATTTAAAAATTTATGTCTAGGTTTAGTTTAGCTTTGCTAGCAAAAACATCATAACTCGGTCTGAAGGCGAACTTCATTTTTTTGCCATATTTAAATCTAACCTTCTCTCGTTTATCATGGATCATTTTGAGACCATGATAAACATCGTAATAATAAGAACCAACTATTGCAATGAGCCCAAGAGCACCTAATGCTGGAGCACCACCAGAATAAGAAACATACTCATAAACCTGATTTAGTTTATAACGAATTGAATCATTTCCCGTTATTTCTAGAGGAATTTTTTCAAATCTAGTTTCGTTTTCCAATCCTTGGTTCATAATAAGAATTTCATAATCTGAATCACGCCATTCTTTTTTTTCAATGTTGTTTGACATTGAGGCAATCAATGAAGCTAAACCGCCTAATGAAATATACGTCAGTTTTGTCGCGATGGTCTTTTCGCCTGCATAGCGATGAATCATACCCGGTATTGGTATAAATGCAAGACCAACACCAATTGACATTCTACGATTCATATCTTGGTATTCTTCAAAAGTCATTTCTTTCGGGATAGGATGAAGCGGCGTTTCGCTAAGTATTTCACTTTGCTGATTAGACTGGGATACCAGAACAGATGTAGATATCATAACTAGTAAAATATTTCTCATAAACTTTATCCTCTATTATATGTCAAATCGATGTAAAATAATTATCCAATCCCATCGGATTGGTTAAGGAATACTATTCTCTTAATACACCAAGGTCGAGTTGGTTTGGCTACCAGTCTTTGTTTTTTTAAATTTACCGTAAAAGGACTTCTGATTTGATTCATCAACAGTATTCTGTTGACAACCGATTATTAAAAACACTAATAAAAGAATGACGCTATAAATTTTCATAGAAGAACCTTTTTTAGATGGATTTTCAAAATCTACTAAAATTAACATATTAGAATAAAGCTAATAATGTGAAAGCGTAAAAATCAGATAGAACTTTTAAATTAGAGACCCCAGTAACTACGGTTTTTTGATTAAGTGCAAGGAACAAAGTCTAGCAATAAAACATCTCGAAATCCTTCATTAATACCATCAAGCGATTCTATTGGTGAGACACTGTGCCAAACTGATTTGTCGAAATAATATGAGTCAAAAAAATCTTCTTGCAACCAAGTTATCATCGCTATTTTGGACGGAGCCTTATTTTTGCCATAAAATAGATTTTCACCAAGCGCTATATTGTGTCGCTGAATAAGGTGCTGTACTGTAAAAGCTTCATTATCACGATGAATGCCTTCAGGCGTTGGCAAGCCTGGATTACCAGGAAAAGATCTAATCTTAATTTGATGTACTCCAATTTTCCAAGATGCATCCTTACTAGTAATAGAACTAGGCAAACTTTTAAAGTCCATGCGTATCAATGCATGCAAAAAATGGTTTCCGATTGTAGAGTCTTGTAATTTGGCAAAACCCCTTTCAAATCCACCGTTAATAGGGTTTGTTTCCAAACTTTGATAAAATGTATTATCAGTTTGATAAGTCAGGCTTAACGTTCTTTGATCTAAATTGAAAACGCCATACCTCCTTAGCCGGTAGCTGCCGTTATCAGCCATATGCAAGTCAACCTCTAATGTATCCCAATCACTAATAAAACTTTCACGAGAATAACTTTTAGATTCAGGGAATATAAAATACTGCGATGGCACGAGGGCGAAGCGATCTTTAAGAATAGTATTAGAGATATCTAATTTGGATGATAAACTAATAGTGTCATCACGCACTGTAGATGAAATATTATTCATTAGAACCTTAAAGTTAATAACTGTTAAATAGCAATATTTTAAATACATGCCCTTCATCAATATTTTTAGGCAATTTTAAAGGACTAAATTATGAAATGTAAAATTGAAGATATAAATAAATGATACTAAAGCAATATTTGAACTTACAGATATTATTTCATTCTTTACACTAAAATAAAAAATGTAATTTTTACCAAGTTTTATTCATTAGCTATGCTTACGTCCGGGCGCAATTGAATCAATATATTTAGCCATATTTAAACAATCCTCAGTAACTCCCCCTAAGTCATGAGAAGTAAACACTATTGTAATTTGGCAATAACACACGACAAGGTCGGGATGGTGATTTAGTTGTTCAGCTTTTTTTGATAACACATTAATAAAATCTATACTTTGCATATAAGAATCAAATTTTAATTCTTTTTTAATTTTATTATCTTTATAAATCCAATCATTTAGTTTTAGTAAATCATTTTCAATCTCTTTTATATTTTTTAATCTATTCATTATTTCAATAACACCATCTTCTTCGTTTGCGTGAAGTTTCCCGTTTGAATTGTATATAAATATAATCCTGCTGATACAGATTTATTATTATCATCGGTCCCATTCCATTGGATTGTTTTATATCCGGCAGATTGTGCGCTATTTACAAGCGTTTTAATTTTCCTTCCCGTCATATCGTGTATCGAGATGTTCACCATGCCACTCTGTGGTAAATCGTATCGTAGTAAGGTGTTCGGATTAAATGGATTAGGAAAATTTGAATGAAGTAGCGGTGATTGTGGCAAAGTATTTTGGACATCATTTTTCAATTGTTCACCTGTAAAGTAAAGACCAAAAACTATCATCATTTCATCAACACTAAGCAAACCAAATTCGACTGTTTCATCAGTATCATTAAAGTAAGTTGCCTCCATTTCAATACCTTCATTTTCATTAAAAAACAAAGGCGGATCAAATTTCATCACTGGCGGATGCTCCCAATCATATGAAATATAAATCAATTCTCTAGAATCTGGTTCATTTTGGTTAATTCTAAACACTTTAAACTGAGTATTTAGCTTGTGGGCATGAGAAAATAGCTGAAAGATATTAGCCGGATCTCCAATCTCTTGTTCAATCCAAAATTTTGAAGAAATTGTGGTCTCTTGATTGGGTGGTAAATATATATCATTATTATTTAACTGTAGAATTTCTGCAACATGATTTACATCAGCTACATCAGAAAAGTAAAAATTATTATAGACCTCTCCTACTATTGTATCATTTGAATAATTCGCATAATGAGAATTCAAATCGAATCCAAACGAAGGGTCTATCTTTAAAGCAACTCCTTCAGGAAAAGTGTAATCAAATAATCGTGTTTGCGTTCCGGATATGAACTTTTGAAATTGCATCTGAAATA
>JABGWJ010000185.1 GCA_018645565.1 bacterium | reverse complement strand
ATCCAGCTAGAAATCGTGTTTTTTTATATATTAACATTGTTCCAAATAATATTTCAAAAAAACCACTAATGTATACAAGTGCCAATTTATAAGGAAGTACCGGAGGGATAATTTGTAAGTATAAAAAAGGGTTTGTAAAATGAGAAATGCCTACAGAAATATAGAATACACTCATCATTACTACACTTATAAATTTTAAATCAAGTTTCATAACATAGATACTATGTTTATTTGATGATAAAAAAAAAGCCTCGTTACCGAGGCTTTTTTAAAGAAAATAAGTTTTAATTAGAAATTATATCCTAAATTAAAAACCAAACCATTAAACTTATAAATATCATCAAATTCTGCTAATCCGATGTAATAAGCACAATTAACACCAACTTGTTCGGTAATTGCAAAACCACCACCAAGCATAATACCAAAATCAGGTTCGCCTTCGATTTCTTCAAGATCTATATCGTCTTCACCATCAATTATTACCTTACCGCCTAAACAAGTTCCAACCAAAAATCCAGCTTGAAGAATTGCTCTATCACTAACTGGGTAAGGCACAGTAGCCCAGAAGTCAACCATATCTATTTGATAATCTGCTTCAACTGCATAATCAAAATTAGATTTATATGTATAACCCCTAGGGTGATAACCAAAACCAACTATTAGTGGCACAGGCCCGAGCATTAAACCCTTGGTCACTCCGATATTTGGCAATACTAATCGAGACTCTAGTTTGACCTCATCTGGCAAATCATCTACAGTTGTTGCATTCCCAAATGCTCCACCTATATAGACTCCCCATCCTGGAAGGCTGGGTTCTTTTTCTACATTCATTGTAGAGTCTTGCGCCACAACTAACGTTGCAAATGCAAGAAACATTTTTAGTATGTGTTTCATTATTTTTCCTTATTTATTTATATACAGATTCTAAATTTAATGAGAATTATTCTCATTAAACAAATTAAATATCTAAACTGTTTTTAAGGGAATGGATCTATTTGAGAAATAATACTTTCCGTATTAATTCTAACCTCCTATTCTGGTAAAAATAAATAAAATAAATACCAGCTGTAACAGCTTGGCCAAAATCATTACTTCCATCCCAAAAGATCACACCGTCCGTTTGATTATGAATTTCTATCGTCCTAACCCTTTCTCCAAGTAAGTTTAAAATAGCTATTTTTTCTACAAAAATATTTTCACTTCTAATTGATATTTTTAGGATATTATTAAATGGATTTGGAGATGTACTTACAACTATTCTATCACTAAGATTTTTTAAATCTATCAATAAGTTTGGTCCTTGAGCACCCTCATTAATCCAGTTATAAATTGTTGTCTGTTGACTAATTGGTAAGGGGTCTGCATTCTTAGGCATTCGGCAACATATAGGTTCATTTGGAACGACAACTGAACCACGTAGTAAAACCCTGTATAACAAACTGCTATCCGCATTAAATGGAAACACGACTGGCCCATTATTACTATCACCTTCAATTAATCTTTCATATGAATCTAGCTCAAGTACTCCAGACCCATAGGTACCTGAATGACAAGAAACACAATGATTATTAAAAATCGGCTGTACGTTTAAAAGATAATCAATTTCACCAAAGATAGCGTTGGCAAAAAATATTAAATATACACACCTTTTAAAGGTATTTATAAAGGCACCTCTATCTTCTACTATTTAATTTAGAAAGAAGCCTCAAAATTTCAATATATAACCAAATAAGTGTGACTAATAATCCAAACGTTGCATACCATTCCATATATTTGGGTGCTCCCATTTCAGCACCTTCTTCAATAAAATCAAAATCAAGAACAAGGTTTAATGCTGCTATAACAACGACACCAAGACTAAAAACAATTCCCATTGTACTATTACTGTGAATAACACCTATTCCTGTACCAAAAAAGCTCATAATAAAATTAATCAAATATAAAACGCCTATAGCCCCTGTCGCAGCAAAAACGCCTAGTTTAAAATTTTCAGTAGCTTTTATTAAACCCGAAGAATAGGCAAGTAATAATGAACCAAGCGTTCCAAAAGTAAGAAAAATTGCTTGAACTGCTATTCCGGGGTATTGCATTTCAAAAACTCTAGAAATAAAACCAAGAAATAAGCCCTGCATGATAGCATAAATAGGAACAGTTAT
>JABGWJ010000029.1 GCA_018645565.1 bacterium | reverse complement strand
TCATGTATCCTTCACGCTCGGCTTCAATGTCTCCAGCTGGATCATCAGGGCCCGCATAATCCGTACCCTGAGACAAGATAATAGAACACAATAAAAGGAATTTAAAAAATATTTTTATCATAATTAAAACGGAATTGTTAATCCTACTTTTACGTGGCGAGGCGCTGAAAACATTGATGGGTCCTTATATCTATCCTCATATGTATTAAAATTACTTCTATGGCTTAATAATTCTGTTTCACTAACAACAGCAGTATATGAACGCCCTGTTTCTGGACTCACCCCATATTCATTGTACCTATCTAATAAATTATACACAATAAAATCTAGTTTTGGTTTTACACCAAAAATAATAGGCAGTTTAATATATCCCGATAAGTCAGCATGATAATTTGAAGGTTTGAAATCATTATTTGGATAAAGATTAAGAAGCGCGAGATTGCTTTCACCTTGCGGTGTAAACGTATAAGGTGTACCTGAATTGTAATAACCCGTAGTGGTCACGCCAAACTTTTCAGTATTATACCCAACCGATAAATTAAAGGTATGCCTTTGATCCCAACTCATAGGAATGAGCCTAATTACTTCATCAATGCTTGAACCTTGACGGTTAAAGGTTTGAGAAGGATTGTCAGCATTACCACGAGTAAACTGATACGTGTAATTTGATTGTAAAAATAAATTATTATAACTGTAATCGAGTTTTAATTCTAGTCCTCTGACATTACCATAATCTTTATTCGTATATATACCATACTCAACCTGATTATAAGTACTTACTACGGCTAAGCTCAACAGATCATAAATATCTCTATAATATAAATTAACCTCAAAACTTGTGTTTTTTCCTAACTCTTGCCAAAGGCCTATTTCATAACTAACAGTCTTTTGAGCATTTAGCCCTAAACTATCAGACGCTAAATTTGCATTTCCAACAGTTGTAGAGTAATCACTGGGTCCTATGATAGATGAGTGGTTTGAAAATATTGAGTACATTGGTGGCATTTGAATAAAGTGACCATAACTAAAATGAAGTACTGCCAGGCCACCAAGTTGATATGCAAATCCCAACCTAGGAGAAATCTGAGACGATATCTTCGATTGAACTTGGGAGCTCATTCTGCTTTGGTCTATCATGAGATTCCCATTATTGTCTAGTGAGTCTTCACCACTCTCCGTTTGTAAAAAATATGTAGAAGCATTTATTGGATTTCTTCTCTGACTGGGATAAGAAGTGTTTGCGTCAAAATAATCATACCTTAATCCAAAATTGATTACCATTTCATCTCTTTCATATTTATCCTGCAAATAAAAAGAACCCTCTTTTGGTTTTACATTATAAATATCAGAAAATACAGTACTGTCAGGAAGTGTAATTGGTTTATAGCTATCCCCTTCAAGAGGTGTTCCAGTATATGCATTGCGAATTGATTTTCCAGCATTATCTAACTCATAGTTTATAAAAGAAAAACCTGTTTTGATGCTGTGAGCGCTATTGGCCTGAATCGTAAAATCAAATTTTATATTATTTGTAATTAGTGTTCTTTTTAGATGACCCTTATCTTGCCCCCCGGTGAAAAATCCAGTTCCAAACGCTGTCATATATTTATCATTGACATAATTGTATAGAGTATCACCGGCTAAAAGATCGAGA
The DNA here is from genome assembly GCA_018645565.1 of bacterium. GTDB lineage: Bacteria > Fidelibacterota > Marinisomatia > Marinisomatales > UBA1611 > TMED80. The sequence continues at coordinate 4,670 of JABGWJ010000029.1, read as the reverse complement.
CCTTTGTAATTCCCATCCTCTGAAACAATTGAATAACTATCATAATCTTCGAATACATAGAACCCGTAGTCGTTTTTGGTTCTTGAAAACTTAAAGTCATAAAACATCTTACTATTCATAAAATGATTTAATTGAAACATAGATAACGTTGTTTTTGAATCCTGAAATCCCCTACCATCAGGATTATATTTATAAACATGATTATATCCTTGAGATAGAGAATTATTTTGATTAATCATTAAAGCCAATTTGATATTTCCAAGATTGTAAGAAACTTTGCCCATAAAAGATGAATTTTCGCCAGTGCTCATTGGGACATATGCACTGTCGCCAGTGTTTTCACTCAACCACTTTGTAGAGTCTTGGTCATAAAAATTGCTCAAGTCCCACACCTCAAACCTTCTTATACCATTTAAATGCCCGTTTGAATTTTGACTTCTATAATTTGAAAAGAAAAACAGTTTATCTTTGATGATTGGACCACTAAAATTTATTTTTAAATCTGTATTCGCGTTTTTACCAAAAGGGTCTAATCCAATAAAAATTTCTTCGTTGTTTTTTTCATTACCTGTGATGTAGGTAGAGTATCCAGTATTAAAGCTGCCAACATATTCGTTGCTTCCGTCCTTCGTAACTGCATTCACAACTCCACTCATAGCATTACCATATTCAGCATTGAATGTACCAGTAATAACTTCCAAATCTTTAACTGCCTCAACTTCTAATGAAGATACTGCAGCAACACCACCAAAAGAATCATTTACAGGAATACCATCAATCATATAACTCACTTCATCACTCCTACCACCACGAAAGTGACCAGCGACAACACCTGCTTGCATATTAACAACAGCACTTAAATTTTCTACAGGTAAAATAGCCATTTCTTCAGATGAAATGTTTTTAACCGTACTAGTTTGATCTTTTTTACGACTTAATTTGCTTGCATAAATGATAACCTCTTGACCTTCAACCACGCTTTGTTTCATTTTAATATCAAGCGATGTTGTTCTATTTACAGAAACGACAACGTTTTCAATATTCACGGTTTCATAACCAATCATCATTGCTTTTACTGAATATTTACCGGGTGACACATTTATTAAATTGAAGTAACCGTTTTCATCTGCACTAATTCCAGCTTGCGTTTGGACAATGATAATATTTGCTCCAACCATAGGGGTTTCAGTTGAGGCATCAATTATTTTCCCTGATATTTTACCAGATGTCTGACCAAATAGGGTAGATAATAAATAAAATGATACAGATATTGTGAGCTTTTTCATTTTTAACATTAAGGTTAAACAGTACAAGATTTTAAACTAAAAAAGGGGGTAAAAATACCCCCTTTTCTATTCAATATAGCTACTCTATTTCAAGTAAGTAATCTTGAGAATATTCCTACCTGATTCACGGTTAATAATCGCAAAGTACATTCCAGAGTTTAGGTCTATTCCATTTTCATCCTTACCGTTCCACCTATATGTATACGAACCAGGCGTTTGCATTGTATTAACAAGCGTTTTCACGTTTTGTCCTAATAAGTTTACAATGTCAATCTTTACATTTTCCGTTGTGGGTAATGCATAAGATATGTTCACATAAGGGTTAAATGGGTTAGGATATGCTTTGCTAGAAAATTCTGTTGGTAAAAGGTCAACAACTTCATTGCTAGCAGTTGTCATATCTTTCCAGAAGTATATATTGTCTAGATAAATATCAAAACCAGCAGCTTGGGCAGATCCGTCACCATTGAACTGACCATCAAACTTAATCTGATGAACATTATCACAGGTCATGCCTGTAAAGTCAGACATTGGTATATCTACACTGTTCCAGGCACCAGGTGTTAGTGGAACATTAACCAATATGTCTACAACTCCTGTTCCTCCAGCAGCGTTGTTATTAACAGGGGTGACCTTAACCATTCTATCGGTGCCTAACTCAACCCAGATATCTATATGTAGATAATCCATAGCTGAAGCATCTGTAGCTGTCATTTCAGTACCTTGATAATTAAAGTTAGTGTATGCTAGCACATGATTTGCACCATCACCTACCGGATCAAACGTCGTGTTTACTGATCCTGACTGACCCCAACTTGGATTATGATTAGTGGCCATACTTGTATATGCATCACTAAAAATAGATATGACATCTGCGGCAGCTAAAGTTGGCGTAGGTGGCACACTTGAAGGTACGCTTAAGTCAACAGGACATTTTCCAAAACCTACAGTAGGTAAAACTAAAGCAGGTAACCCTTCTGCATCTCTTAGGGGGAGCTCTCTAACATTCATCGTTAAACTAGCATCTTCAATTGAACAAGTAGCCGGAACTACCTCTGTTACTGAACCATAACCAAATAGTATCGTTACAGAATCCTGAAACATAAACCCAGAAACCGTTCCAGAATAAATAGTATCACCATCTGTATCGGTTAAAAGATCTCCGCCTTGCGGATTCCATTGTTGATATGAACCAAAAACATATGGAGCTTGTGAGCCATCAAAACCTTCGACGCCTCTCATATCCAAATTAAATGTAACATCAACTGGATAATCCTCAATACAATTTGTACAACTACTGAAACAGACTGTGTCTACAACTGCATCTGCTACAGACATTGGCACAGTGTAATTTCTGTCCCCATAAGTACCATAGCTACATTCAGTAGGAACTGTTTCCCATGGTGCTGTATCAAAAACAGGCGCTGGTCCATTTGCAAACTTATAGATGAGGAGTTCTCCTTCATTTTTTTGTACCGTTGTTACATAGATACCATCATTATCAGCATCTGTCATTGTTATACCAGGAGCTGGAAAACTTGCCCCAGCTATAGTCGGTGCTAGGTGATTTGGAACATCAGCCATGTTAACGCTGAAGGTGACATTAACTATATCAACCGCAGGACAAAATGCATTGTCAGTACAGTTTCCGTAACAAGCATTTATAACAGAGTCTACTGATGTTGTTGTAAGACTTCGATCATTGTAAGTCCCAACAGCACAGTCTTGGTCTGCAATATTTTCTTTTCCGCCCCAATTAGGATCATTGTTTTTAGAGTAAGTATATGTAAATGTCTGATTTTCTCTAAACTGAACTACCTTACTAAAAACTAAATGCCCATTCTGACTTAGATCGGCATTATATGTAAGAGCAGCATCAGGACTACCTGGTGCACCGAAAGTTCCTCCCGCTAAATACGGCTGATCGTTTTCAGTATATCCAATTACATTTTTCATATCAAGGTTAAAAGTAACATCAACACAATCGTAGCAAGACCCATCATCAACAGTCGCTTCCGGGTTGTAATTACAAGAAGTCATGTTCATACACCCTGGGATTTCATTACTATAAATTGCTTGAATATCTTCAATTAAGAAATTCCCCTGAGCAGTTTCTCCATCGCCAACAATAACAAGCTCAAAGTGCATACCACCAATCTTGTCTAAATCAAGTTGACTATTCCCTGCCTGTGAAATTCCCCAACCTACACCTGGAAATGAAAATCCGTTTCGATATCCCATGTTGTCACCTGTTGAGCCATTATTTAGTAGCGGTATTTTATATTCAACCCAGCCATCAGCTGTTGCATTTTGAAATGGACTTTCACCTATGCCTGTTTTGAAAAACGCATACCATGTTTCTACATCTGCTCTAGTAGAATAATCACCTGTAACATTACTCACATCCCATAAAACGACTCGCAGCTCTAATGAATCCCCTACGCTTCCTGTCGGAGGCATGTTATTGTAAAACTTGAAAGATAAGTGCGTATATCCAGTAAGATCTTGTACCGTTTCAAACTTATCCTGCATTGCAGTATAACCACCCCATTGTGATTCACCATTAGCATCAATCATACCAATGACACCATAGTCTGCACTCATAACTGGTGAATCTACTCCAGGAGCGTCAGCAGCTGATAACTGAGCAAGACTAATATAGTTTGCTGTATTATCTGTTTCATCAAACTGAGTCCACTCTCCACCAGAAGCAACTGAAGTCGCTCCTTCTGGTGTGTTAAAATCATGAATCACTACTGGCGCATCGGGAACGTATACATCCCAGAAATAAATATTATCTAAATAGACATCATAACCTGTTGTGTTCGCGGATCCGTCGCCATTGAACTGACCATCAAACTTAAGCTGGAAAACATTATCCCAAGTCATTCCTGTAAAATCAGACTTTGGAATATCTATACTGTTCCAAGCACCAGGTGTTAATGGAACATTGACTAAGATTTCAACTACACCTGTTCCACCTGTTGCATTATTTAACGGTGACACTTTTAATAATCTATCTGTACCGGCGGCAACCCATACATCTATATGTAAGAAATCCATAGAAGATGCATCTGTTGCTGTTAACTCTGTGCCTTGAAAAGTGAAACCAGTATAAGCCAACACATTATTTGCAGCATCACCCGCTGTTAGATATGTTGGGTTAACAACAGGTTGTTGGCCCCAATCAGGACTGTAGTTCGTGGCAATGTCTGTATAACTATCACTATAAATAGAAATAACATCTGTCGCAGCCATCATTGGTGCTGGTGGAACCGTTAATGGAACCAAAGATGTGTTAGCGTTTTTACCAAAATAAATATTATCTAGGTAGACATCGAACCCTGCTGCTTGCGCGGATCCGTCGCCATTGAACTGACCATC
>JABGWJ010000184.1 GCA_018645565.1 bacterium | reverse complement strand
TATGCAAAAGATTTTATAAACCACCTTGGTCCTTTAATAAAAAAAATTAAAGAAAAGAACATCAAAGTGATAAGTAATGCTGGCGGAGTCAATCTTGAGGCATGTAGAAACGCATTGCTTGAAGAAGCAAAAAAAGAAGCTGTTGACTTAAAAATTATAATACTTGAAGGTGATGACCTTTTACATCTTGAAAAAGATTTACGTTCAAGTAAAATTAAAGAAATTGATACAAATGAACTGCTTCCAGAAAACTTATTAAGTGTAAATGCGTATTTAGGTGCTCCAGGAATAAAAGCAGCCTTAGAGCTTGATGCTGACATAGTAATTACTGGCAGATGCGTTGATAGTGCTTTAGTACTTGGTCCTTTAATGTATGAATTTGATTGGAGGGTTGATGACTATGACCTTCTTGCTAGTGGTAGTCTGGCTGGGCACATTATTGAGTGTGGAGCTCAATGCACTGGTGGAAACTTTACAGATTGGGAATCTGTAGAAAGGTTTGATAATATTGGGTTTCCAATTATAGAAGTAGAAAAAAATGGTAACTTTATTGTTACAAAGCCTAAAAATACTGGAGGAGTTGTCAATTTTGGAACAGTTTCAGAACAGTTTCTGTACGAAATTGGAAATCCGAGTAGTTACCTTCTTCCCGATGTCATATGTGATTTCACAAATGTTTCCATTAAAGATAAAGGCAATGATGTCGTGTCTGTAAAAGGAGTGAAAGGTAACAGGCCTTCAAACTTCTATAAAGTGTCTGCAACATACCAAGACGGATTTAAAACTGTTGCAACTTTAGTTATTGGTGGTCCAAAAGCTGTAAAAAAAGCATACTCTGTTGGTAATTCTATTTTAAAAAGAACAAAAGATATGTTTCTTGAAAAAAATTTTTCTGCATATAAAGATATTAATGTTTCTGTAATAGGGTCTGAAAATATCAATGATTATAATAATCTCAATGGTAGCAATGAAGTGGTATTAAGAGTCGCTGCAAGGCATGAAAAAAAAGAAGCTCTTATTATATTATCTAGGGAAATTGCTCAAGCGGCTACTGGGATGGCTCCAGGTATAATGAACTATTTAGGCGGAAGGCCATCAATTTCTCCTTCAATTAATTTATTTTCCTTTATGTTAGATAAAAAGAAAGTTAAATGCCGTATTGATTTTAATAAGACCCTAGAATCCGTTGAAATTGCAATTTCAGATAAATTAAATATCTCTTCAAATACAACGCCAGCGAAGTTGGGTGGTGATACTAGCGATTATAGTTTTGAAACCCGTTTAATAAATTTGGCATATGCTAGAAGTGGGGATAAAGGTAATCATGTAAACGTTGGCATTATTGCTAGAGAACCTGAATATTTTTCATATATAAAAAAATCTTTGACTACAGAAAAAATATCCTCTTTTTTTAAAAATTGCACTGAAAAATCTGTTGTTTGCTGGGAGCTACCAAAAATAAATGGATTGAACTTTCTAGTAAAGAATAGTCTAGGGGGTGGAGGGATGTCGAGCTTACTTCTTGACCCTCAAGGCAAGGCTTATGCTCAATATATTTTAAATGCAAAGATTGCAATTCCAGAATTAATTTATAGTAAAATAGCAAAAGATAATTTTAGATCGATAAAATAGGTAAAGTGTATGGCAATATTTAAAACTAAAATAGATTCTCAATCCGAGAATTTTATAAATAATAAAAATCAGTTTGGCTCATTGGTTAAAAAGATGAATTCTATAAAGGGGCGAGCTGAAAAGGTGTCAGAAAGACGAAGAGAAAAATTTATTGAAAGAGGGCAGCTTACTCCCAGAGAAAGACTTTCAGCATTATTAGATCCTAATACGTCTTTTATAGAATTATTTAATATGATTAGTTATTTAGTAGATGATAATAATGAAGATACTAGCATCTCCGGAGCTAGTGTAATTGCTGGCATTGGATTCATAAGTGGTGTTCGGAGTATGGTCTTTGTTGATGATAGTGGAATAAATGCGGGCGCTTTGACTGCGAAATCGATTGATAAGGCATTAGGTTGCTTAGACATATCCTTAAAACAAAAATTACCATTTATTCACCTTGTTGAAAGTGCTGGAATTAATTTAATGAACTATACAGTAGAATTTTGGTCTAATACTGGAGGTATGTTTTATGGACTTGCAAAACTTAGTGCTGCAGGAATTCCTACAATTGCAGTATTGCATGGTCTATCTACGGCAGGCGGTGCATATCAACCTGGTATGAGTGACTACGTAGTAGGTGTAAAAAAAAATGGAATGGCTGCGTTAGCTGGACCAGCATTGCTAAAAGCAGCAACTGGACAGATTGCAGATAAAGATGAGTTAGGTGGCAGCGAAATGCATGCAAGAATTACAGGTTTAGTAGAATATCTTGCAGAGGATGATGAACATGCTATAAAAATCACGCGAGAAGTAATTGATAAAATCGATTGGAATTCTAGTTTAAACAATCGGGAAAATATTTTGTTTGATAATCCGGTTTATGATGCAAGTGAATTAATTGGGGTTGTTTCTGCTGATTATAAAATACCTTATGATGTGCGAGAAGTAGTGACAAGGCTTGTTGACGGTTCTGATTTTATTGATTTTAAGCCTCTCTATGGTGTTTCCACTGTCTGTATCCAAACAAAAATTTATGGCCATCCTTGTGGGATTATCGGTAATAATGGTCCTATTGACCCAAACGGTGCTACAAAAGCAGCTCAATTCATTCAATTATGTGATCAGTCAAATATCCCATTAATATTTTTAAGTAATACAACTGGATTTATGGTCGGAAAACAATCTGAGCAACTTGGTATGATTAAACATGGATCAAAGTTAATTCAAGCTGTCTCAAATGTAAGAGTTCCTAAAATAACATTAAATATAGGTGCTAGTTTTGGAGCAGGGAATTATGCTATGTGCGGTTATGCTTATAAGCCTGATTTTATATTTTCGTGGCCTAATGCAATGATTGGTGTAATGGGAGGAGAACAAGCTGCAAAAACCATGGAGCAGGTTATGATTAGTTCTGCTAAAAGAAAAGGCGTAGAGATAGATAATGAAAAATTGAAAAACCAGATAATTGAAATTGCTGAAAAATATAATGCTCAATCTGATGCTTTTACCACTTCTGGCAGAGGATTGGACTATGGTATTATTGAACCAGGCAAAACAAGAGAAATCCTCGGTTTTTTATTAGATACATTTTGGGAAACGTTAAACCGTACTACCAAATCTAATAGTTTTGGTATCGCTAGGTTATAAATACTTAAAGCAGGATTTTTTTAAATTATGGAGACAGGATGAATCAATTTCCAATAACACAGGACCTTATATTAAAAAATAAAAATGGTTGGCTAGAAATACGGCTTAATAATGCGGTAAACAGGAATGCCCTTAAAGAAAGTTTAGTTGAAGAACTATTAATCGTATTTGAAGTAGCAAAGGATAATACAGATATTCGTGGAATTGTTTTAAGAGGTGATGGTGGTGTATTTTGTGCCGGGGCAGATTTAAAAAAAATGAAAAAAATCACTGAATCAGGAAAAGAAGCCAAAAATCAAGCATATGATTTAAGTATGACCATTGGAAAATTACTTAAAGTTATAAATCAAGCACCTCAAATTGTTGTTTCGGTTACGGAAGGATTTGCACTTGCTGGTGGATTTGGAATTGCGTGTGCTTCAGATTTTGTTATTTCTTTAGAGAATACAAAATTTGGTCTCACTGAAACTAAAATAGGTCTAACACCATCACAAATTTCAAAATATGTAATAAATAAATTAGGCTATTCAAAAGCGAGAAAAATGATGCTTTTAGGAACTCTAATTGATGGGCTTGAAGCAAGTAAAATTGGTTTGGTTGATTTTGTAGCAAAGAATAATGAGGTACTTGAAAAAAAAATAAAAGATTTTAAATCTCAAGTCAATGACTGTTCGCCCACTGCAGTAGCGACCACTAAAAAAATATTATCCTTTAGCCAAAATATTGATTCTCAAAGAGCAGCAGATTTATTTTCTGATAGTATTATTAGTAATGATGGAAAAGAAGGATTTGAATCTTTTTTTAATAAACGTAAACCATCGTGGACAATTAAAAAATAATTTATATCATAAGAAAGGGTAGTAAATGTATTTGAATGAAGAAAAAAAAGCACTGTTTAATACGGTAAAAGAATTTGTAAAAAAGGAGATAAAACCATTTGCAGATGAATGGGAGCAAAATGGCTTTTTTCCTGCTCATGATTTGTTTAAGAAAATGGGTAATCTGGATTTGCTTGGTATAACCAAAAGTGAAGATTTTGGTGGCATGGGTTTAGATTATAGTTATGGTTTAATATTTGCTGAGGCCTTAGGATACGCTGACGATTGTGGTGTAGTTACAGCAATAGGTGTTCAAACTGATATGGCAACACCAGCTCTTGAGCGCTATGGTTCTGAAGAATTAAAAAAAGAGTTTTTAGTTCCTGCAATTAAAGGCGAAAAAGTGACTTCTGTTGCTATAAGTGAGGCTGGTGGTGGTTCAGATGTATCATCGCTTAAAACTAGCGCCGTTAAAAAAGGAAATGATTACATAATTAATGGTCAAAAAATGTGGATAACAAATGCAACGCAAGCTGACTATTTTTGCACTCTAGTTAATACAAGTGATGATAAACCTCATATAAATAAGTCTTTAATTATAATACCCTCAAATACAAAAGGAGTAAGTATCGGAGATAAAATTGACAAACTCGGTTTTAGATCTTCAGATACAGCACCAGTCTATTTTGACAATGTCTGTGTTCCTCAAAAATATAGAATTGGAATTGAGGGGGATGGTTTTAAAATGCAAATGGAGCAGTTTCAAGAAGAAAGGCTCTTTTTAGCAGCAAGCATACTTGTTTCAATGGATAATTGTATAGATTATACAATAGAATATTGTAGTGAAAGAAAAGCATTTGGAAAAAATATAATTGATAATCAAGCAATTCAATTTCGATTATCTGAGTTAAAAACAGAAGTAGAAGCTTTAAGGTCTTTGGTATATAGAGCGTGTGAAAATTATATCAGAGGCGAAGATGTTACTTTATTGGCATCAATGGCAAAATTAAAGAGTGGCAGATTAATTCGAGAAGTTGCCGATACGTGTATTCAGTATTATGGCGGAATGGGGTTCACTTGGGAAAATCAAGCAGCAAAATTATACCGAGATGGACGACTTCACTCAATAGGTGGTGGTACAGACGAAATTATGTTGAGAATTATATCTAAATATTTAAAAATGATAAAATAATTAAAAAAGCAAAATTCATTACATTATTCAGAGTGTACGGCTCTATTTATTTTATTTCTTAGAAATTTTCCAAAAAATAAATCAAGAAAAGGTATCAATTTCAGCTTCCAAGGAATGTAAACTTTCTCTTTTTCAATTACTATCGCAGAAATTATTTTTTCAATACAAACATCTAGGTCAACAGAATTACTGCTGTGTTTTCTTTTTGTTTCGCCCATTTTTTTACCATTAGGACCAAAAGCATTAGATCGCATATTTGTTCCTTTAATCCAACCCAAACAAGTTTCTAAAAATTTGACTTTACCATTTAGTTCCATTTCTAACGTATCTAAAAAACCGTGCAAAGCATGTTTTGAGGCAGCATAACCAGAATGGTTTGTAAAGCCTACAATCGCTTGTGCTGTTGAGCAAGAAACAATCATACCATTTGTAGATATTAGGCTAGGTAAGGCTGCATGAACGCAATGGACCGCACCAGTATAATTAGTGGCCATAAGGTCGTCAAAAAAAGAAATATCAGAAATTTTTTCAAATGGGGACCACATACTTACACCAGCAGCCAGAATTAATATATCTATTTTTTGGTAACGATTAATCGTCTCATCAATGAGGGTCTTACATTCTAATTTTTTAGTAATATCTGTTTTGACACCAAAGCATTTACCGCCTTCTTTTTCAATACTTTGTCTTATTTCTTCAAGTTTAGAGTTTCTTCTTGCCGCTAAAACAACTTTGGCTCCCCTTAAAGAAAGTTTTGTTGCTAAAGATTTTCCAATACCAGAAGACGCTCCAGTTATTACGCATACTTTATCAACAAGGTCCAAAAATTAATCCTGAATCTTGTTTACGATATTGTTATCAATTCCAAATATGTTATCTGGGTCTTGTGACTTTTTAATATTCTGTATCACCTGAATACTACCAGCTGAAATAGTTTTAGGCATGAACTCTTTTCTCAATTTCCCTACACCATGATGATGCGAGATTGAACCGCCATTTTCAATAAAACAAGCTCTAATTTTATGTTCAATATCACTAAAAACTTTTTCAGGATTTTTAACTCCTCTAACATTAATGCCCATTGTATTATACATGCATACCCCAGTGTGATAAATTTTCGAAACTCTCGAACAAAAAAATGGTTTTCCTGGAAGATTATATTCTTTGTGCAATTTTGTAAGTAGTTTATTTGCTTCGTCTTTTACTTGATTTACTTTTGACCAAGGGACTGCTGTCTCTAAAGTTTCGCCAAGAATCCCTTGAGGTACAAAAAATTCGCGAATATAAGCTATAACCATTGTTATGTTGTAACCAACTTTTCCTTCTTTGCTACCACCAAGCAATCCATTATACTTTCTTGCAAGTCTTTTTATATTTTTTCTTTGATGTTCTACTTCGGAGAATGTTCCTTCTAGTTTGAAGACTGCTGCAACAAAATGATCTGCATCGAAATTTTTAATTTTAAATGCTAACTTTTGAATTTTACTTTTGAATTTTCCAAACTTTGTTTTTTCTGGTTTTAATGCGCTTCCAAATTGATAATGTAAACTATCAAGCATTCTTGCACTAGCGGGTATTGTATTTGAGTGAGCTAGTTCGTACATAAAATCCAGTCCAGTATCCCAATCTTTCATAACAACCGATTCATAGTCACTACATTCTGGCAATCTATGTATTTTCATTGTGGCTTTTGTTATTATGCCTAGATTTCCTTCAGAACCGAAAAGGATGTTTTGTGTTTTTATACCAATTGAGGATCTCACCAGTGGCTCAATTTGATTTATTATCCCATTTGGAGTGACCATAACTAGGTTCTGAACAATATCTTCAATATTTCCATATCGGTTTTTTTTCATACCTGCGGCATTAGTAGATATCCAGCCACCTACAGTAGATAATTCAATACTATCTGGTTGGTGACCAGTAGTAAACCCTTTATCTTGAAGTTGATTTTCTAATTCTTTACCAGTGATACCCGCCTCTACTTCAACTAAAAGATTTTTTTGATCTATAGAAATAATTCTATTTAATCTTCTTGTGTCAACAGTAACTATCATTCTGGTTTCATTTTTTGGTAACTGGAGTGCATTCGTGACATTAGTTCCGCCACCATATGGGACAAGGCACACATTATGTTTTTTTGCAAGGTTTATTAATAAAACAACGTCTTCCTCAGTTTCAACATAAATAATAAGATCTGTGAACTTTTCAAGTTTGTCATACAAGACTTTGAAAACTTCATCTGGAGAATTTTGACCGTGGCTGTGAAGCACTCTCTCGTCATCACCTATTGAAAGTTTATCTTTTTCAAATGAAGATTCAATTGCTTCAATAAACGACTTGTTTAATGTCCGTTCAGAAACAAACTTCTTTTTAACTTCTTTAAAATAAGGATCTTTATTTATGTCTGTATCTAAAACTTTGGTAACAAAAGGGATTAGATAAGGTAATCTTTCTCCAGATATACCATCGTATCTCGCGCCTGTAAATGTGATAGAATTGTCATCATTTATTATAAAAGAAGAATCTTTAAAGCCCCATTTATGGCCCCAAAGTTCATCGTTTACTCCATAAAACTTTTCTTTTTTACTACTACTCATGTTAATTCTCTTAATTTACTCTTAATTTTTTCTTCTAATTCTTTTGTCATGGCCTCTGCAGTTTTGAAAAGGTCTTTTTCATTATTTTTGTATCCTATAGTGAATGAATTAGGGTCTATAGGTTCTAGAATGTAAACATGAATTTTACCAGGTTTAAAAATAAATTTTCCTTTTGGCCAGGATTTTCCTGAACCGATGATAATGGCAGGAAGGATTGGTTTTCCTGTTCCTATTGACAATCGTGCTGGACCTTTTCGAAATCGTTTTAATACGTCTGGCTGACCTCTAGTTCCCTCAGGAAATATAATAATACAACGCTTATCAACATTCATAAAACTATTTGACAATTCTAGAGTTTGCTCAAAGGTTATATCTTTTCCAAGGTGTGATTTTCGACCGAGAGGGATGAGGTTCATTACGGGTTTCATTATGTTCCTTCGAAACGCGTTATCGAACCAATAGTCTTTTGCCGCTAGCATTCCAACATTATTAAAATTTTTATTTGCGGAAAGGGATAATGCAATGACATCTAAATGCGCATTATGATTACTACAAAAAATAAAAGAATCATTAGGAATATTCTCCCTGCCAAAAACGCTTAGTGGTGTGTACCAAGAAAAAATAAACTTAGCCCAGTTATATAACAATGTCTTACCAATACGATGATAAAAAGGCTGGCGTTTTAATAAATGAGAATACTTGGGGTTATCAAGTACATTCATAGAAGTGTTTTTTATTTTCTACCGTATTTCATATGCGCGCTAGTCCATGTATGGGACATAATTGCTGACCCTAATGAAATTTCTAGACCTAAAGCTGCTGCGGCTATGATTTCAGCAAGCTTTCTAGATGAATGCTCACCACTGTCGCAACCTAGAAGTTTTAAATTTTGTTGTTGTTGATTTAATCTAGTTCCGCCACCAACTGTCCCAACAGTCATTGATGGTAATGTTAATCGCCAAGTAATACCATCATCAACTTTTTCTACCGTAAAATGTCCAACAGAGTTTTCTGCAACGCAGGCAGTATCTTGACCCGTTGCAATGTAAATTGCTGTCAGAGCGTTTGAAGCATGGATGGCGTTTCCAAGGGTTCCCGCCATCGCTGATACAATAGGAAAGTATGTCCAATTTTCTATAACAAAATCTGGATCAACATTAAGGACTCTAGACATAACGGATTTTGTTATGTGCGTTTCTGCAATAACACCATGACCTCTGCCGAGAATCATGTTCCTTGAAGATGCTTTTTTATCGCTGGCTAAATTTGAATCAAGAAAAAATTTATGTCCCGTCTCTTGTCTAATATATTCACAAGCAACATTTGTCGCTAGAGTTACCATGTTTTGCCCGGCAGCATTACCAGTATCAAGAATAAAATCCAATAAAACATAATTTTGAATTGCGTATTGATCAATTCGAATCACTTTACCATATTGTGTGGTAGATTGTGCTGCTTTTTTGATTTCATCTAAGTGCTCATTTACCCAGATTTGAAATTCATCACTCTTTTTTAAATCATCAAAAATAAAAATTGGTGATCTTGAAAGTTCTTGGCGGAAGTGTTTTACCTTCATTCCACCGCATAAGGACGATGCATATAGACCTCGATTCATTGACGCCGCTAAACTGCCTTCAATTGTACATAGAGGTATTGCAAACTCACCCTTAGCATATTTACCATCAATGATTGCTGGTCCAGCAATTGCCATAGGCATTTGCATAAAACCGACATGGTTCTCTATAATACCTTTTAACTCTTCAGTCTTATTGGGGGGCAGATTTTTTAATTCAAAATCATGTTCACTTTTGAGCCAATCTAGACGTCTGTCAGAATCTTCAGGAAGATAACCTCTCGGAATTCTATTTCTTTTATTATTATTATTATTATTCATATTTTTAGAAATATGGGCAGGCAGTTTTCAGGACCCTTCTTAGTTTAACGAACGGTGGTGGCCTCCCGCTTTTAGCAAACTTCCTTGATCCAAATTAAAATTTGGAAAGGCCTGTTTTTTGAAAACGAAGTACAGCCTCCTAATTATATGATTGTCGATCCGGAATTAACAGAACCCGCCCAAATTATTTTTTTAATTATCCTGGAAATTATTCCCTTTATGCTTTATAAAAAACATTATTTACTATATGATTTTAATTGCTTTTCGCTACTCGCTACTGAAACCGCAACAGCTGCATCTCCAGTTACATTTACGGTAGTTCTAATCATGTCTAAAATTCTATCTACGCCTAGAATAAGAGCAACACCAGCACTTGGAACTCCTACTGATTCTAATATAATAATTAACATAATAATACCTGCAGCTGGTACCGCTGCTGTTCCAATTGAGGCTAAAACTGTTGTCAAAACAATCGTGATTTGATCTGTTAATGATAAATCCATACCTAATGCCTGAGAAATAAATACTGCTGCTACAGCTTGATACTGTGCTGTTCCATCCATGTTTATGGTTGCGCCAAGAGGCAACACAAAAGATGATACCTCCTCAGATACGCCGAGTTCTTCTTCGCATCTTTCCATGGTTATTGGCAATGTCGCTCCACTGGAGCTTGTAGAAAATGCTAATAATTGAGCAGGTGCTATTCCTTTAAAAAACTTTTCTATGGGCATTTTAGAATAAATTTTTAACAGTGACAAATAAGTAATAATAACGTGTAAAAAGAGACCTAAGGTTAACGTGAACATATAGAATCCCAATGCACTCATGAGTTCTATTACCTGGCTGATATTATCGCCAACTACCTTATTAATTGTTTGGGCAATAAGTGCAAAAACTCCTACGGGTGCCATAAGCATAATTATATCAATTACTTTAAGAACTACTTCGTTAAGGCCCTCAAAAAACCCTAAAAACTCTTTTGATTTATTCTTTGGTATTTGAATAAGTCCGATGCCTACTAGAATTGCTACAAAAACTATCTGAAGCATATTTCTATTATTTGATGCTGAAAAAACAATATTATTTGGGACCATGTCAACAAGGGGTTCTAAAGGACCTCTTTTTTTTACTTTTTCAGCATTATCTGTTTTTGACTCCAGATTTTTTTTATAAGTATCTTGGAGTTCAATTTTCATCTGTTCTGGAATCTGGTTCCCAGGTTTTAAAGAATTCACAAGAAAAAGTCCAATTATAACAGATATCAGTGTAGTAGATAAATATATTAAAATTGTTTTCCCACCTATTCTCGATA
>JABGWJ010000183.1 GCA_018645565.1 bacterium | reverse complement strand
TTTAAATATGTTCGTCCTCAAGAAACAGGTAATAAAACAGATGTAAGGTGGATGGCAATGTATAATGGTAGCGTTGGAATTATGGCAAAAGGAATTCCATTTTTTGATGGCAGCGTTCATCATTATAACTATGCCAATTTATATCATGCAAAAGGCAGTCAGCTCCACGGAGCAATTGATATAAAAAAAGAAAATCAAATTGATTGGTTAATCGATTTTAAACAAATGGGCGTTGGGGGCGATAATAGTTGGGGGGCTAAACCTCATAAAAAATATACGTTGCCGATGGATACAAGTACATATAGTCTAGAATATGTGCTAATCCCTTTTAGTCAAAAAAATCAATTAGAAGAGTTAGCAAGAATTAATTTAGATGATTAAAAAGAGGAATTTGCATTAATACAATTTCAATAATTTCATTTTGTGTAGCAACAATAGCTGTAGCATTTTTCACATATTATATAGTTTCAAAAATGAAAAAATCGGACAGTGCTACTGAGGAATATTTTACTGGTGGAAGATCTTTTGCCTGGCCTGTTGTTGCTGGCTCATTACTGTTAACAAATCTTTCCACAGAACAATTAGTGGGTTTAAACGGTGACGTTTTTGGAGATAAAGCGTTAGTCGGAATTGCATGGGAAGCTTTGGCCGCATTTGCGATGATTGCTACCGCACTATTATTCTTGCCTATTTATATGGCTAGTGGCTTTACAACTACACCAGCATTTTTAGAAAAGCGATTTGATAAAATGACTAGAAGTATAGTCTCTGGGTTATTTTTGTTCGGTTATGTGACAGTTTTATTGCCTGTGGTTTTGTATACTGGTTCTCTTGCATTAATAACAATGTTTGACTTAAATATTTCTATGTGGATTGTAGTTGCAGCAATAGGTTTATTAGGGAGTTCATATGCAATAGTTGGGGGTTTGAAATCTGTAGCTGTCAGTGATACTTTAAATGGGATAGGATTATTAATAGGTGGCCTAATGATTCCAGTACTAGCATTAGTATCGTTAGGGGGTGGTTCTTTTTTTGAAGGAATATCTATTCTTGGAACTGAAAAACCAGAGTATCTAAGAGTTCTGGCTCAGCAAAATTTGGAGGGAAAACAAGTATCAGTTCCCTGGCCAACCCTTTTAACAGGTATGATGTTTATACAGCTATTTTATTGGTCAACGAATCAGGTGATCGTGCAGAGAGCAATGGCGGCAAAAAGTCTAGCAGAGGGCCAAAAAGGTGTTCTTTTTGCATCCGCAATGAAATTAGGAGGGCCACTTATGCTATGTTTACCAGGGATAATTGCTCTGCATATGCCTGATTTATTAATTGATAAGCAAGATCAGGTGTATGGTGCAGTAGTGAGGCATGTCCTTCCAGATTGGTCACTTGGTCTTTTTGCTGCGGTACTTATGGGTTCTATTTTGAGCTCTTTTAATAGTGCCTTGAATAGTGCTTCGACTTTGTTTTCTTTACAGTTTTATAAAGGGTATATTAATAAAAAAGCAAATGGATCAATGATTGTTTCTGCAGGAAAAAAGTTTGGTATGGCTCTTGCGTTGACATCAATGCTAATTGCGCCTCTTCTTTCGCAATTAGATTCTATTTTTCAATATCTTCAAAAAGTAAATGGTATCTATAGCGTTCCAATTATTGCTATCTTTTTACTAGGGATATTAACAAAGCATATTCCATCCTTAGGAGCAAAGGTTGGTATGCTTGTTGGATTTGTTTCATATGCTTATTTCGTATTTTTCCCGGTAGATGGTTTGCACTGGCTTCACATGTACTTTATTAGTTTTACATGGTCCGTTATGGTGATGCTTTTAATTGGTTATTTAAAACCTAAAACTCAAGAAGAAATTGAAAAAAGTGATGAGCGCAATCCCGCACCAGTAGATATGGAACCTTGGCCAAAAGCAAAAGAGGCTTCTTTTGGAATATTATCAACTACTGTGATTATTTACTTACTTCTATCATTAGCATCTACTTAATTATATAATGATTAATTTCACAAAAATATCAAATTGGAAACCTTTAAAAAATGCTCTAGAAATCGAGACAATTGATGCGCATACTGAAGGAGAACCACTTAGAGTCGTAATTAAGGGTTTCCCAAGTTTAAAAGGAAATACAATTTTAGAGAAACGTAATTATATTATAAAAAATTATGATCATATTAGAAAAGCAATAATGTTAGAACCTCGTGGCCATGCTGATATGTATGGAGCTGTAATAACAGAACCTGAAAAAAAGAGTTCTGACTTTGGGGTTATTTTTATGCACAATGATGGTTATTCTACAGGTTGTGGGCACG
>JABGWJ010000182.1 GCA_018645565.1 bacterium | reverse complement strand
TGCAAAACACGGTTTGATTGGTTTATAAGTGATCGAAATACAATAGGTGAGGATGATATCGAGTCAGTATTACCAATACTATTTTGGTTACATTATACTAGTTCTGGAGATTTATCTGAATGTAATGGCTTTTTTAACTCCAGGAAAACTTGGATTGTTTCTATGATTTGTAGTGATACCGGTTTTTGTACAGGGAATATTTGTAGTAAAAACCATGGGTGTTTTTATGGTCCAATACGAAAGCAAATGTATGAGGCTGATATACTTGTAGCAAACCATTCCTTGTTATTATCTGAGGCTAAGGTCCCAGGTATTCTGCCTGAACATGATACTGTTATTATAGATGAGGCTCATAATTTGGTAAAAGGAGGATATGATCAATTTAAAATAAGTCTCGATTATAATAGTGTTACATCATTACTTAGATCGTTGAACCCTTCGAACCCTAGATCAAAAAGATGGAATAATATTTTGAGGTCTATATATGATGGCGAGCCGTTATTGAAAAGTTTAAGAGAAAAATTAATATTAGAACTAGATAAGGTTAAAAGTTCATTTATTGCCTTTATGAACGAGCTTGCAGTCAATAACGAATCTGAATTTGATATTAAAAAATCTTATCAAGAGCGACCAATTATTCACTCTCTAGTAAAAGAATATTCTTCCTTAAATCCAGAATTATCAAGTTTTTCTAACAGCTCTCATAAACTGTCCGTTTGTTTCAAAAATATAAGTAGTTTCGTCTTGAAACTTGATCCGAATAGATCAAAATATACTTTTTTACATAGTATTCTTGAAAAAGGCTTAGAAAATATCAATATTTTGAATGATTCAATAAGCTTACTAACTGGCTCTCAAGATAATGAATGGGTTTATTGGAAAGAGGGGTATTATAATTCTAAAAAAGAATTAGATAGTGACCTTCAAGTTTCATTATACGCTTCGAAAATTGACATTTCAGAAGTTTTAAGACGAAGATTGTATGATAAAAACGTAAACTTTATTTTAACATCAGCTACAATAAAAGTTGAAAATTCATTTGACTATTTTTTACACAGAAATGGTCTCGAAAATTCTGCAAGTATAGTAACAAGAGAATACACAAGCCCTTTTTCTTACCATGATCAAGTAAAATATTATCAGTATGGTGGATCTAGAGATATAACAAATGATATTGGGCAACTAGCAGATCTTATTTACCATGTCCACAAGACTTATAAAAAAAGGACCATGGTTCTATTTACATCTGTAAAAATGCTGGAGAATGTTTCCAAAAAAATAAAAGAAAGGTTAGGTGGTAATAAAATACCACTTTTTGCTCAATCTAAGGGAGCTTCAAAGCCTTCGATCATAAAAGGAATGCACTCGAATGATAATGCCTTGCTTTTCGGAACAAATAGTTTTTGGGAAGGCGTTGATTTGCCTGGAGAATTATTAGAAATATTGATTGTTGTTAAGCTTCCTTTTGATGTTCCCTCAGACCCTCTTATAAAGTCTTATTCAAATCATTTAGACAAAAATGGTTATAATAGTTTTATGAACTTTACTATTCCAGAATGCACTACAAGATTTAGACAAGGATTCGGTCGACTTATTAGAACTACTTTTGATTCTGGAGTTTTTATTAGTCTTGATAATAGAATTATAACAAAAAGGTATGGAGATATTATTTTAAACAGCATACCTACTGATCCAGAAGTTTTTACAGATTACCATTCAATTCGTTAGTATTCTTTCAGAGGTTAATTCTTTGTAATAGATACTAACTTCATTCTAAATTATTCGATGTCGACCCTACGGATTACTAAAAAAACATTTACTTTTGAAGATTTTTCGCCATTACTCAATGGTCCTTTAAAAGTGGTATTAGATCAATCCATTCCAAAAAAAGTAAAAAATTCCTATCAACAATTACTAAAGATACTAGCATCAGGTAAAATAGTTTACGGTGTTAATACAGGATTTGGGAAATTGAGTAACATTAGAATCGATGAAGCAGATCAAGAAAAATTGCAATTA
>JABGWJ010000181.1 GCA_018645565.1 bacterium | reverse complement strand
GATGATAAATTTAAAAAATTAAACAATAGAGAAATTTTTTCTAAGATTTATAGGGATAATCTATGGGGTTCAAATGAATCTAATTATTTTTTTTCTGGTCCGGGATCTCATAATGATGAAATTGTAGATAACTACGTAAAAACGATTTTTAAATACTTTAAAGAAGATTTCCATTCTTTACAATGTCTTGATCTCGGTTGTGGCGACTTTAATATTGGTCGCCAGCTTTATGCGAACGCTAAAAGCTATTTAGGTATTGATGTAGTACCTGAATTAATAGAAAAAAATAAAAAAAGATTTAAAGCAAAGAATCTTGACTTTTTATGTAAAGATATCGTGAACGATGATTTGCCAGATGCAGATTGTATATTTTTAAGGGAAGTTTTACAGCATTTAACAAATAATGAGATTATAATCATATTAAATAGGATTAGCAGATATAAGTATGTTGTGATTACAGAAAGTATTCCATTAGGAAAATTTAAATCAAATTTGGATAAAATTAAGGGACCTGAATCAAGAGCTTATATTAATTCGGGTGTTGTATTGCATGAGGCTCCTTTCATTTTTAGAGAAAACAAAAAACAAGAACTTTTAAAAATAAAGAGGCCCGGAATAGATTTTCTTGTTACTACGATTTACGTGAAAAATTAGTTATGCAAACCTTTATCAAATAATGATTCATGGACAATTTTAGTAATCCCTCAATTACGGTATCTATTTCAACTATTGCTAAAAATTTAGATCGTTTTTGTTCTTCATTCTCTTTTCAACCCTTGGAAGATGCCGATGAAGTAATAATTATCGTACAGGGTAGTAAAGACAAAACGTTACAATCAAAATTAAAAGATTATACAGTGATTTTTGATGACCAACTAGGATTAAGTCGTAGTCGAAATATTGCGATTGAAAAATCTAAATCTGATTTTATTTGGTTCCTCGATGATGATGTCGTTTTAAAAAGTAATTGCATTAAAAAATTAAAGAAGTCTCTAAAGATCAATAAGTATGCTAGTTTATTTACTGTGCGTATGAGCTTCCTAGATGATAGTCCATATAAGAATTATACGAATAAAAAAATATTAGGACGACTTGGTTCCTTAAAAGTGTCTTCGGTCGAATTGGTTGTGTCAAAAGAATTTGTATTAAAAAACAATATTAGATTTAATGAAAGCCTCGGCCTAGGTTCAAAATTTCCTTCAACAGAGGAAAATGTTTTCTATCTAGATATTTTTGATGAGGGTGGTTTAATAATCCACTTACCAGAATTTCTTCTTAAACATGAATTTATTAATCGTAAGGAGGCTCATTTTTCCAATATTTCTATTTTGAAAGCTAAGGGCATGTTTTGTTTTAGGTACGGAGGCCTTTTGGGGTTTTTAATTTTTATTTATTATTTGGTTAAATGCATTCTAATTAGTAAAAATTACAAACTCTCTTTAGCATTGTTTAAAGGTTATAGAAATTCAGATGGAATTATTTAAAATGTCTGAATTAGTATCAATTATCACTCCAATGTATAATTCAGAAAATTTCATTGAGGAAGCCATCTTATCTGTTCTCAAACAAAGCTACACCAATTGGGAGATGTTAATTATTGATGATGGGTCTAAAGACAAAAGCATTGAAATAGTCGAAAAATATTTGGGTAGGGATAATAGAATAAAATTAATTAAAAATAATATTAATAAAGGTGCCTCATTAACCAGAAATATTGGTATTGAAAAATCATGCGGAAGATACATCGCGTTTTTAGATAGTGATGATGTTTGGTTTCCCATAAAGCTTGAAGACCAGATTAAATTTATGCATAATAAAAACGTCGCTTTATCTTATAGCTCTTATGAAAAAATTGATGAATCTGGTAATCATATAAAAAACATAATGATTTCAAATACAAATCCAACCTACAATGAACTATTAAAAAGTAATCACATTGGTTGTTTGACTGCTATGATAGATTTAAAGGTTATGAATTTTAAGAAAGTTTATATGCCTAATATTAAAACAAGGCATGATCATGGTCTATGGCTAGCTATTTTAAAAAAAGGTTTTAATGCTTCTGGTAATTTAAAAATTTTAGCTAAATACAGGCACCGTTCAGGTTCAATTTCATTTGATAAAGTTAAGAGTGCTCAGTTTCAATGGAAACTTTATAGACAAGTTGAAAAAATTAATATTATCGCGAGTGCTTTTTATATGGTTTGCTGGGCTTGGAATGGGTTTTTAAAACAAGCTTAAGGTTATATTTTTACCAGTTAAAATTTAAACCCGCAATAAATGTTGTTCCTGATTCCTTTAATTTTTCAGAGTTATTGCTAACGTATTCATCACTGGTTACTATAATTGTAGTTCTAAAACTTATATTAATTGATAATAAGTATTGAAGATCAAACTCGAATTTATATGCATGAGTTTTATCTTTGAGTAGAAAATCAGTATCCCAATCATTATTTTTATTTCTTTCGTCATAATTATCAAAGAGTCTAGACCCCGTACCAATGCCTTTTTGAACATGCTCAAAAGCGCTATAAAAAACTATTTTTGATGAAGGTAAATAAAAAGATTCTATTAGAAGCGTTTTGCTAGCAGGACCATCGGAAGCTCCCAGTGATTGATCTCTGTGTGAATAAGAAAAATCGGGGTGTGTATATGTCCAGGGTCTGGTCGCAGTATATTCAATTCTCAAATCTGGAAGACTTATATTTTTTGATGCTAAAAATATTCCAAATTGATATGAAAATTTATTACCCCACCAATCTTTATAAATATCTTTCCAAGAAAGCTCATCAAAAAGTAATGTATTATACAGAACGCAGCCAGGTACGAATCGATATCCTAAATCAGCTGCAATTAAAATATTATCTAGATCGCCAAGATTATGCTCTTGGGCCCAAAAAAAAGATATTGGGTTCATATAGCCTAGCTCAGGCGACCTGTTTCCGTAAATGACTAGTTCAGAAATTGAAGCGTGAAGATTATTGTTTATCTCATACCTAACACGATGGCCAGAAAGAAATTTCTCCTTTTTTATGTTTTCATTATGTATTTCATCTATTGTTTTATTTAAAAGACTGCCATGAAAATATTCAAAGTTAAATTTCCCTAAGTTTTTATAGAGTCTCAAGTGATTAAACGGTGTGGCTTTTGCAGATAAGATTGGTGAATTTCCTGATGACCATCCCCATGAGAAAGGATTATTTGCAATTTCTACATTGGCTATGGGGTTCTTTAAATACAAAGAGGTGTTATTTAAATACCAAAAAGTCATATCAATTTCCGGGAAATATTTTATCCATTCGTTTCTATAATTATTTAAAATTGATATTTGATCTCCATTATGGCGAAACATCGAGAATGTTGAACTAATGTATAATTGATTGTTAAATACACCATTGAACGAAATTTCATCAAGGTATTGAAAGTTTTGCTGATTTTTTTGACTCTGACTTAATAAAACTTCACGCAGTTTAATCCATATTAATGTTGTGTCAGTTATTGATTGATAGAAATATTCATTTTCAATATCAAGGTTAGATTTAAATATTTTACTATAAAAATTTGGAATACTACTTTTTTGTTTTATTGAATCAAGCGATGCCTTTTTGTATGGGAGTCTAATATTTAGTAGGCTTTTACTATAATTTTTATTATCATTTTTTTTAAGTATTTGGTCTGCATCAATTGAGCTTATCGAGTTATTTCCAAAATAATTTAAGGAAATCTCTCCTCTTGCTGATAATCTCTTTAGTATGACACTGGAGGGATGATTTAGCTCTATTGGAATCTGTGAAAACACAAAAATGTTTAAATGAATAATAGAAAGAAAAATTAGTTTTGAAAATTGTTGTTTCATAATCATTGCAATTACTATTGTTGAATGCTAATTTCGATTTCCAAATTTAAGGATTCCTATCGAAAAAAAACGCTATCAGTTTGTCAAAAAATAAATAAAGAAACTTTGTTTCTCATGACAAGCTTGGAGGCGTCACTCCAAAGTTGTTATTGGCGGTTAATACCTAGTTAATTAGTTATTACATCAATAATATGGAAATACTTAATCAATTATTAGTGCGTGTGCCCAAATGGATTGTGTCCTGGATATTAGTTATCTGTGATGCACTCGCTGGCTATTTTGTAATTCATCAATTACTAAACCAATTTGAAATAAGTTATCCGGTAATTAAAATTTATTTGGTTTTACAGATTACTATGGGGCTACTGTTTTGGTATGTTAATCTTTATAAAGGTGATGCTCAAACCTCTAGATTCGTAGAAACTGAAAACCTGATAAAATTAACCTTTTTCATAATGGCTGCTTCAGTGTTCTTATTGGGAATCGATGTAGACTTAGGGCCAATAAAATCACAATTTATAATTAGGTATTGGATATTATATTCATTTTTGACTACGGTTATACGCTGGATTGTTCGTTCAATTCAAAAATTGTTACTTAGGAAAGGGGTCGGCCAGCGGAATGTGATCGTTATAGGAACGGGCGATAACTCAAAATTTGTAACAGGAAAATTAATAGAGCATGGGCAAAAACTTTATAAAGTTATAGGTTCAATTAGAACCTTAGATGAAAAAAATAAAAATGTTAGCGCTTTAAATAATTATTTAGGGGATGAAACTGAATTGAAATCTATTATCTCAAAAAACCCAGTTTCTGATATAGTTATAGCACTTGATAATATGGATCATGATCATATTATGAAATTAATTTCGATAATAAATGGTGCACCTGTTTCAATTAAGATTGTTCCTGACTTATATGAAGTTATCAGCGGGTTAGCAAGGACAGAGCAAATCTCAGGACTCCCGTTAATTGAGGTCAATTTTCAAGAAAGTCAGTGGTCGAGTTCTGGCATGAAGAGGTTATTTGATTTTATCTTAAGTGTTTTTTCATTAATTATCTTATTTCCACTTTTTACTATTTTAGCATTAATTATTAGTTTTACCTCAAAAGGCCCTATAATTTACCGTCAAGAAAGACTTGGATTTAAAGGTAAGCCTTACATGATCTATAAATTTAGATCTATGGTTATCGATGCTGAGGAAAACAGTGGTCCTGTTTGGACTACCGATAATGACCCTCGCATTACTTCATTTGGAAGGATATTAAGAAAATATAGACTGGATGAATTGCCTCAATTATTTAATGTTTTTTTAGGACAAATGAGTTTAATTGGTCCAAGACCAGAAAGGCCATTTTTTACAGAAAAACTTAAAGAGAAATTTCCGCTCTATGATAGAAGGTTTAGGGTTAGACCTGGCATTACTGGATGGTCACAAATAAAGCATCCGTCTGACCTGGAAGAAGAAGATGTTAGACAAAAATTAAGATATGATTTTTATTATATTGAAAATATAAGTTTAAATCTTGATTTAAAAATTTTAATAAGAACTGTCATTGTAGTATTGTCAGGCAAAGGTCGCTAAAATTTTAGATCTACTCATTGAGTCTTTGTGATAACTGTATTGTTATATATATTTTTTCTCAATATTAAATTATTTAATTTTTACACATAAAAGAATTCTAACTCTTATCAATAAAATATTTTGATTTCAATAAAAGATATAAGAGAACGGCCTAAGTTCGTTCAAGATGCATTAATCCAGAAGGGTTATGACGGTTCAATTTCCGACGTTAGTAATATTGATTCCGAATATAGAAATATTACTATGGCTCTTGAAAATAATAGAGCCGAGAAAAACTTAGTTTCTAAAAAAGTCGCAACTCTAAAAAGAGTAGGTGAAAATGCCGATGATAAAATTGCTGAGATGAAGAAGCTTGGAGATTTAATTAAATCTCTTGAATTGGAACTAGTTGACTTAAAGTCTAAATTAAGTTTAAAACTTGAAGAAATGCCAAATATTCCACATTCATCCGTACCTCAAGGTAAAAATGAAAAAGAGAACGTTATTATAAGGGAGTGGGGTAATAAAGCTGTTTTTAATTTTAAAGAAAAAACACATCAAGAGTTAGGTAAAAATCTCAAATTATTTGATTTTGAAAGAGGGTCAAAAATTTCTGGGAGCGGATTTCCTTTATATACTGGAAAGGGTGCTCAACTTGAACGCAAATTAATAAATAGTATGATTGATCATCATGTAATTAATTTTGATTTTAAAGAAATGTTTCCACCTGTGTTGATTCTTGAAGAATCTATGAGGACAACTGGGCAATTACCAAAGTTTAAAGAAGACATGTATCTTTCTGATTTAGATCAGCTTTATCTGGCCCCAACCGCAGAAGTGCCAATTACGAATATTCATAGAGATGAAATAATTCTTGAAGATGATTTACCGATAAATTATGTTGCATACTCACCCTGTTTTAGAAGGGAATCTGGTTCTTACGGAAAAGATTCAAGAGGTCTATTGAGACTTCATCAGTTTAACAAAGTTGAAATGGTTAAATTTGTGAAACCAGAAGAATCTTACGAAGATCTTGAACAATTAGTGTTACAAGCTGAGTCAATACTTCAAAAATTGGGTATTACATACAGGGTTGTTGAATTGTGTACTGGTGACTTGAGCTTTTCAGCTGCAAAATGTTATGATATCGAAATTTGGTCACCAGGTGAGAAGCAGTGGTTAGAAGTATCTTCGTGCAGTAATTTTGAAGATTTTCAATCAAGAAGAGGTAAAATAAGGTACAGGAGTAATTCAGATAAAAAAGTTAGACTTCTGCATACTTTAAATGGATCAGGTTTAGCAACTCCTAGGCTTATGGTAGCATTATTAGAAACATATCAAACTGAAGATGGTGGAATTATTTTTTCTGACTCTGCTGCTGATTTCATAGGAATGAAAGAAATAAAATAGTTGCATTTCCTCTGGCTTCTTACAGTGACGATAATTTGTACTGTATTTTTTGGTATAGTTGTTATTATATCCTCTTTTTTTGATTTCAAAAATGGGAAATTGGTTGGTCACATTGTAAGGTACTGGGCAAGATCAATCTTTGTTGCTTCTAGAATCAAAACAAAAATAACAGGGTTAGAAAATTTAGATATATCAAAAAATTATATTTTTGCTGCAAACCATGGTTCGAGCCTAGATATTCCACTAATGTTAGGATATCTACCTTTTTGGACTGTTCCAATTGCGAAAATTGAACTTAAATGGATTCCTTTTTTAGGTTGGGCTATGCAAATGGCAGGACATGTATTTGTGGACAGGAGAAATCACGAAAATGCGATGTTGTCAATCAAAAATATTAAAAGCTCTTTAATAAAAAAACCACGTTCTATATTGGTTTTTCCTGAAGGTTCTAGGACTGATGATGGGAAAATAAATCAATTTAAATCTGGAGGGCTAAGTATTGGAATAGCTACTAAAATTCCAGTGGCACCTGTTGCAATTAATGGAACCTATGAATCTTTAAAAAAAGGATCGAAAAAGTTCACAAGAAAAATTTTAGAGATAAAGATTGGTAAACCAGTTTTAACTAATACCTTTTGTGATGAAGATCGTAGAAGGTTGTCTCAAATTGTTCGTGAAAAGGTGAAAGCGTTAAAAGAATGATTTTCATAAAAAAAGAAGATATCTCCAAATTGATTTCAAAATATAAAAGTAATGGATTAAAAATAGTTTTTACAAATGGGTGCTTTGATCTTTTGCATGCTGGTCATTTAGACCTTTTAAAGAAAGCCTCTGAATTTGGAGATAAATTAATTGTTGGTCTAAACTCTGATGCTTCAGTTAAAAAGCTAAAAGGAAATAGTCGACCAATCGAAGATGAAACTGTTCGATCAAGTAGTTTGCTAGATAAAGTTTTTGTGGATGACGTAGTTATTTTTAATGAGCTGACACCAAAGAAATTGATTGCGCAAATCATTCCAGATGTTCTGGTAAAGGGGGGTGATTATAAAAAAGAAGATATAGTCGGCTATAGCGAAGTGACAAAAAATGGTGGGGTTGTTAAAATCATATCTTTAACGCCTGGATTTAGTACCACCTCAATTATCAATAAAAGCAATAGATAATATCTTGTTCCTCTTAAAATTAGATAATAGATTTTCAATCTAAATTATCCACAAACTGCTATGATACAACCACTTACAAGAATCGCCATTTTTTTTATTACAGGTTTTACCTTTCTTATTTCGGTTTTAAACGCTCAAAACAGTAGTGCCCTAGATCAAGCAAAGCCCTACAATAAAAATGCTCAAAAAACGACAGTAGATGAAAGTAGAAATAGATTTCCTGAAATTTTACAAGACGTAAAGATATTATTATCTGACGTTTTGATTGCTGATCATCACTTAGATACTCTCGAAGTTATTTACAATCTTAGTAGAGTATATGATCTTCTTATGGAGGCTGATCAAATAGGTGATATGAATCAAGAAGATCAAGAAGAGTTTGAACGCTTTGAAAAATCATTTTTAGATATTTATACGCACAAGTTAGGCACTATTCGTTCATCAGATGCTCCCGTAACTGCTGAGAGATTTCGACGTGACATTACGGAAGCCTTGGAGCCCCTCGAGGTAGAGATGGGGAAAACCAAGTATATAGTAGTTGATGACCGCGATGGTCATATACCCTTAGTTAGAAATAAGCAGGTAGATCAGTTTATTACATACTTTACTACAAAAAAAGGTAGAAAACAATTTTCAATTTGGTTAAAAAGGTATGAAGAATATAAAAATTTGATTCTCCCAATATTAAAAGAACATGAAATGCCAGAAGAATTAATGGTTCTAGCTATGATTGAATCAGGATTGAATCCAAAAGCTTACAGTCGTGCCAACGCTTCAGGAATGTGGCAATTTATATATTCAACTGGAAAAAGTTATGGACTTAAAAGAGATTGGTATATTGATGAAAGAAGAGATATAATTAAAGCAACGCATGCTGCATGTGAATATTTAAAAGATTTGAACGAGCAGTTTGACAATTGGTATTTAGCTTTAGCTGCGTATAATTGTGGTGCAGGTAGAGTTTCTAGGGCTTCAAGGCTTCATCAAACATATGATTTTTGGCAAATGCATTCATTGCCAAGAGAGTCAAGAAACTATATCCCCTACTATTTGGCAGCTGCTATAATTGCAAAAACTCCAGAGAAATACGATTTCACCATCCCTAAAGTTAAGCCCTACGAATTTGAAGAGGTTATACTTGAAAATAGTGCAGATCTTGCTGTGTTAGCAAGAGTGGCTGGCATTAAGGTAAAACAATTAAGAAACTATAATCCCGAATTGAGACAATCTGCTACACCAACAGATAATCCTTATTTACTTAAGCTCCCTAATGGTAAAAAAGATCAATTCTTGGCAAGATGGAATTCAATTCCCGAATCAGAGAGGTTTGCTCCTCAATTTATAGTTCATAGAGTGCGAAATGGAGAAAGTTTGTGGACAATTTCAAAAAAATATGGAACATCGATTCATGATATTGCAGCTGTAAACAAGCTTCGCAACAGGCACAAAATACGAGTTGGAAATAAATTAAAAATCCCAATGAAAGGGGCATCATTGAGAACATGGGGAACGAAAGACAATGGTGGTCCAGCTGGTCATTATAAAGTAATCTATAAAGTTAAAAGAGGTGATACATTGGGCCAAATTGCTGAGGATTATAAAACCAATGCTAGTAAAATAAGAAGATGGAACAGGTTAAAATATGGAGCAAGTATAATTTACCCTGGTCAAAAGCTTAAAATTTGGGTTAAAGAAGGATAGGGAGATATGACAAAACAAAATATTATAGATATAGTTTCAGAAGCTACGGGTCTTACAAAAGTTGAAACTGAGGCAGTAACTAACGGGGTAATGAAGACAATTATCGATTCATTAGCCAGAAATGATAGAGTTGAGTTAAGAGGATTTGGGACATTTGGAGTCAAGCATCGTATGCCTAAAAAAGCTAGGAATCCTGGTACAGGTGATGCAATATACTTACCTGAAAGGTACGTTCCTACGTTCAAACCAAGTAAGATTATGCGTTCTCGAGTAAATGAATTAACTAAAAAATAATAGAGGAATTTATGCCCTGTGGTAAAAAGCGAAAAAAGCGTAAAATGAATACGCACAAACGCAAAAAGCGTTTGAGAGCTAATAGACATAAAAAGAAAAATACCTAAGAATCCTAGATTCCTGATTTATTTTTCCGTTTACCTTTTGAGTTAATTTTTCAATTTCCATGGAAAGAACACTCTATTCAGTCTCTGACCTGGTCTCCAAAACTAGGGCATTATTAGAGCTCTCTTTCAAAAATATTTATGTTGAAGGTGAAGTGTCTAATGTTCACTACCATACTTCTGGTCACTTATACTTTGTTGTAAAAGACAGTTTATCAGAATTAAAATGCGTAATGTT
>JABGWJ010000180.1 GCA_018645565.1 bacterium | reverse complement strand
TTTGTTTGTCTAAACTTACCTGACTGTATTGTATAAATATACATTCCAGCAGCAACAGACTGACCTAAATCGTTGGTTGCATTCCATGTAACATGATGATATCCAGCGCGTTGAATTTTTGATGATACTAGTGTATTTACTTTACGACCCATTACATCATAAATTGCTAAATAAACCATACCATCTGTAGGAAGCTCATATGATATAGATGTATTTGGATTAAAAGGATTAGGATACGCTGGATAAAGCGCAAATTTTCCAGGCAGGGTTTCTAAGTCTGGGGTAGTTGACACTGTTGAGATACGTGTCATCATTCTCTCCATAGTCATATAAAAGTCATTGACGTTTTCTAATCCTGAAGCCACAGGTAATGGCATTGAGTCCGCCACCATTTGTACACAATCATCCATACTACCATAATAGGCTAAATAATCTTCACAAGGATATTGTTTAAAGTTCATGATTAATGTATCTGCACTTTGTTGATAAGAATAAGAATCCCAATCACCCTCCGGATCGTTGTAATCCTCAGAGTCAATCATATATAAAGAATCTGCGCTAGCATACCAATAAAAGTCTAATGTATCAGTCATTTCTTGGCCATCAATATCCTCATATGTACTTATCTCATTTCCTGTTGAATCTTCAAAGAAATTCGTATATCCTGGTTCTTCATTTTCCATTATATTTTCTAAAAACATTGAAGGAAGCCTTGTTTCAATACCGGCTAAGAGTTCAACCATTTTAGGACTAATAGAACCATCCAAAGTCGCAACCACAGATCCGTTTGAATCATAAAGGTTAAGGTAGTTAAATGTAACCGTGTAATTGTTTGTATCTACGCTTACATAATTAGAAAAATTATCCACGTTCGATGAGAACATATCGGGTTCTTCACCGAACGGTGTAAGACCTTGCGCAAGCACTAGTTCTTGATCTACGAAGACGGTAACCATAAAAGGATTATCTACTCCATCAATAGGAAAACCAAATATAAAAGTAAAAATATCATTAAAGTCAAAATTCATAATAATAAAATCAGGATCATCTGAGTCATCATCACCGTTACCAGAACCACCAGCTAAATATTTTGCAGCGCATTGTCCATCACCATCCTCACAATCCCAACAGACACAAGTTTCATCACCATATTCAAATCCTATGTTACCATCATTATTAACATAAATTTGGTTCCATCCTTCGCCATAAAAAACAAATTCTGATGACAATGCCTGGTACGAATAACCATCATCTTCTACATCAATTTCATTTATGTAATCTCCTTCAAGACTAGAAACAATATCAGCACTAACCGAGTATTCGGAAAAATCATCATTTGGTATAAATGTTATCTTTTTATAGGTCATATCTAACTCATTTAACCCGGAAAAACCCTCAATTGGAACTAAAAAAGACTCACCAGAAGATTCACTGAAATCGACATCGGTAAATTCCCCATTACCATCTCCGATTCCTATGGCCAAACCGCCAGCAGCATCAGCAACATTTGCGCCATTTAAAAAGAGGTCTTGGTAAATGATTACAATCTTATTCGTACCATAAAAGAGCTGAATTTGAAATGTGTTTAATGCATCTGAATTATCATATAAAGGAACATCAATGAACGTAATAGTTGCAGTTGTATCAGTTTCATCAAAATATATACTGCCACCAGTAGGGTCTAAATCAGTTAAATATGCGCCAATTCGAGGTCCATAAGTATAGTCCTCTTCACCGATATCGCGATTCTCTTCATCTTCTTCATCCCCTAGATCCATGAGTTCTCCATAAACTAAATAGTATAGTTCAGTATTGAACTCACTATCAATGACACTAATTCCCCCATTGCCAGTATCCATTCCCATTAAGGAAAGCATATTTGGAATATTTTGATTTGTTCCTACAGTTACAAAAGCGCCGACTTCGGCAGGATCCATTTTCCATTGGCCAACTAAATTGTCCATATCCATAATAAAATCAGAACGCTCGGTTGAATTAGATTGTGATCTAAACCTCTTTAAATCCTCAGGAGTATAAATGTTGTATTTATGTTGTAGTTTTTTAACGTATTTACTTGTTTTGATTTGAAAACCTTCAGTAGCTAAACACAATGAAAGAGAAAAAATAAATAATATTGCTTTTTTCACAATTAAGACCTCTTATAATATTTTAATTAATGGATTCGACATATAAAATTAGGTATATAGTATAAATCTTTTATAATGATTATTGGGTTTATTTTTTAACAGTCATAATTAAAAGAG
>JABGWJ010000179.1 GCA_018645565.1 bacterium | reverse complement strand
TAAAAACAAAATTATTGCTATTATGGACTCACTACATTTTGAGTCAAATAAATTTAAACCTGACTTAGTTATATTTCCTGAAACTGCTTTGCCATCTTATCTTGTAAGGGATAATTATACTAGGCAAAAGCTACAAGAGACCGTTGATAGCTCTAATATTCCGCTTTTGACAGGGACTATTCATGCTTCTAATTATAGGGGTTCAAGATACTACTTCAACAGTGCTATGTTTTTAAAGCCTCAATCTGATTATGAGCTCTATTCAAAAATACATTTAGTCCCTTTTGCTGAATATGATTTATTGCCTGCAATTTTTCATCCGTTGACAAAATTAAACATAAATATTGATAGAGGTCGTTTTAAGTCAGGAGAAGAATTTGTTGTTTTTAATTGGAAAAATTTTTTGTTTTCTGATTTAATTTGTTACGAGTCTTCCGTTCCTCGAATTGCAAGAAAATTTGTTTCTATGGGCGCACAGTTTTTAGTAATTCAAGCAAATGATGGTTGGTTAGGAAATTCTTATGGCCCCTATCAACATTTTGAGCTTGCGCGTTTGAGAGCAATTGAGAATCGTGTTCCAGTCGTTAGATGTGCAAATACTGGAATATCAGGTATAATTAGACCTGATGGTACTGTACAAAATATAATTGATCTAAATCAAAAAGGTATCATATCTGAAAGCGTAAATATTGGCTTTAAAAGTAGTTTTTACACAAAGTATGGTGATATGTTTGCCTTTGGTTGTTTTATTATAACATTAGTTTTTACTTTCTATTCATGTATAAAACGATTTTTTTAACATTATTTTATTTAAATATTGGTTTTAGTGCTTCGCCTATTAATTCCATGGCTAAATCATTTTTAATTCCCGGTTGGGGCGAAATGGATTTTGGATATAAAAAATCATCAAAGTTTTTTATTCAATCCGAAATAATATTGTTGACTGGATGTTTCTCTGCATTCAAAGCTTCAAACCTCATAAAGAAGAAATATATAACTTATGCTAATGATCATGCCGGTGCTAGCAGCGCAAGCGATGATAGATATTGGGTTGATATAGGAAATTATAATACTAATTTAAATTATGATTCTGAGCATCTACGAATGCGAGACGATAAAGAAGGTCAATGGCAAGATTTTCCTTGGGATTGGGATGGTAATGATTTTAAGCGCAAAAAATTTGAAAATATGAGGATTGCCAGCGACAAGTATTACCTAGGTGGAAAATTTTTAATCGGTGGTATTATTATGAATCATATTATTTCAGCAATTAATACATTGTACATAATCAGATTAAATGAAGATAAAAAGTTATCATTAAAATCCTCAATCAATTATAATCAGAAAAACCTCCAATATATTATTACAATGCAATTTTAATAATATTCAATTAAATCATAATTTTTAAAATTTTTGCATAGATATAAAATAATTATTCAATATGATGGGTCATTTTTTAGTGGATGGCAATTGCAGAATGAAAAAAAAACAGTGCAGGGTGAAATTGAGAATGCTCTCAAGGTTATAACAAAATCAAAAAGTCGTTTTCCAATTAAAGGGTCTGGGCGAACAGATTCTGGAGTTCATGCTTTAGGGCAAGTAGCACATTTTGATATTGATACTAGATTAACTGATCAAGAATTAAAAAACGCAATTAATTTCTACACATCAAAACATTGTAAAATTATGTCTTTGTGTAAAACATCAAGTGATTTTGATTCAAGGCATGATGCTTTAAAAAGGACCTACATATATCAGCTATACCTTGGGTCATCAATTTTATACAATAATCAGGCATGGCTAGTAGACAATATTGATTTAACAGTTTTAAAGCAGTTGTCTAAACTTATAATTGGGGAACATGATTTTTTATCATTTTCAAAATTTGATCCATTAAAAAAACATACGTTATCAATTATCTATGGCTCAGACTGGAAAGAAAATGGAGATTTATTGACTTACACTATATCAGCTAATAGGTTTTTGCATCATATGATTAGATATATTGTTGGTACGATGGTAGAAGTGTCACGACAAAATTTTTCAGGGGATCAATTCAAATCACTATTGCAAACACCGAGAAAAAATGTACAAATTCATAAAGCGCCAGCGTGCGGACTTCAATTATTAAAAGTAGAATATGTATAAAAACACAAAAAGAATCATTGTCGGTCTAGTTTTTATAGTTTGTTGTGCATTAAGCCAGCAATTAATAAATGAATCAAGAAAAACAGCGATAACTAAAGCTATTGAAGTAGTGGGTCCTGCAGTTGCTTGCATAAATGTAGAACAAAATGTTAGCGCTTATTCATCTCCAGATCCCTTCTTTCGTTATTTTTTTCCACCTGAAATTTATCCAATGAAAAGTTCGGGTAGTGGAGTAGTGATTAGTCCAGATGGTTATGTGCTAACTAATACTCATGTTGTGGAAAAAGCATCTAAAATCACTGTCACTTTATCAGGAGGTGATGAGTATAACGCAGAAGTTGTCGGTATCGATAAAACCTCAGATTTAGCCTTACTGCTTTTAGATGGAAAAGATTTTCCATTTGTAGTTTTAGGAGACTCTGATGACTTGATTGTGGGTGAATGGGTAATTGCGCTTGGCAATCCTTTTGAGTTGTTTAGTATAAGTAATCAACCCACCGCAAGCGTAGGGATAATTAGTGCAAATCATATGGACTTTGGTATGCAAAAAGAATCGGGTCGAGTTTTACAAAACATGATTCAAACTGATGCTGCAATTAACCCTGGGAATTCTGGTGGGCCTTTAGTTAATGCTAATGGTGAAGTAATTGGAATTAATACGTTTATTTTTACTGGATCAAATCAAAATAGGGGCTCGATTGGTATTGGTTTTGCAATTCCAATAAATGCTGCAAAAAGAATAGCAAAAGAATTGAAAATATCGGGGAGTATAGATCGTAGCTTTACAACAGGTCTAGTGGTTCAGCCAATCACAAGGAGTATGATTAGACATTTAAACATCCCTTTTCGAGATGGCGTAATAGTGGTCCATGTAGATAAAAATAGTTCTGCTCAAAAAGCGGGTATTGCAATTGGGGATATTATTGTCACAACTGCAAACAAAAAGGTAAATTCACCTTCGGATATTAGAGATATTATTACTGAAAAAGATTTAAGGTCTGGTGATAGAATTGCATTTAAAATATATCGTGATGGTGTATATTTAAATATTAAACTTAGGTTAGGAACATATAAATGAGATTGGCTTCTGAAGGAAATTTAATAGTTTATCCTTTAATTGTTATTTTTGGAATTACTTTTGCTTTTAGTTATTTAACTGAATTTGATATTCTTTATATTCAAATAATAATTTTTGTAGTTTTAGTTTTTTGTCTAAATTTTTTTAGAGATCCATCAAGAATTATACCAAAAAATAAAAATTCAATAATATCGCCTGCAGATGGTAAGATAATCAAAATTAAAGAATTTGAGGATCCTGAAAGTGGAAAGAAATTAAAACTTATTTCTATCTTTCTAAGTGTGTTTAACGTTCATGCCAATAGAATGCCTGTTGATGGTAAATTTATTAATGTTAAATACGTTAAAGGAGACTTTTTAGCCGCTTTTGATCATAGAGCTTCCGAGAAAAATGAAAGAATGGAAATTTCGATAGATACTGAATTTGGTGTTATTGTTGTAAAACAAATTGCAGGGTTAGTTGCTAGAAGAATATTGTGTTATGCAAAAGAAAGTAAAAAAATGTTGGCAGGTGATAGACTAGGGTTTATTAGATTTGGTTCAAGAACCGACATCATCCTTCCTCACAACATCAATTTGAATGTTGAGCTAGATCAGAAAGTATATGGAGCAGAGACAATTCTAGGCACCTATGAAAGTTAAAATTTCGAAAAAAAGATTTTTTCCTAACACCCTTACTATATTAAATATGTTTTTGGGTTTTTCATCTATATTGCTGATAATGAACGGGGAATATATTGAGGCAGGTTTTTTAATATTGCTTGCTGGGCTGATGGATATTTTTGACGGAAAAATCGCAAGATTACTAGGGATTTCTTCAAAGTTCGGTGTTGAGTTTGATTCGTTAGCTGATGTTGTCTCATTCTGTGTTGCACCTTCAGTTTTAGTATACAATATTTACTGTGGTGAACTAAATACAATAGTGGGTTCAATTTTTAGCTTCATTCCCCTAATCGCAGGAACTGTTAGATTAGCAAAGTATAATTTGGAAAGTGATGAAGATAATCCAAAAAGTTATTTCATTGGATTATCTACACCAATATCTACCGTGACTATTTTAGCGTTCATGTATTTTAATAACAAAATTGTTGGAGGTGGCTTTTATGGCGATCCAAGATTAGGCCTGTCGCTTGTTGGAGTTTTGGGTTTATTAATGCTTAGTCCAATTCATTTTCCAAAAGCACCATTAATTACTTTTAAATCTGGTCATTCTAATTCATTATTATTAATAATTTTGATAGTTTCATCATTTTCTTTAATCATTTGGAAGGGTTTTGCTCTCTTACCTATATGCCTAGGTTACATCATCACAAATACCCTTTTATGGGTATATAGACTTAGAACAACCAATCCTTAAATATTCTTTGAACGACTTTAAAATGAAAAAAGTTAATAGTGCAAAAACGTAAAGTTAACATAATAGTTATTTCACTTTTTATAGGTGCGATTTTTGGAAGCGTTTTTGGAAACGTATTTTCACTTGTGCTTCCTGAAAGTGTGGTGAAAGATTTTTTTCTTACTTCAATAAATTTTGATTTAGGTGGATTAGTTGGTAATGATTTAGGAGTGATTGTTATAGATTTAAAAGTTGTTGTTTTAAAATTTGGGTTATCTATGAGTTTTAATTTTACTAGCGTAATTGGTATAGCAATTGCTTATTATATATTGAGATATCTTCGATAAATTAAAATGGGGATTTTATGATGTCATCACAAGTTCAATTAGCATTTTTTAATTTAGGGCCATGGGAAATTTTATTGGTTCTTGTTGTCGTACTCGTTTTATTTGGAGCAAAGAGGTTGCCTGAGCTTGCTAGAGGATTAGGACTAGGAATCAATGAGTTCAGAGATGCTGTAGACTCTAGTAAAAAAGAAATAATGGATGTTATAGAATCTGAAGATAAAAATAAGAGCAGTGATTCGGAAGAGTAGTGCTAATTATAATTATTTATTTTTTTTAAAAAATATTATCTTTTAAACATTATTTTTGAACAATGTCTGTTTTATCCCGTTTATTTTTTGATAAATAAATAAAAATAATCTTGAATTTTCAAAACCCTTTATTTCTACTTTTTTTATTATTGGTTCCACTTATAGTATACTTTTATAAGTACTATAGCGATAAATTTGAAGGAGCAGTTATATTCTCTTCCGAACGTTTTTTTACAAGCAATGTTAAAACTAATGGTGAGTATAAAAATAAAATTCTAAAAGTAATTGAAGTTGTAATTTTAGCACTGATTATAGTAGCCACTGCAAGGCCTCAAAAAATTGATGAATTAGTTAAGTCTAAAGTCGAAATCATTGACATCTTACTTGTTCTAGATATTTCAAGTAGTATGTTAGCAGACGACTTCTCTCCAAATCGCTTAGAGGTAGTTAAAAAAACAGCTAAAGAATTCATCGAATCAAGAGAAGGTGATAGATTGGGAATATTGGTTTTCGCTGGTCAATCATTCATTCAATGTCCACTTACAACTGATATAAATGTTCTATCCAAGTTAGTTGATGAAATTAGTGTTGCTGGTAAAGATTATGACGGTACAGCCATAGGAATGGCAATTGCTAATGCTACAAATAGGCTGAGAGATAGTCAATCTAAAAGTAAAATAATGATTCTGTTATCAGATGGAAGTAATAATAGTGGTGAAATAGACCCCACTACAGCATCAAATTTAGCAAGTGAGTTTGGGATAAAAATTTATACGATTGCCGCAGGGACCGATAACTCTGTCTCTCGCATACCGGGTAGAGGATTAATTCGAAATGAAATAGATATAGAAACATTAAAAATGATTTCAAAAGAAACAGGTGGTAAGTTTTTTAGAGCCACTGATAAAGAAGCCTTATCAGCAATATATGATGAAATAAGTATTTTAGAGAGATCTGAGATCGAAATAAAAAGCTTTACAACATATTACGAGCTATATAGGTGGTTCTTAGTACCTGCATTAATACTATCTTTTTTCTATTTATTTTTAAAAAGATATTTTTTCAAGGTCGCGACTTAATGAATTTTAGTAATCCTTGGCTTTTTTTACTTTTGATTCCGTTACTTGTTCAATTTATTTTAGAATTATACCCGAATTTTAAAAAAGATATTTTCCCTTACGCTAAGCAAAACATAAAAGACATTAATTATAAAAATATTAACTTTAGAAACCAAAAAACCGTTAGGTATTTAATCTTATTTGGAATTTTTTGTCTAATATTATCGACAGCAGGTCCTCAATTTGGAGCTAAAGTGAAAAAAGTTGAAAGGCAAGGTGTTGATTTAGTTATTGCATTTGATACATCTATAAGTATGAATGCATCAGACGTTAAGCCGTCAAGGATAGAAAAAGCGAAATATGAAATTGGTAAACTAATTCAAAAATTAAAAGGAGATAGAGTTTCGATAATAGTTTTTGCAGGAACTAGTCATTTATATCTTCCTCTTACAACAGATTATGAGGCTGCATTATTGTTTTTATCTGCAATTGATACGGAAATGATTCCAAATCAGGGTACCTCTATTAGTTCTGCTATGGAATTAGCCATTGCTACAGTTAAAAAAGATCAAAATAATTATAAAGTTATGCTTCTAGTAACTGATGGTGAAGACCATGAAGGTAACGCAATAAATTTGGCAAAAAAAGCTTATGAAGCAGGGGTTGAAATTCATACAATAGGAGTTGGCTCTAAAATTGGTAGTTTGATACCAATGAAACAAAAACAGAACGATGACATTGAATACAAAAGGGATAAAAATGGTAAGCTTATAAATTCAATTCTTAATATAAAAATGCTTGAAGATATCGCACTAGCTGGAGGTGGTCGTTTTTTTCACTTTTCAAACGAAGGGGATAATTATTCGGATTTAAATAATGCTATTGATGCAATGGAGAAGAGGCAAATTAATTCGCATGAATATTCTCAATTTGAAGAGCGTTTTCAACCTTTGGCATTTATTTCGTTTTTGTTCTTTTTCATTGCATTCTCATTACCAACAAGGAAATTGTAAGTTTATCAAAATGTCTAAACTAT
>JABGWJ010000008.1 GCA_018645565.1 bacterium | reverse complement strand
TTGGGGTCAGAGAGTGATTTATTTCAAAATTCACCCTATAAGTATCACGAAACAATTCATTTCTACCCTCATCCCAATAAAGATATCTAGCATTAAAAGCTTGCAAATGGTTTGCAACTCTCCAATAACTGAGATGAAATCGTAATTTACCAGAGTATTTATAGCTTAATTTTGTAAAGATATCCGTAGTCTTATCAAAACCAAATCCTCTAAAACCTGATATATTATCCCACGGATTTACTAAATTCGCTTTATTTAATGCTAAAGTATCGAGCAGTAAATCTTGATCCTCACCTAAATAAACACGATCATCAAATTCATACACACTATAGCTTTCTTCTGTTGTGTGTTGACCACTGAACCAAAACCTTAATTTCGGGATCCCCAGTACTGGGCCACCAATACCAAAATTGTAATCATTCAAACCCCTTAGCTTATCAAAGTTTTCAGTATCTTTTGTTTTACCGCGAAGCTCATTCAAAAAAGCACCAACCAAACTAGTCTCATATTCAAAATGGTATTCAATGTTTTCACCCCCAGATGAGGTGTGCCAATTTGAAACCGCAGACATTGCATCACCATATTCTGCATTGAAACCGCCTGGTTGCCAATCAAATTCATTGATTGCAAATAAGTTCAACCTTGTACCAGAACCAATACCACCAAAAATTGGATTTCTTATATACATACCATCAATCATGTAAGCGATTTCTCCAGACCTACCACCTCGAACATGAACTTCTTCAAGGCCTCTTTCCTCCTGGTTAGGAATGCCCCTAGTTTTACTCTCAACTTTTACAACGCCAGATTGAAGAGAATAGAGCTCAGACATATCTCGAATAGGCAACGACTGAATGGCTTCTTTATCCACCGTGATTTTTTTCGATGTACTTCCTCTCTCAACCAAGGGCCTAGTGCCTAAAACTTCTACCTCGTCACCCTCAACGGCCGCGACTGGCAAAGTTGGATTTAGCCAAACCGTTTGGTCCATCACAACATGAATTTCTTTATATGTTTTCTTTTGATAACCCACCATTTGAACGACGACATCGTACTTTCCAACTGGTATATTTAGAATAATAAAATTACCATTTACATCAGCTGCTGCACCAACGCCCAAACCAGGAAGATAAATAGTCGCCCCCGGCAACTCCATCGAATCCTCATCAGAGACTTTACCTCGAATGGTTCCGTCTGTACCAGCAATAACAAAACCAGAAAAATAGATAAGAGCTAATAATAAAAGTCTAATAATCATTCATCCATCTCACGCATATCAATCGTATGAAAACCGCTCTGATTACTTATTTTAAAGGCGTCATAATTAAAATCAGGCAGGTCTTTAAAATTTTCTTTTTTGACTACTTGAGCGGGATTATATATTTGTCTAAAAACGTTGCCAGATTTATTCACATTAATTTCAGCTAGCTCAATTCTCGAAAATCCCGACCATGTTTGCCCATTCTCATCCACCTCACCGGAAGAAAATGAGTCAGCATATGGACTTTCTGTCCAACGAATGTAGAGATCGCTTTTTACTATACCATGGTCTTTTGCAAGCCAGGTGTAAACTTTTTGACCATATTCAACACCAGAACCCATCATAGTCATATTCGTTGTAGTTGTAATTTTAAAACAATCAACAAATGTCGTATCTACTTGAGGGCAATCTTCTTCAGAATCAGCTATTGATTCATCCCGAATGCAGCTATATGAGCCATTGTTATATATTGCTTTAATTTTAGCTGCTGGAACTGTTATTTCAGCTTTCTCAACCTCAAATGACTTCTCCATTAGATACACAGCTATTTCAGTCGTGTCATAATAGGCGGTATCTACATGCTCACCGTCTCGAAATAGACCATTATAGGAATATAAATAAATATCTTTTTCTAATTGTGTTTTGTGCCAGAAACCTTGATTGACTTGAGATTCACTCCAATAAAACCCTAGTGGCAAAAAATAACTCTTATATAAATGCTGATTTATATGCTGGTCTTTTGAAAAAATTTGATAATCATAATCGACTCTTAATCCATCATCCCCTATACGATTAGATAGGAACTCGGTTTTTGTTACATAGAAATCTCCAGGCTGCTGAGAACTATCATCAATGTAGCCGACTACATCATTTGTATATAG
>JABGWJ010000028.1 GCA_018645565.1 bacterium | reverse complement strand
TTCCAATTAACACTAGATTTTAAAACCCTTGGAGGTGTTCCCGTTTTGAGTCGCATTGTTCTAAAACCGACAGACCTTAAATACTCAGTCATACCAATTGATGCTGATTCTCCCATGCGACCCGCTAAAATTTTTCTATCTCCAATATGAATAACGCCAGACAAAAAAGTTCCACACGTTATAACAACTGAGTTAGAAAAAATCTTCTCTTCGTTTCTTAAAACCACACCACAGACAGAATTGTTTTTAACCATAAGAGATGTGGCCTCCCCCTCAACAATTGTTATGTTTTTGTCACTTAAAATAGCTTTAGATATGGTTTGTTCATATACTCGCTTATCTACTTGTGCTCTTGGGGACCAAACAGACCGACCCTTTGATTTGTTCAGTATTTTAAACTGTAAACCAGAAACATCTGTTGTTTTTGCCATTAAACCACCTAAGATATCAATCTCTCTAACAATTTGCCCTTTAGCAACCCCGCCAATAGCTGGGTTACAAGACATTCTACCAATACTTTTCTTATCCATAGTAACCAAAGATACTTTACAGCCTGTTTTTGAGGCGATTTTAGCTGCCTCTACCCCCGCGTGACCAGCACCAACCACAATGATTGTTTTGTTTTGTTTCACGTGAAACTATTTCCCAACACAAAAACCCGAAAAAACACTATCTAATACATCATCTGCTGTGGTTTTTCCTAGAAGGTTGTCGAAAATACCAATAGCTTTTTTTGTGTGGTGTGCCAACAATTCAAGGTTTGTTTCATTATTTGTAACAAGGGGTTCGAGTTCAGACTGTATTTGGAAG
The DNA here is from genome assembly GCA_018645565.1 of bacterium. Lineage (GTDB taxonomy): Bacteria > Fidelibacterota > Marinisomatia > Marinisomatales > UBA1611 > TMED80. The sequence continues at coordinate 4,375 of JABGWJ010000028.1, read as the reverse complement.
AGCACGTTTTCTTGTCTTTTTGATGTTAAAAAAAGACTGTTGTTTTTTGCTGTGATCTTAAAAACGCATTTTTCAATTTCTAAAAGAAGTTTATCAATACCCTGTTTTTCTTTTGCAGATATAAAAACAAAACCAGGGTTTTGTTTCATTAGTTTATTTAATGAGTGGCTATCTAAAAGGTCAACTTTGTTTATGATGTATAATGTGTTTTTATTGTTTTTTCTTTTGTTTTCTTTTGTTGTGAAGTCAAACAGCGAAAGAACAATATCTGCGTTCTTTATTTCATCTTTAGTTCTCTCAATTCCCTTTTTTTCAACAAGGTTTTTGGTTGGTCTAAGTCCTGCGGTGTCAACAAGTACCACGTTGTTTTTATTGAGAATAAGTCCTTCTTCTATCGTGTCTCTAGTTGTGCCGGGAATGTCAGTAACTATTGCGCGTTCGTGTTTAATAAGAGCATTAAAAAGAGTTGATTTACCTGTGTTTGGTTCACCGCATATTACAATACGAGCACCAGATGTTAGAATTTTTGACGCTTGACCAGATGATAAAATTCGTTTAACGTTTTTTACGGTTTTATGGATTGTTTTGTGAACGTTTTTTGTTGTTGTTGTTTGGTTCTCTGTTTCCGAGATGTCTAATTCATATTCCAATAAACCAAGTGCGCTAATTAAATTGTTTTTTGTCTTTTGAAGTTCGTTTGTTGCAAAGCCAACAACGTTGTTGAGTGATAGGTTTACACCTGAAGCTGATGTTGAATTAATAAGTAAAAGAACACTTTCAGCTTGAATAAGATCCATCTTACCGTTTAAGTAGGCTGTTTTTGTGAACTCACCTGGCTCTGCTGGTCGAACACCGAGTTCTAGTAGTTCTTTTGATAGTGTGTTAATTATGGTGGGGTTCCCATGCGTGTGAATTTCAATTAAATCCTCACCAGTATAAGATTTTGGTTTTTTATAATAAGTGGTAACGACATTGTCAATTAAATCGTTGTTTTTATTGTATATATTAACCAATATGTTTTTTGCGTGTTTTATATCTAACTTTTTTTTATTAGATAGTTGCAATAAAGTTGCTAGTGCCTTTTCGCCATTAATTCTAATAGTCGCTGTCGCAGACCTACCCATTGGTGTAGAAAGAGCAAAGAAAGTTTCTTTGTTTTCTAACAAGTTTTTAACCCTGCCTTGCTTTTATGTGATAACAAGTTTTTGATCATGGTTCTTATTAATATTGTAGTTGTTTTTTTGATATAACCAATTGAAAAACCACAAATTTTTTATGAAAAAACAAACAAGTTTTATAATTTTTTGTTTTATAAAGCTAATAAAAACAATTAATAATTGATTTTTAAATTTATATGTTTTTTTATATGGTTTATTATGGGGATTCCACAACAATAATAACCAGGTTTTACCAATATTTCTTTTTTGTTTTCTTGATTTACACATTGTACTTTTGGTTTTTATCGGCATGTTTTTTTTGTAAAAAAATTTTATTTGTCTTTTTTTTTCTCTTATTTGGGACTCTTAAAACCTATAATTTATTTGGAGATTTTCTTTTTTTATTTTTTTGTCTCTGATATTTTTTTTGCTTTCCCCAATCACCAACATCAAAAAAATATCTTATCTTTATATTGACCTATAAAAACAATAAAAACAGTAATATACCTTACGAAACAACGGGATTTTCTTGCTGTGTGTTTCCCGTTAGTTTTTGTTGTGCTATTGTTAGTACGTTGAACAACGTATAATATAAGTTAAGTCCAGATGGAAAACTGTTAAACAGAAGGAAGAAAAAACCCATCATAAAGTATTGCATTATTTTTTGCTGGTCTGCTTGAGGCCCGGTCACTGCCTGTGGTGTCATCATTTTTTGTTGTGCAAACATGGATAACGCCATTAAAATAGGTAAGGCGCAAACATAGTCACCGTATAAAGGCACTTTGAAAGGTAGATAGAAAATCACATCAGGTGCTGATAGATCTTTAATCCAAAAAACAAAGGGTTCCCCCCTCAATTCTATTGTTGATCTAAACACCGTAAACAAAGCAAACAAAAGAGGCATTTGTAGCATCATAGGAAAGCACGTTCCAAGTGGGTTGACACCTTTTTTCTTATAAAGGTCCATTGTTGCTTGGTTTAGTTTTGTGGGGTTGTTTTTATATTTCTCTTTTAAGGAAGTTATTTCTGGTTGTATCGCTTGCATAGCTTGTGTTGATTGATAACTTTTCTTGGTTAGCGGGTAAACTATCAACTTTATTAAAACAGAAAAAATTATTAGAATTACTCCGTAGTTAGGTATAAAACGATGCATAGATGTTAAAACCCATAAAACACCTTTTGATATTGGTCTTACTATTGCCCAACCAAAATCCATTACAGACTCTAGGTTTACACCAAGATTATTAATCCTATCGTATTCTAACGGTCCTAAATAAAGCGATGTGTTTGCAACCCTGTTTGCTTCGAGTAAAGTATAAACACTATAAAGTTCGTCTTTAGAAAAGGACGCTGATATAGATGAACCAATAAACTGGCCACCTGAATCATCAAATAATGAGGCTATAAAATATTTACTTCTTGTCGCAACCCAGTCTGTTTTTCCTTTATAATCGTTAGAGAAAGTTTCATCTTTTCCTACTTTTACATCCACCAACTCATCGCCTTGGAAAAGGTATGAGTTAAAATAAGTACTCTCGCTTACACTATCTTTTTCTGTTGGTGGCAAACCACCTACCCAACCTAGAGTGTATGTGTTGCCAAGTGTGCTGGTTGCTATTTCTGTAATATCTGTATCTATGTCTATAACAAACCTATCCGGGTGAAACGTTAACGCTTTTGTTATTTTTCCTTTTCCGAGGTCGTTTGTATATATTAAGGTTTTCGAATTATCTATATAAAAATTATCACCTTTAAATTGTTGTACCCACCCACTGTTAATATTTACAAGCTCACCATTAAAGTCTTTAAAACTAATTAACAAGTTGTTCTTGTTGTTATTTGAGGAAAGGTTGACAAAACTGCTATCGCTTTTCAAATGGTCTTTTAATTCGAAAGAAGTAATTGAACCGCCGTTCTTTGAGCTGATAGTCGCTATATATAAATCGTTTTCAATTTTAACAAGGTTTTCAACAATTGTTTCACCTTGAATGACTAAATCACTGTCTCCATCTTGATTTGATGTGTTTTCATATTCACGGTAAACTACTGGCTGCTGTGTTGTTTCAACACCGCCATCAAATGTTTCTTCAACTGGGTCAACACCAGGAGAAACTAATTTCATATAATACGGAGTAACAATAAGCACCAACGTAATTAGCAAAAGCGCTGTAATCGTATTTCTGTCCATCATGGAGTAAACCTTTTATATTGATCTGAAATCAAAAAAAGTATGATTGTAAACTAAGGGTGTGTGAGTAAGTATGTAAAGTAGTGGAAAGCAGCTTTAGGTTGTTCACCTAAGCAGAAAGGACCTTACGTCCTTTTTTTCTTCTTCTACGCAAGACAGCTCTTCCCCCAACAGTTGCCATTCTGGAGCGAAAACCATGCTTGTTTTTACGTTTACGTTTACTTGGTTGATATGTTCTTTTCATAGTGTATACTTTATTTAAAAGCCGAAAAAGATACGAAAGATGGATGTATAAGACAAATTTTATAAAAACTTTATTTTTTAACAAAACTTCTTAGCGGTAGTAAAAAATCCTAGTAATTTAAAGGGCGGAAGAGATGTGGATAACTTGTGGATAAATAAAATATATGGTCAAAGATACTTGGGGTAAGATAAAAAACGAGCTAAAAGAGCAGTTACCGGCGCACACAATTAGTACCTGGTTTGAACCGGTCTGTCCAATAGCTTTTGATGAAAAAGAATTAATTCTTGAAGTGCCAAATCAGTTTTTTTATGATTGGATTGAATCACATTATAGGCAGAACATAGATAGGGCTCTTGAAAACCTCAATCTAAAAGAGGTCAACACAAAGTTTATCATTTCTGCAGAAACGCAAAATATAGAACAGGGTGAAAAACAAGATCATACGCCATCAAAAAAGTCGCCTCTGATACCAATTTTAAACTCAGAACATGTTTTTGAGAATTTTATCGAAGGTGCAAATAATCAATTTGCCAAAACTGCAGCGGAGGCAGTAGCAGAAAATCCCGGGAAACAATCTTTTAACCCGCTCATTATATATGGTGGTACGGGATTGGGAAAAACACACCTTTTACATGCTATAGGTAATCGGGTGATAGAGACACAACCTGAAAAAAGAGTGGTTATTGCTACAAGTGAAAAATTTACGTTGGATTTTGTTAATGGTTTAAGGAAAAACAGAACGGTAGAGTTTGCTAAACAATATAGAAACGCAGATTTACTATTAAT
>JABGWJ010000178.1 GCA_018645565.1 bacterium | reverse complement strand
CATCAGATTTAATAGGTTTTGAATCAGAACGATTAAAATCCTTTGAAGCTGAAGCGTAGTTAGAAAAGATATCATTTATATTTTCTGCTTTATTTTTTTCAATTATGTTTGAAGCTATACTAACAGAACCTTCACCAGGGTGGTTTGTGTGGTACAGCTTTCCCTTAAATCTAAAAATAGCGTTAGAACCGAGTTCCTCTCTAGCTTTATTAAATGCTGCTTGAAAGCTAGTGTTATATGTAGGGAACCCTTTCTGAGATATAACAGAAAAGACAGATTTTCCTTTCTTATCTAAATGCTCTTTTAAATTCGCTTGAAGATTATTTTTCATTTCTGTATGGATGAAAACAACAGCTGATGAATTTCCTTCGCTATTAATTATGTCATACCAATGAATTTTTTTTGTAAGAAGAATTGCTATTTGAACAGATTCATCAAAGCTGTCGATTACTAGTTCTTTAATTAAGTTATTTGGATCAGCTTTTGGGTTAATCTCGTTTACGTGTTTCACACCCAAAAGTGTGATATAAAGCCAATTTCTATCTGACTTCCACCCTATTATATTATCATCAGGTATTGGCTCAGAATAATCAATACTAATCATAAGGCCATTGCTCTTAGGATCATACTTAATATCTTTAAGTTCTGACGCCAGGGCCCCTGATACAATTAGGGACACACCTATGATGATATGTTTTATATTTTTTAACATATTGGACTCCGCTATGAATTAATATTAAAACATTATTTAATCTAATGTCAACAATAAATTAAAATTCTTTAAATACCTGATATACAGCGACTTATAGAAAAATAAGCTATTTAATCAATTACTTTAAGTGTGAAAATTTTGTGATTTTATTAAATTTTTAATAGTAATCTTGAACAGCTTTTTAAAGCTTTTTAGATTGAGTAATCCTATTACTTTGATAGGTGAATAATTAAAAGTTAATTTTTAAAAGTACTACATATGCAAAAAATTATAAACAAATTTGTAAATCGATTTTTACTATTGTTGTTAGTGCCAAGCTTTGCTGTATTTGGTAGAAATAATACAAAAATAATCAAAAGCTATAGCATCTCACAGAACTTTGGTACAGAAACAAGAGAGCTTTCTCAATCCACTATTGTTCGATATAATTCGAAACGCCAAATATTAGATAGCACTATATATATACATAACATTCCGTTATCAAAAAAATATAGCTACATCGATTATAAAAATAGACAATCACTTCAAAAACTCGAAGGCATTGAACGCTTAATGCATTTTAAATATGATTACAATATTGGCGGGAAACTAGTAACTAAACACCTATACAGTGCTAATGACGATTCTTTAAAGTGGCGAGAATTTTATAAATATTACAGCAACGGTAATCTATGGAAGATAATAAGATTTGATCCATCAAAAGTAAATATGTCTAATAAACTAGATGACTTAAACACAGATAGTGAGAACATGCCTTGGGGCGAAAGTTTTGATTACAATGATGATGGCAAGATTAAAGAACATAAAGAATTTTATGCTGGCTTTATCATTGAGCACACTGTTTACGATAATGACAGCAGTGGAAATATATTTGTAAAAGAAGAAAATTTTGATCCTTCCATAATGAAAAAAATTACGTATTCTTATAACGATGATGGTAATGTTGACCAAATAATAAGCTCAAGAAGAGGCTATTCAATAGGTTCTGAAAAATTTGAATATGATGTAGCTGGAAGAGTTAGCCGCATAATACATTATAATATGGATGGAAACCTCGAAAAAACTATTACTAACTTGTATGATGAAAAACTAGGAAGAGAAACAAAAATAATTACAGATGCTTCTAAGAAGCTCATTCGTAGAATTGAATACAGAATTAATAGCCTCAATAAAAAAATTATCCAGGCTACCTTTGATGATAAAAGTAGATTAATTCAAAAAAAGACAATGGGTCATGATAAATATGGAAACATAGCAAGAGTCCATGACTATGATATGCTTAAACCATCTGAACAGGGCAAACCAATACTAATTAATATTATTACTTATGAATATGATTAAATTAAACTTTATAATT
>JABGWJ010000177.1 GCA_018645565.1 bacterium | reverse complement strand
TATTTCCCTACTGATCCAGCGCTAACTCCTCAACCGAAATCTCCAAAAGAAAAAATGATGGATAACATACTAAGGATGGGGGTTCTGGATGTCTATGTTGAGGAAGGTAAAGAGCAAGAAATAGTACTTAATTACCAGAGTTTAGATCAGGATGTTTTAGCGTTTCAAAAAAGTATCACTGCTGGTAGTTGGATTGGGTTTAGTTTGTTTTTTTTACTAGTTGTGCTTACGAGTTGGGGGATAGCATAAAAAAGCAATTTTTTCTATGGTTTTTATTAAGCACTCTTTTTTTACCGATTCAAAATGGTGTTTTTTCTCAAACAAAAGAGAAAAGAAAAGTACCTAAACGACTTGTTAAGGGCAAGTCGCTCTATTACTCTTATTGGAATCCATATAGAAGAAAATTAGACAATAAACAGAGTCGTGATTTTTTCATATCAGTTCCATACTTTGAAGCTGTAAAAAATAAGCAGGGAAAAATCAAAATTGTAGTCAAGTATAGTTCTAAAAATGAGAAAATTGATTCTTGGCACCTCGTATGGAACCGAAAAGGGGATCGGTCAGAATACCAGGTTAAATTTCATCAAAAAGGTGAAATAACAAGGCTAGATAGTTTGTTATTTTCCCATAAGCTAAGTGAGGTGAAGCCTGGCTGGAGAGCTAAGGTGAAAAGTAAAAAAGATGGAAGGCCTCTAAGGTATGATGTATATGATGAAAATGGAATTAGGCTGTATTTTTACAGATTCCATTACACGCAAAGATCTGATTCAATTTTATCTATGGAAACAATACAATCATCCTATTTTAGATCAGATAGTACATTGGTGGGTAGGCACGTTCTTTTCATGGAAAATGGAGAATGGTTAAGAGAAATTCACTTTAAAAATTCAAAAAATGATTTAGAGGGTATAACCAGATTTGATGTTTCCTTAGTTAATGAGGAAACAGTTATAACTAGGTTAGACAAAGAAGGCAAAGAAATAGGAAGTAGAATCATTCAATTATCGTACCCGGACCAATTATCCTACAAATTTGAATGGAAACCAGATACAGTCTTAATTGTAGAGAATATAGAAATTAAAACGGATACTATAACAACATACATAAGTCCTGTTTTAACTAGCTTTTGGTATGGGCTTCCTTTATTGAGTGAATCTGCTTTAAACTCAAAATTATCAAAACCAATTTTTGGCTTTTTCTTTGCACCAAGAGATAATATGATTATAAAAGGGAAAAAATATAGCCTAGGAATGGAGGTGGTCGCTTATGATATACCTATTCAAGATTCAACGGAGTCTATTAGTGGTATTGGAGCATTTGCAGCAGCACAATATAATTTAAATAAAAATTTTAAATGGATTCCTCAAAATGTCGAAGCAGCATTAAGGATAGGAGGGGGAATGCTTTCTAATGGTTATGCATTATCATTAAGTAGTTCTTTTGGATATCATTTTATACCTAGTCGGATATATTTAGGAGTTTATGCTCAATCTATAATCGCTTTTGACGAAATAATGCCGGGTAAAACTACAGCCTGGAGTAGTTTTGGAATTTCTTTAGGAGCAAATGTGGGCGATATAAACCCAGGTTTATTAAGACCGTATAAAGACCGCTTGGATGAAGAGGCATTATTTTTTAGCATGGCTAAAGAGTTATTAACTACTTCAGAACTAATTATTTCTAATAATAATCCTTTTATAATAGATACAATAATTTCAGAATTATATTTAAATCCAAAAACTTTTAATGAGATGACATTAAGGACACCATTTTTTTTAAAACTTGGACAATCAGAAATAAGATTTATTTTATCATATTTAAATTATACTTTTATCCCAAAAAATAACAATGACCCCATTTTTGGTAACGATGCATATTTTTTCGGTGTAAATATTAACTTAGATAATTTATTTGGTTTTAAAAAAAGTAACTTAAAAAAATACTATAGTTTTCAGGCTGGTTCATATAACAGTGGTTTTGGAATTTTGACAGGTCTGAACTTTGATTATGATATTAAAAGTATGCCAATATATGTAAGTACATATGGAAAACTATATGGTCTTCCAAATGAAGAAATTTTTACTGGTTGGTTAAGTTATGGTATTGGAGTAGGAATAAAATTAGATAAACTATTAAATAGAGCAGAACCAAAAGAATGAATTTTTTTATAAAAGAGGGAGTGAAAAATGAAATTAGTTTTATTAAGACATGGCCAAAGTAAGTGGAACTTAGAAAATAAGTTCACAGGATGGACAGATGTAGAATTAACAAAAAAAGGAGAATCTGAAGCTAAAAGAGCAGGTGAATTAATTGGGAAAGAAGGTATAAAGCTTGATTTGGTTTATACTTCAGTTTTAAAAAGAGCGATAAATACAATGAATATTTGTTTATCTAACTTTGATAATAATAAGCCTGATATATTTTATAACTGGAGATTAAATGAGCGTCACTATGGATCTTTACAAGGACTTAACAAGTTAGAAACTGCAAAAAAATATGGAGATGATCAGGTATTAATATGGAGAAGAAGTTATGATATTAGTCCTCCAGAACTTAGTTCGGATGATGAAAGACACCCGCGGTTTGACAAGAAATATGAAAGTTTAGATAAAAGCATTTTGCCTTCGAGCGAGTGTTTAAAGGATACGGTTAAAAGATTTTTACCTCTTTGGGGAAAAACAATAAGTCTGAAAATAAAAGAAGGGAAAAAAGTAATGATTGTAGCTCATGGAAATTCTTTACGCGCATTAGTAAAGCACTTAGATAGAATTTCAGATGATGAAATCATTAGTTTGAATATCCCAACAGGAATCCCATTAGTTTATGAATTAGATCAAGATTTAAAACCAATTAAAAGTTATTATCTCGGTAATCAAAATGACATTAGAGAAAAAATAGAAGCCGTAGCTAAACAAGGTGAGTCTAAATGAACTGTTTTGTTTCTTTAAAATAACTAAACTAAATAAGGCAATTAATCTACTTATACTACCATTAATTAATAAGTCGAATTAGTTAAAGGGGAGATAAGCGAAAAGAGTGTAAGGTTTAGGATATTTATCAGTAGCTAAAAGAAAGCCTTTATTTTCATACCTTGCAACCGCTTCCCATTTTCTTGAAGTCTTCTTACCTTCTAATTTAATTTCGATAGGAGGTGAATCTGTTAACATTATGTTGTTTTTTATAATTTTATATTCGATCAATCTTTCTACTCTTTGAGAAAGGCTGTGAGTTGGGCCACTCCCATATTTTGCAGTTAAAACATCAACACCTGGTTTTAAAGTTTTTTTATCACCAGGGAAAAAGTAGTTAATTGCCCAAAACCGATTTTTTTCATCCGCTTTCGTTGCATCTGCAATTCTATAATTAATTGAAGGGATTGTGTTCTTTTCGATGTCGTTTCCAGATAAATTGATTGATAATGCATGTGGTTTTTCAACCAAACTATCTCCATTCGCCTCAAATATCGCAATAATTCTATCTTTATTTATAATTAGAGATTCAAAAGACATATTATCAATATAGCTAGGAACAGTCAAAGTAGTTAATGTTTGTTCAGGAATTGTGATTTCTAAACTTTTTTCATCTATATGACCTCTAGCTAACAAGCAACTCATACTATCATCAAATTTTATTTCAATGGTTACATAAACTTCATATCCTCTAAAAGCAATAGCCTCAAATGAATCGAAACCAGGGATCGTATTTTTATAATCTGGAGTATTAAATTTAATTTTTTGCGGTTTAATTGCAGTAGTGTCAATTTTATTAATCCTTGAATCAATTTCTGTTTTTTTTATAGCAAAAGCATATCCATTTAAATTCTCAGGCAATAAAATTAAATTATCATAATACCAATCCATTCCAGAAATTTCTTCATCGCTGTTTTTCATAGGGCCATCAATCTTCAGCATGATAGGTGAAACTTCTAATGTTTTTTTGCCTGCACAAGAAAAAATCAGTAATAGAGCTAATGTTAATATGATTTTCATTTTAACTAATATTCATCCTAATTATTTTCCTGATTTTCGCATAAAGCGCGCAACATTTCAAATGAATAAATGCCAGAATGATGTCCGTCTTGCCAGAAAGGTCTTAACGCATAATATCCTACTGGCTGCAAACCACTTAATAAAAAACTTTTTTCTGAGTTAGGTCTTATTTCTCCTTTATAAATATTGCCAAAAACATCTTTTTCGCCTTCACAATTTGCACATGGACATTTCTCTCTTAGCATTTTTAGTTCTATGTACCCCTCTAATCCATCTGCCCATTTAAAAAGCATCAAATCATTTATTTGTTCATGCATTAGCAGTTTGTTTTTATCAAGATTCATCTATTTAAGTAAAGTGATTTTTTTAGTTTCATGTCCTTTTTTATGGAAGAAAGTGACAAAATATATACCGCTGGTTAATCTATTATCAGAAAATTTAATAGAGTGCTCTCCCGGGGACCAATATTTATTGGATAAGTTTTTAACGAGTTTTCCATTAATATCAAAAACAGAAATATTCACGAATTGTCCGATTGAAGTTTCAAAAGGAATTTTTACTTCAGGATTAAATGGGTTTGGAAACGCTTCTTGAATAGAAAAAGTTTTAGGTACATTATTATTAATTGCTGATGTCGACAAGTTTTCCAAACTAACTGGACTAAAATTAAATAACCCACTATTTATATTAGTGAACGAAAACAAAGGTTTCCACATAGTGAAGCTGAAGTTTCCAGAAATAGCTTCTTCGTTGACCTCATTTATTTCGATGTCTCCTTGCGTAGCTATGTAAGAATCATCTATTAAGTTTTCAACAAAAAAAGATGAAAGGATCTCGAGAGACAAAGAATCACTAGCATTTGATGAATCAGTAAAAAATGTAAGCCATTGATTTGCAAAACTTGAATCAAGGTTAGGTACAAAAACAGAAAGCGTAGAAAGACTTAGGGGGTCTTCTATAATATTTGCTATATCAGTAATACTAATATTCCAGGACCAAGCTCTAGGCTGTATAGGGAAGGTAGTATCTTCTAAAACAGTCAAAAACAAATCAAAAACATTTTCTTGTCGTTGTGTAATCCCCATCATCAAGAATGAAGAAGAATCATTTAATGAAATATTCAAAGCGCCACCAAAACTGGTTGTGTCTTCAAGTGAAGATGAAAAAGCTCCTGTCTCTGAGCCACTATAAGAAAAATCTATAGAACCTTGGTACAGAGTCTGGGAAAATAAAACACTGGAAAAAAAGAAAATTAAGTGCTTTTTTGAAATCAAGAAAGCTAGTTACTCCTTTTGAGAGACAGCATAATAGATGCTCCAATATTTCCAAAACCAGTTAAAGCCTCGTTTGGATCAGGAATCATATAACCATTTCCAAATAAGCGAATACCTATTGGCGAGTCTTCAAACCAGTAGTCTAGTGATCCACCTACAACTATACCTAATCCACCAGAATAGTCCTCATCCCAACCTAGAGAATATGTTATGCCACTCTCAATAGTTGGATGGATATTATCGCCAAAAAAACTGAGTATTGGTTGTAGATCCGCCTTTAAGAAAGTAGCAATTGTAATTGATTTAATTTTTTTAGATTCTTCGATTGTGCCAAATTCTTTATCAAAACCGAAAGTAATTAAGCGGCCTCCAACTGACATATTAACAGGTCCAATGGGGAAATAAGGTAGTGAAAAACTAAGGCCTAATGTGGGTAGTGCGGTTGGGTTCTCACCTTCGCTATTTTGAAGGCTTGGTCTAAAATAGACAGGGCTGCCATAAAATCCGGATATTGAAAAGTAGTCTAAATTCCCTAAACTTACATATTCATTATCATCGTTATCTTCTAAAGTAGAATTTTGGCTAATATTTCTCTGGATTACTGAAAATTTCCCATCAATATAAGTTTGTTTTGCTAGCCCATCTTCTACCACAATAATACCATTTTCCAAGGAAAGGTTTTCTATGTCAACAACAGGTATTTTTTCTGGCATAACAAGTCCTTCGGGAATGATAAAGACATGTCTTGTATCAGAAGAAGAGAGCTCTCCTTTTAACGTTGTACCGTCATAAAATGTAATAGTGGAATTCATGGTAAAAGCGTATCCAAGAATTATAAACGCAAAATATAATTTTTTCATAGTTGCCTCATTAATTTTTTTAATGTGGGCCCACAGGGACTCGAACCCCGAACCAACGGATTATGAGTCCGCTGCTCTAACCAATTGAGCTATGGGCCCAGAAGTAAAGGTCAGAAATTATGTATTTGATACCAATTTCTGAACTAATATAATTGTTTAGTTAAAATTTAATGAAGTACTAATTTACATCTTATAATCCATGTCAAAAAAAAATAATAAGATCAAAAGCATTTTCCAGGTTTGTGGGTACAACAATTGTTTTCCACTTCTAAATCAATCTAAATATGAAATAATAAAGGCATACATACTCGAGGATAAAAAAAGTTTTTTTTCTAATAAAATTGATTTTCAAAAGCATCGTAATTCAATAAGTTTTTTAAAGAAAAATGATTTCTATAAAAAATTTGATAATCTTAGATCCCAAGGGATAGTTGTATCATTTAAAGGACCTATAGGCAAATACTTTAGTGATTTTGATAAAAAAAAATCTGATTCATGCTTATTGATTTTAGATAGAATAGAAGATCCGCAAAATGCAGGTCAAATTATTAGAACAGCGGAGTGCGCGGGTATAGATGGTATTATTTTTCCATCACACAATTCTTTTAGACTTTCAAATACGATTATTAATATTAGCCAAGGAGCTTTTGTAAGCATGCCTCTTTATGAGGTTACGAATATTTCTTCGGCAATTTTAGAACTCAAAAAAAATGATTTTTGGATTATTGGCATCGAAAATAGTATTGGTGCAAAATCATGGGATAAATTAGACTATTCTGGGAATACTGCTATTGTTGTCGGTAGCGAAGGTAAGGGTATTCGAGAAAAAGTTATTGAACATTGTGATTTTTTAGGAGAAATACCAATGCAAGGAAACGCAAATTCACTTAATGTTTCTGCAGCAGTCTCTGCAATTTTATTCGAAAGACTAAGACAAATAAAATTAAAATAGGGGGGGTATAATGGCATCAACTCATGACTATATAAATGATAAACGTAACGAGGATATCTATATATATATAAATGGTGAATTTTTCCATAGATCTGAAGCCAAGATATCAGTTTTCGATAGTGGCTTTCTTCTAGGCGATGGTGTGTGGGAAGGAATACGTCTACATAATAATAGATTGATTCACTTTAATAATCATATCGATCGTTTATATGATGGAGCAAGTTCGATTGCTATGGAAATCCATTTGACTAAAAAAGAAATTAAAGCTGCTGTTCTAAAGACATTGAAAAAAAACAACATGATTTCTGATACCCATATTAGGTTGATTGTTTCTAGAGGATTAAAAAGTACTCCTTATCAACATCCAAAAGTAACTGTAAGTGATCCTACAATTGTTATTATCCCAGAGTATAAAAAACCTAATGAAGAGACATTTGACAAAGGGATAAGATTAGCATCAGTTAAAACACGAAGAGACTTCACTGTTCAAGATCCTAAAATAAATTCGTTAAGTAAAATGAATTGTATTAGTGCTTGTATTGAAGCTGAAATCCTAGGTGTTGATGAAGGCCTTATGTATGATCCTAATGGGTTTGTATCTACTTGTAATTCTACAAATTTTTTTATAATTACAAATAATGAAGTTTGGACATCATCAGGTGAATTTTGTTTAAATGGTGTAACAAGAGGATCAGTTATCAAATTATGTAAAGATAATAATATCATAGTACATGAAAAAAATTTTTCAATAGAGGAAGTCCTTAATGCAGACGAAGCCTTTGTCACGGGAACATTTGCAGGTATACTACCAGTAGTAGAAATTGATGGAGTCACTTTTAAAAAAGGCGATTTTACAAAACGATTATCAAACCTATATCGAACCGATATCGATGAAGTTTTATTATAATGATAGATATAAATAGAATAGCAATGTGGTCTGGGCCAAGAAATATTTCTACTGCAATGATGAGGTCTTTTGAAAATCGCAAGGACACAATTGTAATTGATGAGCCATTTTATGCTTATTATCTAAATAAAACAGGTTTTGATCATCCTTGTAAGAAAGAGGTTTTGAGGTCACAAAGCAGAAACTGGAATGAAGTTGTTGATTTAATCACAAGTGATTTGCCAAAAAATAAAGCAATCTGGTATCAAAAACATATGGTTCATCATATTCTTTCATATGACGATATAGGTTGGGTTAAAAGTTTTAAAAATTGTTTTTTAATACGACACCCAAAAGAAGTTATCATTAGTTATGCGAAAAAAAATAATATTAACAGTGCTTATGATTTAGGCTATGAACAGCAAGTCAATCTTTTTAAAAAAATAAGGGAAATAACTGGATCTTCTCCATCAGTATTCGATTCAAAAGATATTCTATCTTCACCTAAAAGTATCCTGCAAAAATTGTGCATTGAACTTGATATTGAATTTTCAATAAAAATGCTTAATTGGCCAAAAGGTAATAGGTCATCAGATGGCGTGTGGTCATCACATTGGTATAAAAATGTAGTTAATTCAGATGGGTTTATGAGTTATAAAGAACCTTCTCAAGATCTTAAAAAAGAGCATATTGATATTTTTAAAGAGTGCATGGATCACTACAATTATCTTAACTCTTTTAAGATTTAAGAAAGATTAAACGAACTCATTTAGTTTCTAACTTATTAATGCTAGATTATCTTATTAATTCTAACTGTATAACTAAATTTTTAATTTTTTTTTTGAGGAAACCACAATTAAAAGAATACCGTTTTTAAGCATTTTCTTAATTTTTTCTATATCCTGCTCTTCTATTTTCAATAGAAAAGTAGCAGAATATAAGCCTGTTCAATATGCAAAAAATGATTACAGGGTCTTAAAGAAGGAAAATCGTTATACTGGGACTTTTATGATTCGACAGAAATCGAATGGTTTTTTTATACCAGATGAAAAAGTATCGGTAGATATGGATATTATTATATCTTCGCTTAAAGTTCCTTATCTGAGAGTATCGTATTATGGAACAGAGCAACTCTCAATTCCTGATGGACAAACGTTATCATTTTTTGTAAATGGTGAAGAGATAAAGCTAAGCTCAAAGCGTCAATCCAATAGGCTTAAAAAGGGTAATGAGGCAGTAGAAGTATTGTCTTATTTGGTTACGCGAGGACAAATGAAAAAAATATCAGAAGGAAGTAAAGTTAAATGTGTCTTACATGACTATACTTTCCCTGTACCAAATCAAATGAAACAAAATTGGAATACTTTCATTGGTGAATATTGGTAGTATTTACTTGCTTGATGGCTTCAGTCTAATTATTCTTCCAGGATCTTCAACCGCTAAATAAATCCACCCTTCTGGTCCGGTTTCAACATCTCTTATCCTGCTTCCAGCAGAGTATATCATCTCTTGATTTAGTACTTTATTATCAAGTATTTCTAATCTATAAAGGTTCTCGAATTTTAGAGAGGTAACTAATAAATTATTTTCCCAGTTCTTAAATATTTTACCATCATAAAAATCTATACCACAGACTGCAATAGAGGGCGTCCAATGAATTACTGGTTGTTCCATACCTTCTTTATGAGTGAATTTTGTTATTCTTGTGCCAGTGTAGTTTTTACCATATGTTATTTCTGGCCAACCATAATTATTACCTTTTTTTAGAATATTCAGCTCATCACCGCCTTTGGGCCCATGCTCTGTTTCAAATAGATAAGAAGACTTTGAGTTAATAGCGAGGCCTTGTGGGTTTCTATTACCATATGTCCATATTGATTTAATAGCGGCCACTTGATTTACGAATGGATTATCTATTGGTATTGAACCGTCATCATGAAGCCTATGGATTTTGCCGTTCGGAAATGTTAATAACTGCGCCTGCTTTCTTTCTCCTCTGTCTCCTATTGAAAAATATAAATATCCTTTATTATCAAAGACAATACGAGTACCATAATGAACGGTGCTTTTAGTATAAAAAATATTATCGGCTTTGTATATACTAATAATATCTGTCATTTGGTTCTTATCTAGCCTTGCTCTAACAATCGATGTAAATGATTTATTTTTATTATCTTTCAAAAAATCAGAATAACTAAGGTAAATGAAATTATTATCTTTATAATTTGGATGAATTTGGATATCTAGAAGGCCTCCTTGACCTTTATACCTAACTTTAGGGACTCCAGTTATTTTGACTTTATATTCACCATTTTTATCAACTAACCATAGAGTACCATTTCTATCGCTAACTAATAATTTACCGTTTGGCAAAAATGCCATTCCCCAAGGCACATCAAATCCTCCTATAAAATTTTCAACAATAAAAATTTCTTTTTTTGTTGTTTCTAAGGAGTTATCCCAATTTTGTGGTTCTTTAGCGGCAATTATTTCTGTTAGAAGAAATAAAATTAATATAAATAATATTTTCGGATTGATGTTAGCTATCAACTTTAGATCCACATTTATTACAGAAAAGAGAACCACTATCTAAATTGTCTTCTTCACATACAACACACGAAATTGTAGTGACATTGCTTCTTTTATGAGATGTTAATTCTGATGTAACTATGCCCGTTGGTACAGCAATAATACTATAACCTATTAACATAATCATTGCTGATAAAGTTTGCCCTAATGATGTTATTGGAGTGATATCTCCGTATCCTACTGTTGTAAGAGTTACAATTGCCCAGTAAATACTTCTTGGAATACTGGAAAAACCAGCTTTTTCACCCTCAATTAAATACATTATTGATCCTAGAATCATAACAATATTTAAAACAGCAAAAAGGAAAATAAAAATTTTCTTTTTACTGGAAACTAATGCTTTAACTAGATTATTCGCTTCTCCCATATATTGAACTAACTTTAAAATTCTAAATATTCTTAGTACCCTTAAAACTCTAATGATCGATAAAACTTGTGTTCCTGGTAATAGTACGCTCAAGTAGGTGGGTATGATAGAGAGCAAATCGATTATACCAAAGAAACTAAGAGCATAGCTCATTGGTCGTCTTATACAATACATTCTTAGAAAATATTCAAGTGTAAATAGTATTGTAAACACCCATTCTGCAATGATAAGTATGGCACCATACTTTTGGTTATAATCTGATACGCTTTCTAACATTACTGTAATGATACTTAAAACAATAGCAACGATTAATACTTCATCAAATAATTTTCCAGCCCTTGTATTAGTACCAAAAATAATTTGTTTTATTTTTTCTCTTAATTTGCTCATTATCAAATTTATTTAAACCTCATATCAGTCTAATTAATAAATAGTTTTACAGATATACATATTAACGCCACAAAAAAACTAATTAATATGACTAATTAGAATGTTACTTCTGTTACAGAATTTATGTAATTGATTATATTTAAACGTGAGTTATTCATTTTATTTAATCAAATTAGTAAAAAGGACATAGCAATGGCTACCTTGATTTTAAGAAAAACATACAGTGCAATGATGGAAGAGATGGACGCTTTAGATAAACGGAAAAGACAAACTTCAGAAAAAATAAGAGAAGCTGCTAGTCACGGAGATCTTAAAGAAAATGGTGAGTACCATGCTGCTAGAGAGGAACAAAGTTTAATTGTTTATAAAAAGCAATTAATGCAATCTCATTCTCCATTTCAAATTATCGAAAATATTGATGTTAATACTAAAGAGGTCGGGTTCGGAAATAAAGTTGTTATTCTTGAAGAAGGAAAAAATAAACCAGAAGATTATTATCTACTTGGGCCAATTGAATTAGATCTTGATTCTTATCCTCTAGTTGTGACCTACCACTCACCTTTTGGACAAACAATTGTTGGGAAAAAAGTTAATGACACATTTACCCTAGATATTAGAGGTCAAGAAATTAAATTTACAATTATATCAATTGAAAAAATTGACTCTTGACATAAGCACAAGAGTGATTCTTAGATTTTTTGGTTAAAATCTAAAATTTAAATAAAAAAGTAGAGGGGAGAGTCAACTCTCCATTGTAATGAGTAGGTTCAATGAGCCATCTTCCCTCTGCAAACATTCTATGAATTAAAATAAATATTAATATTAAAAGAATAATTATAATTATTCATATTTATTATTTTATTATTAATTAATTATTAAACAATGTTAATAGTTATTCATGTTAATATTATCGCCCGCAATCATTAATTATTTAAAAGAAAGAGATTAAAATGAAAATAAACACCTCTTGCCCTGTTCTTGTTACTGGTGCTACTGGATATATAGCTGGATGGGTTGTAAAAAATTTGCTAGATAAAGGTATCACAGTACATGCTCCAATAAGAAATTTATCAAACAAGGAAAAAAGAGCTCATCTTGATGAGCTTGCAGAAAATTCTTCTGGTCAAATTAAATATTTTGAATCTGATTTATTGATTGAAAATTCTTACGAAGAAGCAATGAAAGGTTGTGAGCTTGTTATTCATACCGCATCTCCTTTTGTTATGGATTCCAAAGATCCACAAAAAGAGGTTATTGATCCTGCATTAATAGGGACTCAAAATGTTTTAAAAACTGTAAATGAAGTAGAATCAGTCAAACGTGTAGTGCTTACAAGCAGTGTGGCGGCAATTTATGGTAATGGTGTTGATGCTCAATCAGTTGATGGGGGTATATTTAATGAATCAATGTGGAATACTACTAGTACAGCAACAGATGGAGAATATAGCTATTCAAAAACCATCGCTGAAAAAGAGGCATGGAGAATTAATGAAGAGCAAAAAAGGTGGGACCTCGTCGTTATAAATCCAAGCTTTGTTCTCGGCCCATCCTTGAACTCTGATGCAATGTTTGAAAGTAAAAAATTCATGCTCCAAATGGGCAATGGAGACCTTAAAAGTGGAGCTCCAGACGTTACAATGGGAATGGTTGATGTTAGAGACGTAAGTAAGGCTCATGTAATAGCTGGATTTAATGAGAAAGCAAAAGGGAGGCACATATTATCAGGAGAGACTCATACTTTGTTAGAGGCTGGAGGCTTTATAAAAGAAAAATTTGGTGATAAATATCCTGTTCCTACAAGGAACGCTCCTAAATTTTTAATATGGATCTTAGCGCCTTTTCTTGGTATAAAAAGAAATTTCGTTAGTAAAAACATTGGATATAAAATTGATTTTGATAATAGTAAAAGTATAAAAGAGTTAGGCATTAAGTATTCACCAGTAAAAAAAGCAGTTGTTGATTTTTTTCAGCAATTTATTGACAAAGGTTTGGTTTAAAATCGACTAATAGGATTTGAAACACAAAAGCCCCCGATGGTTATCGAGGGCTTTATAAGAGAATATTGGTATTCTCGTCGTGTGACTCGGGTGAGACTCGAACTCACGGCCAATGGCTTAAAAGGCCACTGCTCTACCAACTGAGCTACCGAGTCAAATTTGATGTGGAGTTTACATAAAATAAAAAAATAATTTAATAAAAATATCTAAATATCTTTTTG
>JABGWJ010000007.1 GCA_018645565.1 bacterium | reverse complement strand
TTTACCGTAAAAAGAGATTCCAACTGGTACATTATCGATAAAGCCCATAGGGACATTAATATTCGGGTAGCCAGATAAGGCTGCAAAAACAGTTGTTGATATATAGTATTTATCTCCATTTACTAAATCTGTTTTCCAAGCAGGACTACCTGTTGGGGAAATAAACGCATCTAAATTATATTTTTTCATCACTCTATCAATGCCCATTTCTCTTGTAGCCGTTTTCATTTCTTGAATAGCTTCTTTGTAGGCTTTTGAATTTAAGTCCCCCTTAGTTTCTGCGTTTTCTAACCTCTCGATGTTAAAGTAAACCATTTCAACACTATCTAATAAAGTTTGACTTATGAGGTCTTTAAGGTCTTTTACTATAGCGTTTGGTCCTAAGCTATCAAAATATTTTTTTAATCCATCTTTAAATTCATATGCCATGACTTCTAATGAATGCTTTTCTGGGCTGTTTTTATTATCACTATTTTGGAAAATATTATCAATATGAATTATCTCTGCGCCACTTTCCGTTAAATCTTTGATCGCCCCTTGCATGAGAAAATCTACCCTGTGATTCTTGCCTTCCATAGTCTTGACATACCCGATTCTTTTATTCTGTAGGCCATTAACATTCAAAAATTTAGTATAATCTTTATAGTAATTATTTTTGCTCTTTTTTGTTTTTTTATCGTTGTTATCAACGCCAGTTACCGCTCCAAGAAAAATTGCGGCATCTCTAACTGTGCGAGACATTGGCCCGGCTGTATCTTGAGTGTAACTAATAGGGACTATTCCAGACCTACTCCAAAGTCCAACAGTTGGCTTGATTCCAACTATTCCGTTTGCATTTGAAGGACACATAATAGAGCCCCAGGTTTCAGTCCCAATAGCGACAACACATAAATTTGCAGAAACAGAGACAGCTGATCCTGAGCTAGAGCCACAAGGGTTTCTATCTAAAACATAAGGATTTTTTGTTTGTCCAGCAATTCCGCTCCATCCACTTGAAGAATAAGATGATCTATAATTAGCCCACTCGCTTAAGTTTGTTTTACCAAGAATAATAGCGCCTGAAGCTTTTAATTTTTTTGCTACCCAGCTATCTCTCAAAGGGAACGAGTCTTTTAAAATTCTAGATCCCGCAGTAGTTGGCATGTCGCCTTTCACATCAATATTATCTTTCAGAAGTACTGGAATCCCGAAAAGAGGGCCTTTTGTTTTTCCGAGCATATGTATTTTATCAAGTGAGTCTGCAATAGCAAAAGCATCTGGATTAATCACGATTATTGAATTAAGTAGTGGTCCTGATTGATCAATATTTTTTATACGATCAATATAGTTGCTAACCAGTTCTTTAACAGTAAAACGATTATTATCATACCCAGAATGAATATCTTTAATCGTAATTTCATCGAGTTGAGAATTGAGATTTTGATATGCATTCATGTTTTTATTGCACGAAAAAGACGATAGGCTTATCAAACAGAAATAAAGAAGAATATATATTTTCATAATTATAAAATCCTCAATAGTTATTTATTGCTAAAGTAGATGAATAACTTAACTTAATATTATGTCAAATAAAAAAGAGAGCATGAAGCTTTTAGCTAATATCAATAAAAAATATACTTTATATGTTAAGTAAGCAAAATAAAAGCATTTCATTCGGAGTTTGGTTCCAGTATGTATATAAACCAGAAAAAGAATGGAGAGCCTATTTTCAAAAATATAAAAATTCAGGAATAAATAATTATTTTATCCAGGGTAACCCAAGTCAATTAAAAAAAATAATTATTATAACTAAAGGTATGGAGATAAATATCCATGCTTGGGTTTGGGCATTAAACCGCCCAAATGATGAAGTCGCCATGAATAATTTGGATTGGTATTCTGTTAATAGGGAAGGTCAAAACAGTTATGACTTTAGGCCTTATGTTGATTACTATCAATGGCTTAGCCCTTTCAGTCAAGGAGCGAGAGAACATATAAAAAACAATATAAAAGAATTTTCTAAGTTACATGGACTGGTTTCTGTGCATTTAGATTATGTGAGATATTGTGATGTGATACTCCCGATAGCTCTTCAGCCAAAATATTACCTAGTTCAAAAAGATGAAATGCCTCAATATGACTTTGGGTACCATAAGGAAGCAAGAAGGGAGTACAAAAAAATTTACAATGTTGATCCAATTAAAATTGAAGACCCGCAACGTGATAATAACTGGTTTAAATTTAGATTGGAGGCACTAACAAGCTTAGTAAATCAATTAGTTGAGATTGCTCATAAGAATGGAACTAAGCTATCTGCAGCTGTATTCCCTTTCCCGGAAATGTCTCGAAGAATGGTTAGGCAAGATTGGTCATCTTGGAATCTAGATATTGTTTGTCCCATGAATTACCATCACTTTTATAATGAAGGTTTAGACTGGATAAAGTCTAGCGTTGAACAAGGTATTAAAGAAATTGGAACCCAAGTCGAATATTATTCAGGCTTATTTGTAGGCTCTTTACCTCCAGTTGAATTAAAAGAAGCTATAAAAAAGTCAATAAATGGCGGAGCAACGGGTGTAAATTTTTTTAGTATTAAAAATTTAACGGAGGAGCATTTAAAAATTATTAAATCAGTCTAATATGTATCAAAAACCAATGTTTAACTAAAGCCTGGAACAATATGTTAAAATTAACGTATGAAACATTATTAGGACCAGTGGGTTGAAAATTGATAAAAAAAGTCTATTCCTAGGCATAAGCTTAGGTGCGATATCTACAGTAGTAATCTTTCTATCATTCGGGGATGTTAACACTGACTTTTCTTTTCAAATAGGCGACAATATTCGTAGCGACTTAAAAAAAGATATAAATATAAGTATTGAAAAAACTATCGAAAATGGGATTGAAAAAGTTACGGTTATTGTTAATGCGAGGGGGGACGTTTTGAAAGAAGATGTTGAAAAAGAGTTAAATAGAGTATTTAAAGAAAATAATATTAACAAGGACGATTCAAACATAAATATTGACATTAATATAAACAGTTAGATACGTTGTTTTAATAATATAAAATCAAACCCTGCATTATTCGCAGGATTTTTATTTTTGAATAAAACTTTAGAAAACTTTGAAATTTAAAAGACATATATATTTATTAATAATCTTTGTATCTACCACTACAGCTCAAGATTATGATGTTTCTGAGTGTATTAAAATAGCACTCGACAGAAAAGGTACCTTGGTGTCGGCAGGCTTAGATGTAGAATCTGCCAATCAAGGGCTTCTAGGATCTTATAGTGGATTGCTCCCTTCTTTAAATGTCTCCACTGCAAGTGGTAAGACAAAATACCCTGATCAAGAAATTATCATCCCAGATTTAGTGAATCTTGAAATTGATACTGTTAGTTCAGGAGAATCGAGTTATATGTCAGCAGGTTTATCGATAAATCAAACAATTTACAATGGCGGCAAATCATTAAATGCAGTAAAGCAGGCCAAAGTAAACTTAGAAATAGCAAAGTTAAGAGAGCGAAACACAAAAACACAGGTTATTCAAAATGTAACATCTTCATATTATGGATTATTAAAAGCGCAACAATTGCTGGAAGTTGCTTTAAAAAACCTTAGTTTGTCAGAAAAGCAAGTTAACCTCGTGCAAAAACAATTTGAACTAGGAGCTGTAAGAAAAACTGATTTACTTAAAGCAAACGTTTCTATGGGGCAAGCCAAAGTGGAGCTTTTGAATAGGGAAACATCTTTGGAGAACTCTAGAAGGCAATTATTTAATGATATGGGGATGATAGATTTTGGACAATCAATCCAAGCTAAAAACAGTGAGTGGATACCGGTTTCAGTCCCATCTAGTGCAGAAGCGTTAGGGTTATTAAAAGAAAAAAACCCTAATGTATTGATTCAAAGAGCAACAATAGAAATTGGTAATATCCAATTTAAAATAGCTAAAGGCATGAGGTCTCCATCTGCTTTTGCATCAATTGATTATTCTGCAAGTGGTGATAATAGCGAACAATTAAAAGAATCTTTAAAAGATGATTGGAGATTAGGAGTAAGTATGGCTATAAACTTCCCAATATTTTCGGGAAATTCATTATCTACCGCCCAAAAGCAGGCAAAATTATCTAAGAGAAAATATGAAAATGACTATCTAACTTTTTTAAATGATTTACGTGTTCAAGTTGAACTAATTAGAAAGTCTATCATGAATTATTCTGAAATAATTCCAATTAACCAGGATGTTGTTTCTGCTGCAGAAGAAGACCTCAAACTTGTACAGAAAAGATATAGCATTGGTTCAGCAACGATCCTAGAAGTACTAGATGCTCAGGTCTCATTAATTCGGTCTAATTCAACTCTTATAAATACAGTTCATGATGCAAGAATACAAGAAATGAGACTTAAGGCTTTGTTAGGGATGTTAGATATAGAATATCAAACTAAAGAAGAAGAAATAAAATAATGTTAGAAGTAATAAAGAAAAAAACTGTTTGGGTGCCATTAGTGGCAATTTTCCTCCTAATTATTGGCTTTTATTTAAAATATTATAAATCCGATGACATGCCTACTGTTACAGCAGAATTTGTTGAAAAGCGAGATATTGTTCATAAGGTGAATGCTAGTGGAACTATTCAACCAGAAGAAGAAGTTCAAATTACTTCAATGGTTTCAGGATGGATTACAAATATTACAGTGCTTGAGGGAGATACTGTAAAACCGGGGCAACATCTTATTAGTATTGATAAAAAACAATATCAAGCTGCTTATGACCAAGCTTTATCTCAGGTTAGATCTTCAAAAGCAAATCTAAAAAATATTAAATCACAATTAGACAGAACTAAAACTCTATTTAGTCAAAAACTGATTTCAAAGCAGGAGCTCGAGCAAATTGAAGCATCATATGAATTAGCTTCCAGTCAAGTAGAGCAGGCTAGAGCAGCTTTACTTTCTAGAGAAGACGAACTTTCTAAGACAAAATTAGTAGCGCCTAAATATGGTATAGTTACTAGTCTCTCAAAAGAAGAAGGTGAAATGGCCCTTGGTGGTATGTTTAACCCCGGAGTCCTAATGACAATAGCAGACCTTAGTTATATGGAGGTATTGGTTGATGTAAATGAAAATGATGTTGTTACGATAGATGTAGGCGATACAACTGAAATTGAAATTGATGCTTTCCCAGATACGCTTTTTTATGGGTTGGTAAGTGAGATTGCTCATACAGCGCAAAATTTAAATATGGGTGGTCAGCAACAAGTAACAAACTTTAAAGTAAAGGTCAAAATCTTAAATCCACCTGAAAAAATTAGGCCTGGGATGAGCAGTACGGTAAACATTATTTCTCAAACAATCAAAAATACGATTTCTATTCCTATTCAATCTCTCGTTTCAAGACCTAAGAATTTTGAAGATCTTAAACAGGATAATCCGGAAGAAAAAAACTGGGATGATGAAGATTACTCTAATATTGAAGAAAGCATCGATGTTGTATTTATTTTGGTAGACGACTTTGATGGCGAAAAAGTATCTAATGGTGAAAAGTATGCAATAGTAAAACCTGTTAACGTCGGTCTTTCTAGTGAAGATTACTATTCCGTTCAGTCTGGTATAGTAAGTGGAAATTTAATTGTGACAGGTAGGTACAGGGTATTAAGCAAAGAGTTACAACATGGTATGAAAGTATCATATAAAAAAGATTTACCTTCAAATTAATTGACAAGTTTAGAGTCCCTATAAAAAGTTTATACGCAATGGAATTAATTGGTTTAAAAGATATTTACAAGATTTATAATGTAGGGGGTGAAGAAGTTCGAGCACTCGATGGTGTTGATTTAAAAATTAACAATAATGAATACATGGCAATAATGGGTCCATCTGGGTCCGGAAAATCTACAATGATGAATATGATTGGTTGTCTAGATTCTCCTAGTTCGGGGTTATATGAATTCGAAGGCGAAAAAGTTCACGTAATGAATGATAGTCAATTAGCTTCAATAAGAAATCGTAAAATTGGATTTGTGTTTCAGACTTTTAACCTCCTACCAAAAGCAAGTGCTTTACACAATGTCGAGATTCCGCTCGTTTACGCAAATATAAAAAAAGAAAAAAGATTAAAAATGGCTTCTAATGCCTTAATCAGTGTTGGGCTTGAAGACAGAATGCACCATCGCCCGAATGAATTATCCGGAGGTCAGAGGCAGCGGGTGGCAATTGCTAGGGCACTTGTGAATAATCCTTCCATTATTCTTGCTGATGAGCCAACTGGTAACCTTGATTCGAAAAGTGGGCATGAAATAATGAAAATTTTTGATGACTTGCATAGAAACGGGAATACAATAATCTTAGTAACACATGAAGATGATATTGCGAAATACTCTAATCGTATAGTCCGATTATTAGATGGTAAAATTGTTAAAGATGAAATAGTTGTAAAAAATTGATTTCTTTATTTTATGAAAACTTAAAAATTTCGCTAGTTGCTGTTTTTGCAAATAAAACAAAATCGTTACTAACTGCACTAGGTATTATAATTGGTGTTTTATCCGTGACACTAATGGGGACACTTATTTCTGGATTAGATCGTTCATTTGAGAGCAGTATGTCGTGGCTGGGTAAAGACATTTTATATGTCAGTCGTTATGAATGGTTTAGTGATATGGAATGGTGGGAAGTAAAGAACAGGCCAAGGATGAGGTCAGAATATGTAGATAAAATTAAAAATTTATCAAAGCACGCTCTAGCGGTATCGCCGGTAATGCAGCGAACAGCATCTTTATCATATGAAGATAAAGAGACGAGAACGGAGATATTTGGGACCAATGAAGAGTATATGGAAACAATTAGTACCGATTTGGATTTGGGTCGATTTTTTTCTTTAAGCGAGGACAGAAATGGTTCTAGGGTTACAATTATTGGATATGGTTTAAAAGAAGCTTTTTTTGGTTTTGAGAACCCGATAGGCAAATATATAAAAATTGATAATATAAAATTTAGAGTTATTGGTGTACTAGAAAAACAAGGAAAGTTCTTGGGTTTATTTAGTGTAGATAATCAAGCAATACTTCCTTTGGGAGCTTATAATAGAATTTTTTCGAAACGTGGTTGGATGCGCCTAAGTGTAAAAGTCCCTGAACAAAAAATTGAGGATGGTTATGATGAAATCACGGGTATCATGAGGCAAATACGTGGACTTAAGCCAAGTGAAAAAAGTGACTTTGCCATCAATAAAACAAAAGCATTCGAGGCGCAGTACAACAAATTAAAACTTGCCATTGGGGGTACGGGATATTTTATCACATTGTTGTCTCTTATCGTTGGCGGTATTGGAATCATGAATATCATGTTTGTTACAGTAAAAGAAAGGACACGGGAGATTGGAGTTCGAAAAGCAATTGGAGCAACCAATGGTATGATTTTAAGTCAGTTTCTTATGGAGGCAGTTACAATATGTTTTTTTGCTGGTCTAATTGGATTACTTGCAGCATATATAATTAGTTTATTTATCAATCAGGTTTTTCCATCGACTTTGCCCCTAGGGCTGTCATTGTTTTCAATTTTCATTAGTATGTTTGTTGGAGTCGTATCTGGAATAGTCCCTGCATATAAAGCTTCAAAACTTGACCCAATCGATGCTTTGAGGTATGAATAGGATGCTTTCAAGAAACTTAAAAAATATTCTTCGTGAAAGTTTCTATATGGCTATAGATGCAATTAGACAAAATAAGCTTAGATCGACCCTGACTTTGATAGGAATAAGTATTGGTGTCTTTTCTGTAATTGGAGTGATGACTGCAATAAGGACATTAGAATCATCAGTCGCTTCTGGTCTTAATGTTTTTGCAGCAAATACATTTGTAATTCAAAAATTCCCGGCTATACAAATTGGGAGGCGAACAAAAAACTATAGAAACAGAAAAAATATAGATTTTAGCCAATACAAAAAATTAAAACAAAAAGCTAAGCTTCCTATTCTTATCAGCGTTAATGAGGGTCAGTCAATAAGAAATGTCAAATACAAGGACAAAAAGGTTAAAAATTACATAGAATTATTTGGTGGAGATGAAGGAAGTATAAGGATGGTTAATACTTTCATTTCTGAGGGTAGAAACATTGCCCCAGATGATGTGAGATATGCTAGGAACGTATGCATTTTAGGAATGGATATTGTTGATAGACTTTTTCCTTTTGAAAATCCGCTTTCAAAAAAAATACAACTAAATGGATTGGATTATCTTGTTATTGGTATTGCTGAAAGGAAAGGAGAAGCATTCGGCCAAAGTCAAGACAACTATATTGCTATTCCAATTACAAATTTTTTACAAAAGTTTTCAAATAAATGGACATCCTTAAGTATAAATGTAGAGGCTCGTTCTGAATTAGATTATGAAAAAACAAGACAAGAAGTGATTGGAATTATGCGATCAATACGGAAAGTTAGCCCTGGAGAAGAAAATGATTTTGAGATTGTGACAAGTGATGAAATGATTGAAACTCTTTCAGGATTTACCAACGGGATAAAGCTTTTTGCATTAATGGTCAGTGTAATTGCGCTGGTAGTAGCTGGAATTGGAATTATGAACATAATGCTGGTTTCAGTTACGGAAAGAATTAAAGAAATTGGAATAAGAAAAGCGATTGGAGCAACAAAGCAAGATATTTTAACGCAGTTTTTAATGGAGGCTGTTTTTTTAAGCGAATTTGGTGGAATTGCTGGTATCATTTTTGGAATTGCTGCGGGGAATATTGTCTCTTTTATTTTTAATATTCCAGCCGTAATACCCATGGACTGGGCCGCTATTGGTCTTTTAGTTTGTTCAATTATTGGGATTGGTTTTGGTATATATCCAGCTTGGAAAGCAGCTCAACTTGATCCAATCGAATCGCTTCGTTTCGAATAAATTTTCTTTCTTTAAAAGTAAGGCTAAATTTGATAACAAAAACTATGCCTGATACATTACATATAAACATATTCGCTACTATATTCGACTAATAATGATGATAAATAATTTTAAATTTAATTTTATTTTTAAATAATGGTTGTAGGTGTTATTCCAGCAAGAATTGGTTCGAAGAGGTTTCCTAAAAAAATATTAGCGGATATTAATGGCAAACCTATGATTGCACACGTTGCAGAAAGAGCTAAGCAATCAAAGCTCCTAGATAAGATTATCGTGGCAATAGATTCTGAAGAAACTAAGCAAGTCTTATCTGATTTTGATTTTGAGCTAGTTATGACTAGTGAGGAGCATTCAAGTGGAACAGATCGAGTCTCTCAAGTCATAAAAGAGATAGATGAAGCTGAAGTAGTTATCAATATTCAGGGTGATGAACCATTATTGAATCCCCGTTTAATTGATGGACTTATAAAACTGTTTGATGACCCTACAGTAACAATGGCTACTGTAGTAAGTCGCAACATAGGTATTAGAGACTATTTAGATAGAAATATAGTGAAAGCTTTTTTAGATGAACATCAAAATGCATATGATTTTAAGCGCGATATTTATGACTTAGATATTGGTGGAGTTTTTAGACACATAGGCTTTTATGGTTTTCAAAGAGGAACTCTTTTTGAATTCTCTTCAATGCCGGCCTCAAAAAATGAAATTAAATATTCACTTGAACAGTTTCGAGCATTAGATAATGATATAAAAATTAAAGCACTTATAACGAATTCAGAGCAACATGCAGTTGATACTCCTCAAGATCTAGATTATGTGATTGCTAAGTTGAATAAAGAAAAAATTAATTAATAGGATATTTATAATGTCTTCAAAAAATCCCACTAAATATATATTTGTACTTGGCGGAGTTATGTCTGGCTTGGGCAAAGGTATTGCGGCTTCATCTATTGGCTACATATTAAAAAACTCAGGCCTAAGAGTTACAATTTTGAAATTGGATCCATATTTAAATGTTGACCCAGGTACAATGAACCCCTATCAGCACGGCGAAGTATTCGTTTTAGATGATGGTTCTGAAACAGATCTTGATTTAGGTCACTATGAGCGTTTCATAGATATAAGCATGACAAAAAATAATAATGCAACAGCAGGCCAGATATACAGCACAGTGCTAGACAGGGAACGAAAAGGCGAGTATCTTGGTCAGACTGTTCAAGTAATTCCTCATGTAACGGATGAAATCATAAAAAGAATAAAGAGTGTAAATAAACCAAAGAAATATGATGTTGTAATTTGTGAAGTTGGGGGTACTGTTGGAGATATAGAAAGCTTGCCTTTTATGGAAGCAATTCGACAGTTGTCCTTAAATGTTGGACGTGAAAATCATTTGATAATGCACGTGACTTTATTACCATATGTTAAAGCTAGTGGTGAACTTAAATCAAAGCCAACTCAACACTCAGTTATGAAGTTGAGAGAAATTGGACTTACGCCCGATATGATCTTGTGCCGTTCAGATCATAAAATAGATAAATCAGTTAGAGAAAAAATTGCTCTTTTTTGTAATGTAAGGGCAGATCATGTTTTTGAAGGTAGAGATGTTGATAGTATTTATGAAGTTCCTTTATTATTGCATAAACAAAACATGGGTCATTTAGTTAATGAGCGTTTACAATTAGATAAAGAGCCTGAATTATCTAAGCTAAAAAATTTCGTACACAATTACAAAAATCCTGAAGCAGAGGTTTTAATTGCTATGTGTGGTAAATACACTGAACTCATTGATTCCTATAAAAGCGTTTTAGAATCTTTTGTTCATGCAGGAGTTGAGAACAATACAAGGGTAAATATAAAATGGGTTAAAACAGATAAAATCACAAATGATACAACGGCAATAAAAGAGTTTAAAAATGTTGATGGTATCTTAATATTACCTGGTTTTGGAACAAGGGGAAGCGAAGGTAAAATTTTATCTTCAAAATATGCTAGGGAAAACAATGTGCCTTTTTTTGGAATATGTTTAGGTATGCAATGTGCTATTATTGACTTTGCTAGGCATGTGTGTGGATTAAAAGGAGCCAATTCAACAGAGTTTAACAAACGTACAAAACACCCAGTAATTGATTTGATGGAATCACAAAAAGCGGTAAAAATTAAGGGTGGTACTATGAGACTTGGAGCGTATGACTGCACTATTAAACCGGGTACAAAAGCATTCTCAGCATATAGATCGAAAAAGATTTCTGAGAGACACAGGCATCGTTTCGAAGTAAACAATAGGTACAAAAAAAAGCTTGAAAAAGCTGGGATGGTTATTTCCGGAGTTAATGACGATTTGGGGGTTGTAGAAACAATTGAGATAAGCGAACACCCCTGGTTTGTTGCTGGTCAGTTTCACCCAGAATTAAAGAGCCGTGTAAATAAAGCTCATCCCCTTTTCAGAGAATTTATAAAATCGTCAAAAAAATATAATGCGAAGAGGAAATAAATGTTAAAAGAAATTAAAGTTGGTGAAGTCGTCTTTGGGGATAGCAATCTCGGAATCATCGCTGGGCCGTGTGTTATTGAAAATCGAGATCATTCTCTAAAAATGTCTACAGCGATAAATGAAATTTCAAAAAAAGTAGAATCTCCTATTATTTTTAAAAGCTCTTTTGACAAAGCAAATAGGACTTCTATTGAATCATTTAGAGGTCCTGGTATTCAAGAAGGATTGAAAATTTTAAGCGCCGTAAAATCAGAAACTGGAATGAAAGTGCTTACAGACATTCACACTGCCGAGCAGGCTGCAATAGTAGCAGAGGTTGTAGATATAATTCAAATCCCCGCTTTCTTGAGCAGACAAACAGATATTCTTTTAGCTGCTGCAAAAACTGGGAAGACAGTTAATATTAAAAAAGGGCAGTTTTTAGCACCTTGGGATGTTGAGCACATTGTTAAAAAAGTTGAAGAATCAGGATCAGAAAATATATTACTGACTGATAGAGGTACCCAGTTTGGGTATAATAATTTAGTTGCTGATATGAGAGCAATTCCCCTCATGCAAAACTATGGATATCCAGTTATTTTTGACGCGACTCACAGTGCACAGTTGCCTGGAGGTAGTGGTGGGCATTCCTCTGGTATGAGAGATATGATTCCAACGCTAGCTAAATCCGCAGTGGCTGCTGGGTGCAATGGTGTCTTTATGGAAGTTCATGATAATGTTGATTTGGCAAAATCGGATGCAGCAACACAATGGCCCTTAGATCAATTAGCTTCTCTTCTAATGGATTTAAAAAAAGTTCATAACTCACTAAGGTAAATATATGATTAACTACAAAAAAATTGAAATGATCATTTCTGATATTGATGGCGTTTGGACTGACGGCTCCATTTATAGAGGGACTGATGATATGGAATTTAAAAAATTTTCTGTTTTTGATGGTGTTGGAGTTGCATACGCCAGGGCAGCAGATTTAAAAATTGCAATTATTTCAGCTCGCTATTCTCCTGCCACAGAGTTTCGAGCAAAAGAATTAAAGATTGATGACTGTTATAATGGAGGATTAAATAAGTTGCATGCATACAGCGATTTAAAAAAGAAGTATTCATTATCTGACGATCAAATCGCTTATTTAGGAGATGATATGGTTGATCTACCAGTTATGGAATTAGTTGGTTTACCGATTGCTGTAGCTAACGCCACCCCAGATATTATGCGAGTGGCGAAGCACACAACTGAAACTAAAGGCGGTGAAGGTGCTTTTAGAGAAGCGGTGGAATGGATTATTAAGAAGCAGAATAGAACGGAAGAAGTAAAAGAAGCAATGATAAGAAGAGTTCTGAAAAGCTGATTAATGAAAAAGCTAATTTGGTTAAATGTTTCATTGTTAATTTTGTTTGGCTGTTCCTCTGAACCGACTGATCTATTTTTAGAAAAGGGAACTGACTTTCCAGATCAAGAAAGTTGGGGTGTTACAATAATTTTAACAGACTCTTCAATTGAAAGAGCCAGAGTAAGCTCTGGGCATTTAGAAAAATATAATCAGAAAAAGCATATTTTGCTTGATGACAAAGTTCAAGTAGACTTTTTCGATAAAAAACAGACGCATGTTGCGGTATTAAATAGTTTCAAAGCTGAGGTGGATCAAAAGACAAATAATATGAAAGCAATCGGAAATGTAGTTGCGATTTCTGATAGCGGGATCACGTTATTTACTGATACGCTTTATTGGGACGCAAAAAATGAAAAAATGAGTACTTTGGACTCTGTTATGATTACTACATTGGATGAAGACACACTCTATGGTATTGGCTTTGAATCTGACTCGGATTTAGAGAATTGGAAAATATTGAACCCTTCAGGCGTGACTGGAAGAAATTGATATGAGCGAAAAAAACATAACTTGTCTTTCAGCGAAAGGCTTGCATAAGCAATATGGTTCAAGGATGGTTGTCAATGATGTTGATATCTCGGTGAACCGAAATGAAGTTGTGGGTTTATTAGGGCCTAATGGAGCTGGTAAGACAACCACCTTTTATATGATTACTGGCATGGTTAAGCCAACTAAGGGTGATATTTTTTTAGATAATCATAAAATCACAAACGATCCAATGTATAAAAGAGCTCGGAAAGGCGTTGGCTACCTTGCGCAGGAACCTTCTATTTTTTCAAAATTAACTGTTGAAAATAATTTAAAGCTAGTGCTTGAAATGAGAAAAGATCTTACAAAAGATGAGCAAGAAGAAAAGCTAAACTCTTTATTAGATGATTTTTCTGTCACTAAATTAAGAAATAGTAAAGGAGGAACGCTTTCAGGCGGGGAAAGAAGACGCGTAGAAATTGCTAGATCTCTCTGCATGGATCCTGACTTTGTGCTCTTAGATGAACCATTTGCTGGGGTTGATCCAATTGCAGTAGAAGAGATTCAATCTATCGTTAATTCTTTAAAAGAGAGGAATATAGGAGTCTTAATCACTGATCACAATGTAAGAGAAACTCTTTCTATAACAGACCGTTCATATCTTCTTTTTAATGGGAAAATTTTAAAATCAGGAACTTCTGAGGACTTAGCGAATGACAAAGAAGCAAAGAGGCTTTATCTCGGAGAAAAATTTAGGTTAGACTAGTATATGCCACGTTTATCACAAAGACTTGAGCAAAAACAAAAGCTTGCTCCTAGGCAAGTACTGCAAGCTAGACTTCTGCAATTAAACACGATAAACCTTGAGCAAACAATTTTAAAAGAGCTTGAGCTTAATCCTATCTTAGAGCAAGTAGAGCCAGAAGAATTTGAAGAGAAATCAATGGCAGAAGAAGTATTGGAAGAAATTGATGCACCAATAGAGGATGTATATACGGATGAAAGTTCATACTATCTTGATCAAGAAAAAGCAGACTTACCAGTACCAGATAGGAATACTTTTATTGAAAAAATTATTGATCAATTAAAAGACTTAGGTCTCACAGACTTGGAAAAGGAGATAGCAGAAGAAATACTTTGGAATATAAATGAAAGAGGCTATCTAGATACAGACCTAATACTAATTGCTGATAATTTTGGGTTGGAAGAAGAAGATCTTGAACCAATTCTTTTAGTCATCCAGCGTATGAATCCAAGAGGACTAGCGTCTAGAAATCTTAAAGAGTGTTTAACTATCCAACTTGAAAATGACAAAGATTCACTGTCTTACAGAATAGTATCAAAATACTTTGATGATTTTATGCATAAAAGATATGATAAAATTAAAATCAAACTAAAATGTTCAAGTTCAGAACTTCATGATGCTGTTAAAAAAATATCCAAACTAAACCCCCGCCCAGGAGAAGGATATGCTGATAACTTTCAAGTTATCATTCCTGACTTAGTTATAAGAGAAGATGGAGACGATTGGTTAATTACTACAAATGATGGTGGCGTTCCAGAACTTAGAATTAGTAAAACGTATGAAAATGGTATAGAAAATGGAGAGTTTATTGGTAAGGCAAAAACGTTTGTGCGAGAAAAAATAGATTCAGCAAACTGGTTTATTGAAGCAGTCAAACAAAGAAGAGTTACTATGGTAAATGTTATGAGAGCAATTATTAAAAATCAGCCTGAATGGTTTGCAGGGGATATGAATCACCTTAGTCCTCTTAAATTGCAAGACATAGCTGAAGAAATTGGTATGGACATTTCTACTATTAGTAGGTCAACTCGTGGTAAGTTTGTAGATACTCCTCACGGAGTATTTGAGTTAAAACATTATTTTACAGATGCAATAGAGCTTGAGAATGGAAAAATTCTTGGAACATTTGTAATTAAAAAAGAGTTACAAAATATAATTAATTCAGAAAATAAAAAGATTCCATTTAATGATGATACT
>JABGWJ010000176.1 GCA_018645565.1 bacterium | reverse complement strand
TGGTGAAAATTTTTGGAGTGAATCAAGTTCAGACTTTGTATGTAGGTTCCCATCAGGATACACAATCCAAGCAGGCTCTTCACTCAAAATATCCCTGAGGAGCAATAACCTTTATCAAAATACCTATGGCGATACAGCTGATCTAGCGCTTGATGGTTCAATGTTAAATGTGCTAGAAGGAACAAATACAAAAGGTAATGCCGGCCTCCCAAAACTAAGTAATTCTAGTGAACCGCTCATTCTCTTCTACTGGGATGGTTCATCTGCGGTCATTAAAGATGTTGATTATTTGATGTGGGGAAATAATTCTTACGCGATAGATAAGTCTGGTGTCAGTGGGTATTTAGCTGATACGCCTGTTCAAAATCAGTCATTTATGCCTGTACATGCTACAAATGAAAAACTTGTTAGATTGGATAAATCAAGTGAGGGTGAAGAGACTCAAACAGGCGGGAATGGAATCACTGGACATAATGAAACTAGTGAGCCTTTATTGAATACGTGGATAGTCGCTAGTTTGACTTCATCTAAACCTGAAATTTCAAATTTGACTTTATCTCCCTCGAATCCATTCATCGATGACGCGCTAAAGTTTGAAGTAAATGTAACAGATGATGAAGGGATATCATCAGTCATGTTAAGATATGAATTCCAACAACAAGTTAATTCTGTTGCTATGTCTGTGAGTGAAAGCTCATCATCTCTATATTCAGTTCAAATCGAGCCATTAGGAGAAGTTGGCTCAATTATTTATTCTGTTATTGCAGAAGATCTTTCTGGTTTAAAAGATTCTACTAGTAGAATTGCAGTGGCTATAAATGAACCTATCGCGGAACTAACAATAGCAAGCCTTTTAGCTGGTTTTAATGATTATCTAGGTCAAACAGTTCAATTTAATGCCGTAGTTACTGTCCCTGCTGGTATACTTCGCACAAACAGGGTTCAAGTTTTTGTGCAAGATAAATCTGAAAGAGGAATTTTATTAGATGCCCCAACTTCATCAGAGCCTTTGAGTAGAGGAGACTCTATCAGCATAACGG
Organism: bacterium; assembly: GCA_018645565.1. Taxonomy (GTDB): domain Bacteria; phylum Fidelibacterota; class Marinisomatia; order Marinisomatales; family UBA1611; genus TMED80. The sequence continues at coordinate 6,756 of JABGWJ010000176.1, read as the reverse complement.
GACCTTTGAGCGCTTATTTAAGTAGCTCCGGCGACCTTCAGCCGCAAATTCAAGATGCGAATGTTAATATTTTATCCTCTGGCCTAAGCATTCCTGTTGTCGATTTAGGAGATTTAGGAAGTATTTATAAGTTTAATGAGGTCACCCAATTTAATTATCCTGATGCTTCTCAGAATATTGATGTCATTAAGTACATGAACTCTTATGTCAAGCTTTCCGGGAAAATAGTATCTAGGTCAGATGATCTTGGTGGGGGTTCTAATATCGAATTGCAAGATGAAGAAGGCGCTTTTACTACGGTTAGAATATGGAATTCGGCAAATATATTGCTTGACGAATCAGGAGATATTATAAACACCTTGGTTGATTCTCTGTTGAGGGTTGGCAGTAGCGTAGAGATAAAAGGTATAGGAGGGCAATACTTAGGTTCAAGTCAAATTCAACCAGCATATGCTTCTGATATTTCAGAAAAATTAGAGGGCGAGGTAGGTAGTTTTAAAGCAGCCTTAGATATTCCACCTTATCCATTTGTTCCTCAGCTTGGAGAGGTAATTAGTTTCCAATATAGTTTTCCATCTGATGCTAGAATTAAACTAAGAGTTTTTGATATTAATGGGCGATTAATTACTACCCTTTATGATGAATATCGAGGAGTGTCATTTGAAAAAACAGCTAGATGGAATGGGAGGGATAATTTGAATAGATTGGTCCCAAGTGGTACCTATTTAATTCATCTAGATATTGTTAATTCCTTAACAGGAAAAAATTATCAGAAAATTGCGCCAGTAGTGATAGCAGCTTATGAGAATTAATATGAAACAAAAATTTATAAGTTTTTATATTTTTATGATTATATCTCTTGGCAATGCCTATTCTCAAGTGACTACTGAGCAAATTTATTATGGAGCGAGCTCATTGTCTATGTCAGCAAGCGATGTAGCCTTACCAAAAGATTCATGGTCTCTTTTCGTGAATGCGGCTGGTATTGCTAGGCAGCAAGGCCTTTCATTAGTTGCAAGTTCACAATCCCATTTTAATCAAGACTATTTAAGCCATTCTCTTTTAGGCTTTCAGTTTAAAACTTCAAAATATGGTGCCTATGGAATATCTGTTGAAAATTTTTCGGTTGATTATAGTGGGAGTAGTTTATCTGCTGAAACTGCTATTGGCTTTCACCAGGGAATAATGTTGCGATCAGATAGAAGCAGTTCTTTTTCGATAGGCTACGGAATAAAATATTACAATATTGACTATGGTTCCTCAGCAGGACCCTCTGGAGATGGTTCTGATGGAATAAAACTTGGCTCTTTAAGTACGTTTGGTCTTGACATAAGTTTTCTTGGATCTTTAGCGGATAGAATTAGAGTAGGCGCAAAAGCTTTAAATATTAACAGTCCGACTCTAGGAGATGCAAATAATTCGACAAGACTTCCACAAAGATCTCAGATTGGTATCGCCTATTCGCCATATGATTTGGTCTGGACAACAGTTTCTCTTAATAAAAGTGTTGGTCATCCTACTCACTTTAGTAGCGGGCTTTCTTACGAAATACAAAAAAATATTTTTTTAAAAACTGGAATGCAGACCAGTCCCAATCGTTTCTCTTCGGGTTTTGAAGTTTATTTTAAAAAAATAAAAATTGATTATGGATTCATCACGCATCCAGTATTACCATTATCTCATCAAATTTCAATTGAGGTTAATCGTTAATGAGATCACTTTTTTTTTATGTGTTCTCGATTACTTTTATCATTGGCCAAAAGATTTCGTTAAACTCGGCTTCAATCGAAGATTTGAAGACCCTTCCATTATCTGAAAATCAAGTTGCTGACCTCTATGATTTTGTATTGTATCAAGGTCCTATTAATGATATTTATGATTTAGCCAAAATTTCAAGTTTTGAGCCTGAGAACATTAATGCTCTTAAATCTCTTATTAGTATAACTAGTAGTGATGATACAAAAAAAAATGTATCCAGAATTAGTGACAGATATAGGAAGGTAGAAAATTGGACTTCTGAAGAAGGTGCTAACGAAGGTCTTGTAGAGGTATGGCTAGATAGGCTTGCTGAGCCAAAAAATATTAACACTGCAACCTGGAATGACTTAATGGCTTTACAAAATGTTAGTCCCGTTGATGCTGTTGCGGTCATGAAGAGAATTGAAGAAAGTAAAATAACGTACCCAAAAGCTCTAAGGGGAGCAATCGGTCTTAGCTATTGGGGTTATCGTAATATGGTTGACTTTTTTACATATGATGAAGAAGATACTACGGACTCTTTTCATCTTTGGTATAACACTACATACAAAACGCTACCTTCTACGACTTCTTTTGATGATGAAGTAGGTTTAGTTGATCAACTAAATGATCACCCTGGAGACTTGCATCATAAAATAGTTGCTACTTTTGGGAAGCATTGGAAGTTATCGTTAGCATCTCACAGGCAATTAGGTGAAAAAGTTTATGATTTCAAGATTGGTGATTTTGAGGTACCTACTGCAAAATATTCTCTTACTTATAGGGATCTCAAGCTAGGCGGGTTAAAATTTGATAGGGTAATACTAGGAAACTTTTCTGCTACTATTGGTCAGGGTGTAATATTTGAAAATACAGATTTTTTCTCACCTAGAAGATCTGGTTATAGTTGGAGCAGAAGAGTGCATGGTGTTTTTCCTGATATATCTAGGACCAGAGAGTATGCTTTAAAAGGACTTGCATTTCAAGCTGGTAATAAGCTTTTTGATGTTATGGGCTTTTTATCAAAAAATAAAAGAGATGCTATTCTGAACATATCAGACAGTTCTGTTGCCTCTTTAATTACACTATATCCTAGAACAAATAATGGTTTTGGTGTAGAGTCTTTATTAATGCCAATGCTTGAAACTTTAGAAGAAGTGACTTATGGTGGTAGCATAAGACTTATTCCACTTTACGGTACCTTTATTGGTTTTTCAGCATATGAGAGTTTGTACGATAAGCCTTTAAGACCTGATATAGCAACAACTGTAATAGCAGATGAAAGTGAAGGGAAATTTTTAACATCTATTGGGAATACAGCAGATACTGAAATCGCTGCAATGTATTCTAATTATGGTGAATCATCATTATGGGATAAAGCGAGGTCTTTCCGGCGAGTTTTTGGCATGGATTTTTCAACAGTAATTAGAAATATAGCATTTCAAGGTGAATATGGTATATTAGATAAAAATGGTAATATGAGTGTTGAGGTATCAGACCCAAAAGCTTTTGTGTTTAGTGGTTATGCACAATTTAATAATTTTAGTATGTTAGTGGTTTATCGCGACTATGACTTAGAGTATGATAATCCGTATCAACGATCTTTTGCAAATTACCAGAGATATAAAGGTAGTATTTTCGAAGATACTTTTTATTTAGAAGATCCGATTTATGGGTTTTTATACACTGGTCAAGCTCAGCCACAATCTGAAAAAGGCATATATGTAAATAGTAGATATCAGCCTCATCGCGCATTAGTTTTATCTGGAGACTTTGATACTTGGACTAGAGTGGCAGATCAAGCAAAGTACTACAGAACCGTAATGCGTGCTCAGTACAGACCCGTATTTAATTTGCGTTTTAGCATAAGGCACAAATGGCAAAAAAGAGGCTCAATGAATGTTTTGGATCCTGCTGCTTATTACTCTCAAGAAACGATTATACGTTCGCAACTGAGATTATCTGGCTATGATCAGATCGAGTTGATGTGGGTACGCTCATGGGTCGACTTTTCTAACAGAAGGCGCTTAACTCTTGATCTTGCTTCAGGTGGAGAAGAATCATCTATGGTAGGTAGTGCTGGTACGGGTAGTGAAGCAATTGGGTTTAAGGTCACTCATAATTTTAATCAACGGATGAAAGCAATGGGGCAAGTAATGTTCTATAATGGTTTTATTTGGAATTTTGAAGATACAGATTTTAGAGTTTTTGATAGTAATTCTGATGCAGTTCGGTATTGGGTTTCATTATTTTCTCGTTTAAATGATCGTTGGGCAATTAGATTAAAATGGACAGTTGATAGTTCTGCGCCAGTAACAAATTATATTTTTGAACCTAGTGATCCAACAGGTCAATATCCTGATCAACGGGTAAGTTGGAAAACTGTTAGTGGAGAAAATTTTACAAATGATATTAGATTACAGATAGATTATGCTTTTTAAATTAAAAAATAAAATTAAAATCATTGTATTGTTTGCGATGAACCTTGTTTTTAGTCAACAATATTTTTCGCCATTAATCCCCTCTAATAACTTTTTATCAAGCGCAAGTATGCTTGCAAAAGGTGGAGAGTTTTCAGGGTTGTTTTCGCATTCTGTTTTTTCAAAGTATGGTGAAGTGTTTAATTTTGAGTTTGATCTTACTAGGAACTCATATGCAGAACGTAGAAGTGTTCCAGTAATAGATATGTTTGATGATGTTGTAACTCAAAATGTATATGCTCTCAATAGGCCAGCTTTCGCTTCAATTTCATGGTCTTTATCTGGCAGTGTAAATAATTATTTAAAATTACCCGTTTCCTTGTCGTTATCTGATTCTCCTTACTGGGATTTTAGATATGACTATTCTGAAGAAGTTCGAGCTAGTCTTGGTCCTGGAGTCTATAATCGTGACCCTGTAGTTGGCTATCATCTAATAAATATAGATGGAGTTATTCGCTCACTTAAAATTGGAATAGCATCAAAAATTAATAGTTGGTTGAAAATGGGAGTTCTTTTAGATAATCTTTATGAAGATGAGTTGTTTTATATGAAAGGTGTTAATGTGTTTGAAGAAGATGACGCCTTGGCCAGTGATACAACCCTATTAAAAGATATAAACATGTCTGTTGAAAATGTTAGTCGTTTTACGTTTGGAGCAACAGTTGATTTGAAAAGGAATATGTCTATCGCGCTTTCCGTAACACCTTCAACAGAAATAAAATTTTTGACAGGTGGCTTAATACCTTCTATTGATGAAAAAACTCTATTACCAAGTTTCAACTTTAGTGATACTTCTTCGAATTATAGCATTACTCTTCCTCAAGAAATTAATCTTGGTTTTTCTATAAAGGTAAATAATCCTACTAAAACAAATATTACAGGTGGGTTGATTTTTAAAGATTGGGAAAATCATGACATTTATAAAGTTTATCATTCATCTACAGATACATCAACTCACAATTATCAATCGACAATAGGTTTATCTGTCGGTGTAGAACACATAATATTAGGAAAAACTCCGCTTAGGTTTGGTTTTATTTATAGTGACTCTCCTCTTGGAGAAGAGTTTGAAATAACAAAAGTAACTCTTGGAAGTGGATGGGTTTATAATAATATAAGTCTTGATGTTGTTGCAGTTTTTGGATCAGTTGATTACAGGTATGGAGATTTATTTCCATCTACTACACAAGAGAATTTATTGTTAGATAGGATTGATGAAAAAAATACAGTGTTAAAGGCTACGATTAATTATTCTTTTTAATTAATGTTATAATACTAAAAAAATGAAAAGAATATTCCCGTTAATTCTATTTATTATTTTTGCCAGCTCTATTTATTCTAGGTCTTCCAAATTACACCTTGTTTTTACAAATAACATCCATGGCGCTATCCATGAGCTTCCAGCGCGATTTATTAATCCTGAGTTTTCTCCTCTTCTAGCTGGAGGAGCTGGTGCCTATACCTATATAACTAATCTAAGAAAAGAAGCTAGTGAAGCTGGTGATTTTGTCATTCTTACAGACGCTGGTAATTTATTTCAAGGAACTCAGTTGGGAACAGATGATGGAGGTACAAAAATAATGAAATGGATGAATTGGATGGCCTACGATGCATTTGTTCCTGGAGTAAGAGATTTTGACCAAGGTGTAGAGAATTTAGAACGATTAAAAAAGGAATCGAATTTTCCATTTCTTGCTTCGAACCTCAAAGGGGTAAGTGGAATAGATAATTATAAAGTCATTGATGCCAATGGAATAAAAATAGGACTCATAGGTTTAATCACTCCATTTTTATTTGACGGATTAGTGCCCGAAAATTATGAAGGTGTAGAGGTTCTTGATTTACTAGAAACATTAAATACTCAAATCGAAACTATTCGCAACGATGTTGATCTTATATTTGTTTTATCTCATTTAGGTCTTCCATATAATCGAGAAGATGAATACGAAAGTTTTATAAAAAAAGCATCTCAAGAAAAGTTAAAAATTAAAAATGCAATCGAGTTAGCTCATTTTACAAACGAAGTAGACGTTATTATAACAGGTGGCGTGAGTAAAGGATATGATACGCCTTGGGTTGATCCAAATACCCATACTATTGTAATTCAAAACTATGGAAATCTTACGGGTATAGGTCATCTCATATTGAATGTTGATAAAGAAAAGAAAATAATAAAAGATTATACTCTTCCAACTGAGCGTGGAATGATGGTCAATTTATTTACTGATAATATATGGCCTGATTTGGCAGTCCAAGATTCGATAAATGGTTGGGTAAAATCTATTTCTTCTCTTCATAATAGAGATTATACGAAGCAAATTTCAGGAATTGAAGAAACTGACTGTTCTTCTGATAATACTGTTTCAAATTTCAATCAATTTGATGTCTCTTCTGTTGGCGAAGATAATCTTTTAGATATTATGACATGGAACATGGAAAGATTTCCATTGAAGGGTGATACTACGATGAAAGCTGTTGCTGAATTAATACAAGATTTAAATGTTGATATTATCGGGGTGCAAGAGGTTATAAAGATTGG
>JABGWJ010000175.1 GCA_018645565.1 bacterium | reverse complement strand
GCGATTTTTGTTTGATCCGGAGACCATTTTATATTTGAAAGCCTTGGTCCTCTTGGCATTCCTTTCACGTCATAAATTTTTGAAGGACTATTTCCGACTGATGAAATTTTTATATTATTATAATAACTAACTCTGCTACCAATATTAGTCTTTGGGTTTATTCTTAACCCTGCAAGCCGCATCTCTTTTTCAGATAATTCTTCAATTGTTTTATACGTATCACGATATAGATAAATCATGTAGTTTTTATTATCATCAACTAAAACTCTTGGTGGCATGGTCACATCAATCAAGTCAAGAATTGATTTTGGCGGGACCTGGTATTTTAGGTCTTCTTGTGCGTATAAAGAGAAAAAAATTAAGTTATAAAAAAATAATTTTTTGCAAAACATAAAAAATTACTTAAAAAACTTTGGGAAGAGAATTGGTGTATCCTCTTTATACTTTATATAATCCTTTTTCTTACCCCAAGTTTTATCTGCATGTTTTTCTAACAAGGGAACACCACTAACTTTTGTTAATAACCAAAATACAAAAACAGGTGATATGAGGCTAACAAACTGACTCCCTTCAAGTACCGGAAAAGCAATAATTGCAATTCCAATCCAAAGAACTATTTCGCCAAAATAATTAGGATGCCTTGATAATGACCATAAACCAGTCTGTATAAACATTTTTGGGTTTTCTATTTTAAACTTTCTTTTTTGATAATCAGAAATCGATTCAAATAAAAATCCAAACACCCAGATACCACAACCAAAATAAAAATATAAATCTGGGTCTACAATATTTCTAGAACAGATTACAGTTAAACCAGCAATTGATGTTAAAAAAATCCACATCCCTTGCAATGTCCAAGTTCTTAAAAATAAAGGGAACGAAGTTTTCCATTCTTTAAAGCGCCTATCTTCTTTATCTTTCAAAATTCTAAGAAATAAATAACTTCCTAACCTTAATGCCCACAATAAAATAAAAATTGTGATTACTAACGATCTTATGTCTACTCTATTACCTAAGAATTGGTTTTTATAATAAAAAGCTGTGGTAGCTACCAACATAAAAGTTAAGCTACCCGTTAAATCGTAAAACCGTTCAGTTGACCAATAATATGAAGGTAAAAAGACGAACCATTGAACGAAGAATGTAGCTGCCAAACATAGAAAAAGGACAGGGAAAGATCCTGCAATTAAACTCCCCTGCGCGCTAGCTAGAGCAACTAAGATACAAATACATGTGGAAATAATTATAGTAACATATGCTTGTAATGAATTACTCATCTTATGATTATAGGTTTAATTGTTAATGTTGACTAGATCTAACAAATAGGCATACTCAAGTGCGATTTCTTTGTAGATCTTAAATCTACCGGACTTTCCACCATGTCCAGCATCCATATCCATGTATAAATATAATTTATTATTACCTACCCAAAAGTCCCTTAGTTTTGCAACATATTTAAGTGGCTCCCAGTATTGGACTTGAGAATCAAAAAACCCCGAAGTGACCAAAATATTTGGGTATTTTTTCTTCTCAATTTGATCATACGGAGAGTAAGATAGCATATAATGATAATATTCCTCTTCTCTTGGGTCACCCCACTCATCCCACTCATTAGAAGTAAGTGGTATTGATGGGTCTAACATCGTTGTCACTACATCTACAAATGGCACAGCCGTGATAGCCCCTTTCCATAAATCAGGTTCCATATTGACTACAGCACTAATTAATAGACCACCAGCGCTTCCTCCAGAACAAAATAATTGATTAGGTGAAGTATATTTTTTTTCGACCAAATGCTTACCCGCATCGATAAAATCATAGAAGGTGTTCTTCTTTTTTAATAGCTTGCCATCTTCGTATGACTGTCTGCCAAAAATCTGACTTCCTCTTATATTTGTTAAAGCATAAATAATCCCACGATCTAGTAAGCTTAGTCTTGCAGAGCTAAAGTATGGATCTGATGTTGAACCATAGGAGCCATAGGAGTACAATAAAAGCGGTTGAGGACCATCTTTTTTTAAATCTTTACGATAAACTAAATAGACAGGAATTTTTTCACCATCTCTAGCCGTAGCATAGATAGTTTCTGCATCATAAAGACTTTGATCATAACCTTTACCTATAACCTCGCTTTGCTTAAGTAATTTTTTTTCTTGGGTGTCCATATTATAATCATAAACAGAAGAGGGTGTTAACATCGAAGAATAACTATATCTAAGGATATTGGTATTATATTCCTCATTTGTAGAAATGTATGCAGAATAAGTACTCTCATTAAAATCAATATATCTATCATCACCTGATATCATATTTTTTATTCTAATAGCTCTTAAGCCATCTTTTCTTTCACTAAACACTAAATGATTTTTAAAAATTTCTAGTCCCAATAAATGAACATCTTTACGATGGGCAATAATTTCTTCCCAGTTTGATATATCAGTCGCATTTACCTTCGTTCGCATTAGACGATTATTTGGAGCTTCTTTATTTGATATTATATAAAAGTAATCTTCATAATGCTGAATGTCGTACTCATGTTTCTTGCCCCTTGGAGAGAAATTAACAAACTTCCCGTCTGGTTCATTGGCATCCAAGATATGATAATCGCTAACTAAAGTACTGCTATTATAAATAATAATATATTGACCTGATTTTGATCGGTAAACACCATTATAGTATGTTTCATCTTTTTCTGAATACATAAGAACGTCTTTTTTATAATCAGTTTTTATTTTATGTCTAAATATTTTTTCACCTAGTAGAGTAACTTTATTTTTCGAGGTATAGAAAACTGTTTTATTGTCATTTGCCCAAGCTGCACCACCTGTAGTATTTGGAATAGTTTGTTCTAAAACATCACCAGATACTAAGTTTTTAAAATATATTTTATAATACCTTCTACTAAGAGTATCAACTCCATAAGATAACCACTTATTATTAGGGCTTATTGACATTCCTCCGATTGCAAAATAATCATGTCCCTCCGCTAAAATATTTACATCTAGAATAATTTCTTCATCGTTTTCTAGATTCTTATGTTTACGGCAATATATTGGATACTCTAAACCTTCTTCATAACGAGAATAATAATAGTACTTGTTTTCAAAATAAGGGACAGACTCATCATCTTTTTTAATGCGACCAACCATCTCATCGTAAAGAGTTTTTTGGAGTGGTTTTGTATGCTTTAAACTATTTTTTAAATATTTAGTTTCTTCGTCGATATAATCAACAACACTCTGGGTCTGATCATCGTATTTCTTTGCAGACTTTTGCTCATCAGTTAAACGCATCCAATAATAATTATCAGTTCTTATATCTCCATGCGCCTTCATTTCTTTGGGGATTTTTTTTACATCTGGGGGTAATATATTATCTGAACATGAACTCATAATTAAACCGAATATTGCTATATAGTATTTCAAATTTTGCAAATGAACAAATAAAATGCTCCGGAGGAGGGACTCGAACCCCCGACAAAGTGATTAACAGTCACCTGCTCTACCAACTGAGCTACTCCGGAATATAAATTTTGTATTTTTAAATATCAAAAAGAGAGCGGAATTTAATTCGTTTTTGTTTTATAGTAACAGAAAAGGTGAACATTTTTTAATTTTTTTATTTTAACTAATATTCATGAAATAAAAGTTATTTTGATTTAGATTTAATAAATATTTTAAAAAAATGAGCAAGGCACGAACAAATCTTCCAGAACGGTTATTAGAGCATACTTCAAAACAAGACTACTCTTTATACTCAAATATTGACCAAGCCGTTTGGCGTTACGTCATGAAAATATCTATCCCCTACTTGAAAAAAAATTCTCCAAAATCGTATATTGAAGGAATTGAAAAAGTTGGAATTCCAATAGACCATATTCCAAAAATTGATGATATGGATAAAAAACTAGATGCCTTTGGCTGGGGAGCTATCAGCGTGAAAGGGTTTATACCCCCAATTATCTTCATGGAGTTTTTGGCAAGAAAGGTTCTTCCAATTGCTGTTGATATTAGAACAAATAATCATATTACATACACTCCTGCTCCAGATATTATACATGAAGCAGCCGGGCACGCTCCAATAATTGCAAATGAAGACTATGCTGAATATTTACGCTGTTATGGGGAAGTAGCAAAAAAAGCAATTGAATCAAAAAGTGATACAAAAAAATATGAAGTAGTTAGGAATCTTTCTGTCTCAAAAGAAAATCCAAATATAAATCCTAAAATTTTAAAAAAAATTGAATGCGAGTTTGAAACAATATCTAATCAAAAAGCATGGCTGAGTGAGGCAAGCGAACTCGCAAGAATGAATTGGTGGACCATTGAATATGGTTTAATTGGTGACTTGACTAACCCTAAAATTTATGGGGCAGGCCTATTGTCATCAGTCTCTGAAAGCGTTTCTTGTCTAAAAAATAATATAAAAAAAATACCAATTAGCCTAGAATGCATAAAGCAAGACTATAATATTACCAAACCTCAACCAAAACTTTTCGTGACAAATAGCTTTAATAATTTGAAAATTATTTTGAACGATTATAGTCGTACAATGGCCTATGCTATTGGAGGTAAATCTGCTGTGGAAAAAGCCATTTTATCAGAAAACACAACGACTACAGTTTTTGACTCTGGGTTACAAGTGTCAGGTGTTTTAAATAAATGTATTTACAATAAAAAAAATGAACCATCATATTTAAACTACCTCGGAAGGACTCAGCTATGTTACAACAACTCTGAAATAGATGGCCACGGAACGAAGACTCATTCCTCCGGTTATGGCGCTGCGCTTGGGAATATTATCCCACTGAATAAGTCACTATACGAATTAAGCGATGAAGAATTAAAAACGATTAACGTTGAACCCAAAAAGCATTCAACAATAAAATTTTACAATGGCTTAGTTGTTTCAGGCATAATAAATAATATAATCAAATTTGAAGGTAAACCTATTTTAATAACATTGGATAATGCCTCCGCTAGACTAGAGGACAATGTATTATTTAGACCAGCCTGGGGCCAATATGATCTCGCATGTGGAAATAAGGTAGTCTCTATTTATGGTGGCCCAGCTGATTGGAATAATTACCAAAATTTAGAACTAACTAAAAAAGATATTTCATATCATTCATCAAACCTCACAGAAGACACTGAATACCTAAACAAATTATATGGAAAAGTTGAAAAACTTAGAAATGAAAAAGCAGCAAGTGAGGATTATATAACAATACTAAAAATTATATATAAAGAATATGATAAAGAATGGCTTTTATGTATGATTATTTATGAGATTATTTATAAAGAACAGTCTATCAGAAACGAAGTCCAATTTTTAAAAAATTATTTAATAACGTTTAAATCTGATTTACAACTAAAAAACGCAATAGAAAGAGGTCTGGAATTAATCGAGGAAGACCTTAGCTTATAATTAAGCTATTAATATTATGAATCATAATGAAAACTTAGCTTTCGAATGATTTCCTCAGGTAAACTCGGCAATTCAGATCGTGGAATTAAAAAGGTTGTTAGACTGCTTAAATCTTCAAATACTCTGTGCTTAGTTAAAGCTTTTTTTAAATATGAAGCTCCAACAGAACCACCAGTTCCTATTTTTTTACCTATCATTCTTGTCGCTAGCAAATGATGTTTATATCTCCAGGTAGTAAGGAGTTCATCAAGGTCAATTAATTTACTTAGTAATCTATAAGGATTATGTAATATCGGTTGATCTCGATATAATAAAATTAGGAGTGCTGCATGCGTGGCTTTGTATGACAATCTAAACTGGCCACTAGATTTCATTTTTGAAAAAACTGACTCATCAAAAAACGAGTTAAACATTTTTTCTGTTGAATTATATTGATTATAGTGACTTTCTTTTTCATCTTCAGAAAGGCTTTCATTTTTTTCTATAATTTTTTTATCATTTAAAATCATTTTTTTTACAGCTTTTTTATATTGATCCCAAAAATTATAATCTTCGGATACTAAAAAAGGCGTTCTCTCAAGCCATTTCTCAACAAAAATAAATAAAGAATCCGAATTTTCAGAATTTTCAACATCCTTAAACTCATTTTTGTGTATTTTATCTTTATAATTTTTACCTCCGTATGCATGCCGCTCATTTTTCAGAAGACCTATTTTATTTTCAATCATTCTAAACTGCCCACTTTGAAACCCGGAAGCTGGCGTTAACATATCCCTGAACTCTAAAAAATCCATTGGTGTCATTGTCTCTAAAATTTTTATCTGATCAATTAGAAGTTGAATTATTTCATTAATTCTGTGAAGTCTACTTACAACAGTACCAATTTTTGATTCATCAACGTTTTTAATCTTGAAAACTTCAAAAATTGAATCGATTTCATATAGTATTTGTTTAAACCAAAGCTCATATACTTGATGCGTAATTATAAAGAGCATCTCATCGTGAGCTTTTTTACCTAATTTATCGCTTACTAATTCTTGCGATTTTAGTAGTAATTTTAGTTGTAAGTAATCGCGATAATTTGGAGTGTTTTTTTTATTTTTCATTACTAAAAAGGTTTAAGCGGTAATCGCAGCCCCGATAATGTAATATTACATTTCCTTTTCTGATTTAAGAGGCAAGCCATCAATAAACATACCTGAGTCGCATTGCTTTTGACTTATATATACTATGCCACTTTCCTTATGCGGTGTATCATAAGTTGCGTGTATTGACTTAAGCCCTCCGAGCCACCACCTTGAATCCTGTATGTATACTAGGTCACCTTTATTAGCATTCGCAATTTTCATATCATCTTCTGAAAAAGAGACCATGTCTTCTTTCAAATCTTTAATTTTATAATTAACGATAACTGGTTTACCAGTTAATTCATTAACGTCAGAACCTTTAAAAATATTTTTAAGCTTATGAACATCAAATACGGTTAATCCCGTAAGATTTTTATTCGGGTTTGGCTTTGTAAACAATGTTACGATTACCCCGACTCCAGCACAAACAACAAGATTATACAGTGCTCCGATATAAGAATATCCTCTTCCAGGTCTAAACTCAATTCCATGTGAAAAAGGACTAACAAGCGATGGATACATTTGGCCAAGAATCATTAAAAAAGCACCAACTACAAATGTTGCAATTACCGCAGCTGATGTAAATCTCCTCCAAAAGATACCTAAAAAAACGCCGACAACTAATGGTGGCGTGAACGTTGAATGAAACCAGCCGTGAGCTTCATATATTGAATCAAAAGAATTGAAAAATGGAACCAAACAAACTGCAATTATTTTTACCAAAACAGAAGCAAGTCTAGCTAGTTTTAATTGTTCTTCATCTGAAGCTTTATTTTTTGTTAGGGGTCTATAAATATCATTAATAATGACTGAAGAAGATGCATTTACCAATGTGTCTGATGTCGACATAAGTGCAGCGCATAATGCTGCGATTATAAAACCAAATACACCAGGAGAAGTAATTAGGTTTGCAACAGATACAAATACATCATTAGGGGCAAGGTCAACAGGAAGAGCACCCGGAATAGAGTTTGCGATGGCTTTTCCTATCCACCCAGCATTTGAAACCACGATTGCTGATACTGGTAAAATAACTAATACATTAAATGCGGCAGCTTTTCTTCCTTCATTAACACTTCTAGCGGCCATGAACCTCATAATTAGGCCTTGGTTTAAAAATAAAAACCCAATAGACCCGGCAATACCATCTTGCCAAAATATACCTACAAAATTAAAATCAGGTGGTGAATTAAAATTAGCAAGAGGGAGCTTTTCTGCCGGGGAAAGGTTTTCCCATAGGGCTTTTAAACCAGATGAATATGATGTGTTATCAACGAGAAAATTAAGTCCTAAATAAAAAAGTAATAACCCAGCAAAAATTAAAATAAAACCTTGAATCAAATCGGTAAAGATAACTGAGGTTTGTCCCCCAAAATGCATATAGATGGTCGTCGCAATTGCAATTAAAATTACTGTGAGCATTAACGGAATGCCATATATCTTGTAAAGAGCAGTCGCCAAAGTAAGAAACTGAATGGCAATGTAACCAATCATGTACATCAATATCATAAAAGTAGCGATATATCTTGCTTCACGACTAAACCTTCGTTCAAAGTATTCAGGTATTGAACCAAGCCTCAAGTAATAAATTATTGGAAGCCAACCAAACAAAAATAGTGGCATAAAAAACCAATCATTCATGTAAGTCATCGTCGATGAAAACCCGTACTGATATGCTTTGGTGGAATATTTAACAAAACTATGAGAGCCAATTCCCGTTGCAACTATTGATATCGTTATGAGCCACCAAGCAAACCGTCTTCCGCCAAAAAAATAATCAGATGTTGTCTTGCTGTATTTACCAAAATAAGCACCAAAACCCATTACTATTGCAAAATAAGCGAGTATAACTATTCTATCTAAATTTGTTCCTAAAATATTCTCCATTAAACACTCTCAATCGCTAGATAAATAAAAAGTGCATGTATAAAAGCATAAAAGAAATATCCATAGAACAATACCCAAACCCATTTCTTATGCACGGGATCATTTACGTTCAGAGCTCCTGTTCTAAATATTAAAAAAGTTCCAAATAAAAAAGAAACACCACCAATCCCGTATAGATAAATGAATGGTAACCATGTTTGATAAAAACTCACTTAGGTAACTCCATATTTTGAAAAAATGGTTTTAATTCAGCATAAGTATCTTGTAAACCTTGTACATGAACTTTTGTATTGCCAATCGCGGGCATAAAATTAGTATCACCTTTCCATCTCGGGACAATATGAAAATGCAGATGCTCAGCAATCCCTGCTCCTGCTGATGCACCAATATTAGAACCAAAGTTAAATCCTTCTGCATTCATTTTTTTTCTAATTATGCTCATTGATTGAGAAGAAATATTCATTATTTCAGATAAAACTATGCTTTTTAAATCTTCTGGCTTATCCACAACTTCGTATGGGATAACCATTATATGACCATTACTATAGGGATAAAGATTCATGCAAACAAAAGAATGAGACCCTCTAAAAAGTATCATATTATCTTCATCAGTCCCATTATCTAATTTCTGAGAAAATGTTCCTTTAAGGTTTTTTTTAGGAGCACGAACGTATTCCATGCGCCAGGGAGCCCATAAATTATTCATTTTCGCTTTTCATTAAGTTATTTGCTTTCATATTTTTTTGGTTTTGCTAAAAAATAAATTCTTTAAAAGATCTAATCTTCTAAGATAATCACTTAAAATGTTATTTAATATAGCAACTTTAAATATATGCACAGAAATCCTAATTGAACTCTAATCTATTTGCGTCATTAATATATTTTCGCAAAGCTGGCACAATATATAATCCTTCCAAATCATAATTTTTAAAACAGCTAGCTAGTGTATTTAATCTTTGCTCAATTGGCTTAATGTTATTTATAACTATGACTTTTTTTTCGTTTACAATACAATCTCCGCCTGAAAAGTCACCTTTCCCTTTCATAATTTTTATGTCGAGCTTATCGGCGAGCGAGTGAAATTCTTCCAGTAGTTCTTTATTTTTCAATTACAACAAGTCCTTATGGCCTTTTTCATCTAGCCAATTAACAAGATCTTTCACTTTTTCAACTTTATCTCGGGGCACGACTAGCGTTGCATCATCAGTATTCACGACCACAAGATTATCTACCCCGATTATAGCCGTAAACCTATTATTAGATTGTATCAAATTATTTTCACCTTCTATTATTGTTCCTAATCCCCTTACAACATTATCTTTGTCTTTTTTTGAAAAAATGTCATACAGAGCATCCCAAGATCCTAAATCATTCCATTCAAAATCAGCTGGGATAACAAAAATATTATTGGCTTTTTCCATTAAACCATAATCAATTGATTGAGGAACGATACTATCCCAGATGTCATCAAAGGAGGATGACTCCGCTAAGCATTTGCCAATTTTCTTCATAGCATCGTGCAAATCTGGCATATGCTTTTGAAGGGAAGATAATAAAGTGTTCACTTTCCATACAAAAATTCCAGCGTTCCACAAAAAATCCCCGCTTTTTATAAATCTTTTTGCTAATGTATCGTGAGGTTTTTCCGCAAAAGTTTTGACATGGTACCCCAAGCCATTGGTAGAGTTTCGTTCATATTGAATATAACCATACCCAGTACTAGGGAAAGTTGGCTTAATTCCTATTGTGACCAAACTTTGCTCTTTTTCTAAAATACTAAAGGCATTGCCAAGTGATTTTTCAAAATTGTTATGCCCGACAATTAAATGGTCAGCCGGGAAAACACCCATAATCGCATTTTTTTCTTCCATGTAAATTTTTTGGGCGACTAATGCAATTGCAGGGGCGGTATTCTTTGCACTGGGCTCTATAATTATATTTTCGGGTTTAATATTCTTAGTAGTATCGAGAATTGCATTATAAAGCTCTTTCCTTGTGATAATATAAATTTCTGATGTTGATTTTAATTTTCTTAATCTATCTACGGTAATCTGTAGCATTGAATGATCACCAACAATATTTAATAACTGTTTAGGATTATTTTTTCTGCTGTAAGGCCAGAACCTAGTACCACTCCCCCCTGCTAATATCACACAATGCATCTATTTCTCGCTAAGATTTATTTTTGCTACTTCCATGTCCCAATTACTTCTAATAGAAATGGTATCGGATCTAATCTCAAACCATTCTGAAGACTGATAAGGACTTAAATGTCCAAAAGAATATTTATTATTTTTATCTAAATCTTGATAAAACATTAAAGAATAAATCCCCTCAGGTATTTTATTAATTTTAAAAGATGAATTAGAATTTACATAAGCATCATAAAAATAAGACGTTTTTTCCAATGACTTTAATCTTGCAACTATAGAATTGGGGTGAGGTGAAACAACATCACCAATGAGGTTTCCAAATTGTTCTGATTTAGATGTTTTAATTTTGATAATCATCGTTGAGTCTTTGATGCTTCGACCCTTATTTAATTTAAAATTCTCCCTCATTATATTTATAGAATATTCAGTCTCTGGCAGCCAATTTTTAACTGGATTTATTTGATAATGCATTGGACTAATTTGAACCAAATTAAAATCAATAATTGAAGAATCTTTTAATAAAGAAAAAGCATTATCTATATTTTCTTCATAGATGATTTTTGAAAAATAGATATCGAACGGATTAATAATTTCTTCTTCAATCTTTAAAGTTGAACCTGTGCTATAATTATTAATTTTTAAATATGTTGTGTCTTGAGATGACTTTGTTCGAGCTGATACCACCGCAGAATCAATCACCATTATCCCATTTTCAAATACTGATTCAACATTAATTAATGTTTTTATATCTGCGCCTATAGAGTCTTCCAATGAAAAATGCACTATCTTACTATCTTTATTATCAAGAAAAGTTTTTGCCTGAATATCATTGTCCCCATATTTAACACTAACAAGAATAGATTTTTCGAAATCATCAATAGGATTATCGAAATTTATCACACCTGTTTTATCATCCACCCATTTACCATTTACAACACTTGCAGATCGTGAAAATTCTGGAAAAAAAATATTAATATTATTTACAACAGAGTTTGAAGAATCAATTTGAATTCTTTTAAAAAACGGAACGCCATATATAGACGAGTTAGGATCTATCAAAGAGCCAGACTCGCTCCTTTCTACACCTAAAACTTTATAAAAACCATTAGATAAATAATTAAACTTATAAACACCTTTATCATTTGCATCTATACTATAATCGGGCAAACGCTTAAAAAAATCACTCTGATCTGTTGAATCTTTTATCTTCCACAATAGACACGAAGCCTCACCGTCAGAAAATATTCTTCCACTCAATTCAGACGTATCGATAATATCACCTGTAGAAAAAGCTAATTGAATTCCTTCATCTATTGAAACTCCATTTTCATCTTTTAAATCTCTATTGATAAGCAATATGTACGTTTGATTATCTAAGAGATCATCCGGCAGGGATATAATCAATTTTTTACCTTTGTATTGCACAGATATTGGTGAAAAAGTTTTAGGTAAAATACTAATCGAACTGGCTACTGATTTTTCAAGTAAATACTCTGAAAAAACCAATTCAACTTTTTTCAAGGATAAATTTGTAGCCCCACTAGAAGGAATTGAAAATAATAAAGTTGGTGGAGTATTATCTTTTGGACCTCCAGGCGGGGCCTGAATTGCTGCACACGAATAAATATTGCAAGCGCAATATGCGACAAAGAAAAAAAGAATAATTGTTTTGCTATTAAATAACTTCATTAATATTGGACATATCTAATTTAAAGGAGTCTGACTTTAAGTCTAAAGTATTCTAATATGCCATTAGTACCATCTTATATAAAAAAACTTAAAAAATATAAACCGGGGAAGTCAATTCAAGAAGCAGAGTTGAATAACGATGGAATAAAATATATAAAACTATCATCGAATGAAAATCCTCATGGTTCTAGCCCCCTCGCAATAAAAGCGATTGAAAAAACATATAAAAACTTGAATAGATATCCAGATGCGTCTGGATATCAACTTAGAAGTAAACTAGCAGAAAAATTTAAGGTTGAAATAGAAAATGTTACTATTGGTTCAGGCTCTGAGGGCATAATGTCAACGATAATGAGGACGTTCTTATTAGATGATGATGAAATAATCGGAACAGAAGGTTCTTTTGTTGGTTTTCGTGTTCTCGCAAATGCATCAGGAAGAAAAATAATTTGGGTGCCAATGAGAGATCGAAGATATGATCTTCAAGAAATGGCAAAAAAAATCACAGATTATACAAAGATAATTTATATAGCTAACCCTGATAACCCAATGGGAACATACGTTACTAAATCTGATTTTGATGCTTTTTATAATCATGTTCCTGACAGAGTCTTGATTATTCTTGATGAAGCCTATTATGAATATGCTAAGCACCAATCTGATTATCCTGATTCAATGCTCTACCGTTATGATAATGTGATTACTTTAAGGACCTTCTCCAAAGCATATGGACTTGGTGGTTTGCGGTTAGGTTATGGATTGGCTCACAAAGATCTCATAGAAAACCTAAATAAAGTTAAAGCCCCATTTGAGCCATCTATGCCAGCTCAAGCGGCTGGGATAGCCGCACTTGATGACACTGATTTTTTAGAAAGAACTGTTCGCGAGAATCAAATAGCAAGAGAACACTTATTTAATGAGTTCAAATCCTTAAATATTAAATTCATTGTTAGCTATACAAATTTTATAACTACAATATGGGGTAATAGTGATGATGCTGATGTAATTGTAAATAAACTTTTAAATAAAGGTGTTATTGTTCGAAAACTGTCCTCATTTGGATGGCAAAATTGTATTAGAATATCTATTGGGACATCTGAAGAAAACGTAACTTTACTCAATGCTCTGAAATCGATCATCCACTAAAATAATATATGGAAAATTTTAAAATTAGCGGCTTTGACCATTGCGAATTATATGTCGGCAATGCAAAACAATCTGCATATTACTACCAGCATGCTTTTGGATTTGAACCTGTTTCATATTCGGGGCTTGAAACGGGAAATCGTGAAAAAGTCAGTTATGTTATGCAACAAAATCAGGTCAAATTTGTTCTAAGCTCGCCATTAATTTCAGGGACAGATATTAGTAGGCATATAGATCGACATGGTGACGGCGTGAAGGATATTTCTTTTTCCGTTAATGATGCAGAAAAAGCGTGGAAAGAGACGACTAGTAAAGGAGCAAAAAGCGTAATAAAACCAAAACTCATTCAAGATAGTTATGGTGAGGCAGTAATTGCAACCATTCAAACATACGGGGATACAACACACACTTTCATTGATAGGTCTAAATATAAAGGCACCTTTTTACCTGGTTATGAGAACATTCAAACACCAAACACTGATATTTCTACTGGTATTATTCACATTGATCATGTCGTTGGAAACCAACCGGATGGTGATATGAAAAAGGTTTGTGAATTTTATGAAAAAATTTTTGGTTGGCATCGATTTTGGTCTGTTGATGATAAAGACGTTTCTACAAAATATAGCTCACTCAGATCTATTGTAATGTCAAATGAAAATGAAAAGGTAAAAATGCCCATTAATGAACCTGCAAATGGTTTAAAAAAATCCCAAATCCAAGAGTACATCGACTTTTACAATGGCCCAGGTGTTCAACATATCGCAATGTCCACAAAAGATATAATTAGTACTGTAAAAAAATTAAAATCAAATGGAGTCCAGTTTCTCCCTACACCTAAATCTTATTATGAAGACTTATCAAATAGAATAGATGATATTCAAGAAGACCTAGATGCCATAGCTGAATTAGGGATTTTAGTAGACAGCGATGAAAAAGGATATATGCTACAAATATTTACGAAACCGATACAAGACCGCCCAACCTTATTTTATGAAATAATTCAAAGAAGAGGTTCTAACAGTTTTGGTAAAGGGAACTTTAAAGCATTATTTGAATCAATTGAAAGAGAGCAAAGCCAGCGAGGAAATCTTTAACATAATGAAATTATTAACTTATAAAGAACAATTAAACTCAGAGCAGATTTTTGGATTTAAAATGGATGACAGCATAATTAACATTTATAAATCTTCTAAGTTCATCAATGAAAAATTTAAAGATGAAAAATTTTTATCTATTCCGCAATCGTTAAAAAGTGCGCTCCATGAATGGGATAAGAATTTTTTATTACTCAAAGAATTGGAAGCCAAAGTAAAGCACCTCGACCATACTCAATTCTCTATCAAAGAATCCGATGCAATTATTCTACCACCGGTTCCCGATCCACCTGCTTTTAGAGACTTTTATGCATTTGAACAGCATGTTCGCGCTGCAAGAAAACTCAGAGGCTTAGAAATGAACCCAGATTGGTATAAACTAGCTATATTTTATTTTTCAAATCCAAACTGTTGTTTTGGTCATAATCAAGATATTCCATACCCTCTCGCTACAACTGAACTTGATTATGAATTAGAATTTGCAATTGTTATAGGTAATGGCGGAACTAATATTAAATCAGAAAATGCAAAAAGTGTCATCGCTGGTTATACAATTTTAAATGACTGGTCATCTAGAAACCTCCAAAGAGAAGAAATGCCTATGAGTCTAGGACCAGCAAAAGGGAAAGACTTTGCTTCTAGTTTTGGTCCTTATATGGTTACTCCAGATGAAATTGAAAATGATTGGGATGAAAAAGGAAAACTGCATTTAAGAATGACCTGCCATGTAAATGGAAAACTCATTTCAGATGGAAACACAAATGATCTTTATCACTCTTTTGGTGATATGATTGAACGTGCAAGTATGAACACAAAAGTCATTCCTGGAGAATACATCGGTTCTGGAACGGTTGGTACTGGATGTATCCTAGAATTGCGACCTGAAAATACAGGTGGATGGATAAAAAAAGGTGACACTGTTACAATGGAAATTGAAAAACTAGGAATTTTAGAAAATAAAATTATATAACTAATTATGCCTTTTTATCAAAAACGAGGAAAGATACCACAAAAAAAACACACTGCATTCAGAGATGGCAATAAAAATCTTTTCTGGGAAGAGCTAATTAGCAGAAATGGTTTTAGCCATATGTACTCGAATGTATATCATATAAATCCACCAACTGCAGTAAAAAACTTAGGTTCTAAAACCAAAAATGAAATTCATGTAATCGAAAAAATAAATAAACATTATCATTTAAAAACATCAAATATCCAAAGTAAAGGGAATGCTGTATCTGCTCGAAAAACACTATTTCTAAATACTGATTTAGTAATTTCCAAATGTCATGTAGATAGGTCGATGGACACTCTTTATAAAAATGCTTATGCTGACGAATTATTGTTTATTAGTTCTGGGGATGGGACCTTACAAACAAATTTTGGGAGTTTTGATATAGTATATGGAGATTATGTAGTTATTCCAAGAGGCGTAATATGGAAAATGAAAATTAATTCTCCATTAAAAGTATTAGTCATTGAATCAAAAGAGCCAATTGAAACACCTGAACGCTACAGAAATAAATTCGGTCAACTATTAGAGCATTCACCATATACAGAACGAGATATTATAACCCCTCAAAACGATGAACCAACCTTAGAAAAAAATACGTTAATTGATGTTAAGTACGGAGAATGTTTTCAATCTTATGAATATCAAAATCACCCTTTTGATATAATTGGCTGGGATGGATATTACTATCCTTGGAAACTAAACATTAAAGACTTCATGCCAATTACCGGGAAAATTCATCAACCACCTCCCGTTCATCAAACGTTTCAATCTAAAGGCTTCGTCGTTTGTTCTTTTGTGCCTAGGTTATATGATTACCATAAAAATTCAATACCCGCTCCCTACGCGCACAGTAATGTAGACTCTGAAGAAATTATTTATTATGTCGATGGGAAATTTATGAGTCGAAAAGGCGTCGAACCAGAATCAATAACATATCATCCCATGGGTTTAACACATGGACCACAGCCAGGGAAAATCGAAGAATCTATTGGAGCTAAAGAGACTAATGAGTTTGCTGTTATGATAGATACTTTTAAACCAGTCCACTTGACAACTGATTCGCAAAAAGTAGAAGATGAAAAATATATATATTCTTGGAGTTCTTAAACTATGATTTATGACCCAGATAAAATAACATTTCAGGAAACACATAAGCTGATGATTGGATCAATTGTCCCAAGACCAATTGCGTTTGTAGGTACAACTAGTTTAAAAAAAGTTGATAACATTGCACCTTTCTCATACTTTAACGGTGTTTGTTCTAATCCACCAACCGTCATGTTTGCACCTGCTCGAAGAGGGTGGGATGGAAAAGAAAAAGATACTTTAGTCAATATAAGAGACACAAAAGAGTTTACGGTCAATATAGTTTCTGAGTCATTTGCTGAGCAAATGGTTGAATGCTCAACAGATTATGATAGCAATGTTAATGAATTTGAGATTTCTGGTTTAAGTACCTCAAAATCAAAAAAAATTATTCCCCCGATACTGAAAGAAGCAAAAATAAGTCTTGAATGTAATCTAAATCAAATCGTTGAGATAGGGGATGGGAGTGCAGGTAGTGGATTTATTGTCATTGGTAGCATTGTATTGTTCCATATAGAAGATAGTATAATATCCAATAATAAAATCGATATTGAAAAATTAGAACCTATCGGGAGATTAGCAGGTGACTGGTATACACGACCTACTGATAATTTTCAAATAACTAGAAAAATTAAACCTAAAAAGTAATCTTAATTACGGTATTTATTTTTATAATCTCTCCTCAATAACATGAATCCACAAACTCAGTTATACAGTGCGCAAACGATTGGTAATATAGAGCCCATAGAATACATGATCCCTTACCCCGGCACTCAAGCAATTATCGAGGGTCAAATAATTAAATATGGAGATAAAAGTATTTTTAGTGATTATAATCTTAAAAATATTGAATTTTACGAACTCATTCAAAAGATGGCTAATTGGCTAACCGAGCAAGGTATTAATCCAAAAGACAATGTTGTAATTGAAGAAAATTCATCTTTGCAGTCATTATTGTTACTTTATGGTCTTTGGCACATGGGAGCAAAGGGTGTATTTCTTGAAAACAGTAATGTTAAAATAAATAAAAAGTTAAACGCGAAAAGAATAAATTTTGAAATCGATTTTCAAAAAACTTTAAAATCATACCCCTCAGTTTTTATTCCAAAATACAAAGCTTTGTTAGATGAAACCGCCATCATTATGATAACAGTGGATAAAAGTATTTTTTTATCACACTACAGCTTGCTTGTTAATGCAAATAGTATACAAAAAGCGTTGGACCTAAAATCCGGCATGGATTTTTATTGTGACTTAAAAGCGAACTCGACTTTTTGGGTCGTTATTTGTGCAATTTTACCTATTTATACTATGTGCCCATTTACAAAAAAAGACCCTCAGTACACATTTACTTATGATGATATAAGTCAAAAACAAGGCTACCGATTACGTAAAGATTTGGGAAACATTGAAGATTTTAAAGCAAACGACATCGCACTTTGTAAAGAGAATAGCGCTGTGTTAGCAGTTAAAAATAATCCAATTCATCTTACAGATTTTATAGTCAAAGAAAATGAGCTTTGGATTAAAGGCCACTCTCTAATGAGTGGTTATTTAGAAGAAGAACTAATGTCATTCAAAGATAACTATCTAATTATCAATAATCTATAGTTATCAAACTAAGTCCTTTAAAACCTCGGCAGCATGAGTCTTAGGACTAACTTTTTCATAAACTTTTTCTATTTTACTATTTTCATCAATCAAATAAGCTATTCTAAGAATCCCTTCATATTCTCTACCATACATTTTTTTTAACCCTATTGCTTCGTATGATTTTATTGCTTCTTTCTCAGGATCGGATAATAATTGAAATGGAAACTCTTGCTTGCTACAAAAATTCTTTTGAGCTTTTATTGAATCAGCACTCATTCCAAGGACTACTGTATTATACTTTTCAAAATTCTTGAACTCATCCCGGAGCCCTTGACCTTGGATAGTTCAGCCAGGCGTACTTGCTTTTGGATAAAACCAAAGTAAAACTTTTTGACCTTCAAAATCTTTTATATTTACTGTATTTCCATCCTGATCATTTAGTTGAAATTCAGGAGCACTGGATCCAATAGATAACATTTAAACCTGCCTTAATTGATTATTTATAAACTTCATATATAATAGAATATATAAAATTAATTGTTATTGTGATATAACATATACTTTGAAGTGTGATAAATGGCATCAGCTATTTTCTTTAATGAGTCTGCCTCATTAGAAAAAATACTTCTGACGTTTTTTATAGGATCTTTATCTAAAATATTATGCAATTCATATCCAGATCCATCATGAAAGACTCTCAAATAAAATTGGTCATCTATTACTCCATAACTAGTTGGATTCATTTTCTTATTTACTAAGAATGCAAGATTATTATCAGATATTAAAAGATCTCTTCCAATCGTCTTATTCATATATGGTATTTTACAGAGTCCTGCGATTGTAGGCATCAAATCAGATAAACCTGATGCACGGTTTATTATTTGTGGATTTTGAATTATCTTTGGGGAAAAAATTATTAATGGAACATTATATGATCTTAATTTAAGTTCATAATCTTCAAGACCCATATGCTTTGCTTGAGGGTCAGCTGTGCCGTGGTCCCCAAATAAGACAAATATAGTATTTTCATAATATGACGACTCTTCTGCTAAATCAAAAAACTTACCTATTGAATGATCTAAAAGTCTCATTGCATTGAACTGCTCAATGGATTTAAATCCTGCTTTGTTAAGACTTTCTTTCTTTATACTTTTTGTTATAAAACCATCATTGTCATCAGGTATTGTATAAGGCCGATGATTACCGGCTGTTTGAATGATCATAAAACTTGGTTTGGATAAATCTTGTTTATTTTTAAGGATATTATCCGCTTCTTTAAACAAATCTAAATCAGATACTCCCCAAACGTCCAGTCGCGGTCGATTTATATCATCCATTTCGATTAGCTTCATTCCTTTTATGTTATAAGATACCAAGCTTCTAATATTAGCCCAGCTCGCACTTCCGCCTATCATATAATATTTATCATAATCTTCAAATTCTGAAATGATACTATATTGATCTCTGATAATAGGATTCCTTGATGAAGTTCTCCTTGCAACATCTGGAATTCCTGTAAGCATCGTAAAAACAGATCTAGAGGTGCTAACCCATGGTATATAAAATTTTGGAAAGTATAACCCATTGGACGAAAGGCTATCAAGAAAAAGAGTCGCGTGTAACGGATTCCCAGCAATACCCAACCTATTTAGACCAACTGATTCCATAAATATTATCACAACATTAGGATGATTGCTCATTTTTATACTTGGTTCAATCTCCCTAACATAGTTTAAATTATTTATATCTGGGTTATTCGTTCCTAAATAATTTGAAATAATAGGATATGATTCCTCTACTTTATCTATTTCAAAATCAGCTTCTTGAAAAGTTGTTGTATCATAAAAATATAAAATAGGATTTAACGCTAAAGCAGAAATAAAGGCACTCCTGCTAAAAAATGCATCGCTCCACAACAACATATATTGGGAAAGCGTGCCCCAAAAACCAAATATATATATGAAAAAACAAAATATAAGTTGAAAGGCTTTCTGATATTTAGTTTGAAATCCTTTCTTCTTTTTTAATGTTACACCTATTAACCAGTTGTGAATTTTAATAAAAAGTGCGCATATTATTAATACGAGTAATAACAATCGTATGACCGGATAGGATTCCCATATCATCCCTAATGATATAGTAAAATTTTCTAATAATGTAAAAACGGTTATATCAATTCTTTGCTGAGTATAACCATAGGTCGCAAAATCAAAAATGTAAAAAAAAATTGCTGCTGTTAATACTAATGAGTAAGTCCAATTTGCAGCAAAAACTGTATAAGAAAACTTCCAATATTTTACTATAGGAGCAATAGTAATAATCAAACAGGGTAATGACAAAAGGATAGATAGCCTCAAATCAAACCTACTACCAATCCAAAAGCTTTTTAAAATATCTATTAAACTGGAAGGCTCATAAAAAACATAGAAAAAAGAAAAACGTAGAACTATAAATAAAGACCAAGATAAAATTGTAATACCAAATAAATATTTTATTCTTCTAGAAATATTTACAATATTTATCAAAACACCGTATCAGATAGATTAATTCCAGACCATTTCATTCTATCGTCATTAGATATAATCATATCATTAATTACATTAATCCCTTTTTTTTGTCCATTCCAGACTAAATGAGATAAAGCTATTTCAAATTCAACCCATTTAAACTCGCAATGTTCGCTTGATAGCGATATATCATCCGAATCAACTTCAATGCCAAAAACTGGCACAAAATTAATTCGGTCTCTATGCTTTTCATAAAAGCTACTTATATGATCAGCTATGAACATGGTAACAGGCTTTAAATTTGTTTCTTCTTTGAGCTCTCTAATTGCTGTTTCCCAGGCTTCTTCGCCTTTTTCAATTTTACCGGCTACGCCTTGCCAAAGGTGCTCATAAATTTTTGTTTTTGCGCGTTTTAAAATTAAATACTTTATCCCTTTAGGAGTTTTTCTATAGACGTAAGCATCTATGACTCGAGTTTCCATTTTGGCCATTACATGCCTTTTTTTAATTTCATGTCATTAAGCCAACTATTAGACCAAGCATCAAATTCACCCAATTGAATAGTTTCTTGTATTTTTTTTGTTAATGAAATATAGTAAGAGATATTTAAGGTCGAGGCAATGCGTAATCCTAATATCTCCTTAACATTGAAGAGATGCCTTACATATGACTTTGTAAACATGCGTCCGTAGGCATGTTTACTATTTTTATCGATTGGCGAATGGTCATTTTTATATTTTCCATTTGTTATGTTGACTGTTCCATCAGATGTAAATATTTGACCATTTCGGCCATTCCTTGTCGGCATTACGCAATCAAACATATCCACACCTAATCTGATTGCTCTTACAATGTCTGTAGGTTTTCCAACACCCATTAAATACCGAGGCCTATCTTTAGGAAGCAACGAATCACAAAAGTCAATTGTGTCAAACATCGCATTTTTTTCCTCTCCTACAGCTAGCCCCCCAATTGCGATACCCGAATCTGCTTGTTCAACTAACCCTTCAATACTTATTCTTCTCATTTCCTCATCCACCCCACCTTGAATTATGGGAAATAGAGTTTGATCGTGGCTGTATAATCTAGGATTATTTCTCAAATATATTTTACACCTCTTAAACCAATCGCTCGTTCTTTTTACAGCTTTGATTACTTCTTTGTTATCTGCTTTCCCTGGAGGACAATGATCAAAGGCCATAATTATGTCTGAACCTAAAAACCGCTGAATTTCCATAGATTTTTCTGGCGTCAAATTATGAGAACTGCCATCTAAGTGGGATTGAAACTCAACGCCCTCATCTGTTATTTTATTTAAGTTTGCTAATGAAAAAACTTGGAATCCGCCACTATCCGTTAACATCGGTTTTGTCCAGTTTGAAAATGTATGAAGACCGCCTGCTTCATGAATAATATCAGTCCCCGGTCTTAGGTAAAGGTGGTACGTGTTTCCAAGGATGATGTCTGCACCTAAACCTTCTAATTCATGAGGGGAAAATGTTTTAACAGCCCCAATAGTTCCAACTGGCATAAACACAGGGGTCTGAATATTGCCATGATCTGTTGTGATTATACCTGTTCTAGCAGAGGTTTTTTTGTCAAAATGAGTTATTGAGTACTTCAAAATAATATATCGAAGGCCTGCCTAACTGTGTCAACCGGATAAATCTTTAGATTATGTTTTTCTAATTTTCCATTCATACTTGCTGATGGGACTACGGCGCCACTAAAACCTAAAGCTGAAACTTCAGCTAATCTATGCCCTAACCGACTGATTGACCTAATTTCTCCTGCTAAACCAATTTCTCCAACAAAAACGATTGTTTCATCAATTGATTTATCCATAAAACTTGAAGCTATTGCACATAAAATTGATAAGTCAGCTGCCGGATCATCTACTTTTAGACCTCCCACTAGATTAATAAAAACATCTTTAATTCCCATAACTAACTCCATCCTTTTTTCTAAAACTGCTAAAAGCATGGAAAGCCTTCTTAAATCAAAACCATTTACATTTCTTTGAGGTGTCCCAAAATTTGCAGTAGAAACCAATGCTTGAACTTCAATTAATATAGGCCTAGTACCCTCTAAAGACGGATAAATACAAGTTCCTGGTATATTTTTACTTCTTTCTGACAAAAACATTTCAGACGGGTTTGAAACCTCATTAAGACCATCTTCATTCATATGAAAAATGCCTACCTCATTTGTAGCGCCAAACCGATTCTTTGCAGCTCTTAAAATTCTATGTTCGTATCTATCGTCACCTTCTAAATAAAGTACAGTATCTACCATATGTTCTAACATTTTTGGCCCAGCAATAGTCCCTTCCTTAGTAACATGCCCAATAATCATTATTATAACATTATTTTGTTTACTGACTTCTAAAAATTTTTGCCCACAATCTCTGATTTGACTTGGGGAACCTGGAAGAGAATCTAAATCTGAATTTACAATAGTTTGGATTGAATCTATGATGACCATAGCTGGTGAAATTCTATCTATGTGCATAAGGATTCCATTTAAATCATTCTCGCTCGATAGATGAAGGTTATCAGGTTTAACGCTTATTCTCTTTGCTCTAATAGCAACTTGCTCTTCACTTTCTTCTGCAGAGACATATAAAATTGGTTTGTTAACACCAGAACAAATATGTAATGCTAATGTTGACTTACCTACTCCAGGGCTTCCACCTAATAGGAGTAATGACCCAGGCAAAAGACCTCCCCCAAGCACCCTGTCTGCTTCTGTCATGCTAGTAGTTATTCTTTCTCCAGGGTCAGATTCTAAAATATCATTGAGAGCCTTATAATCCCGGTAATCAACCTTAGATCTTTTTATATTTTTATTGCCTAAAACTTTAAACTCGGAAAGTGTACCCCACTCCTTACAGCTAGGACATTGTCCATTCCACTTGGCAAAGTCATCGCCGCAAGCAGAGCATAAAAAGTTTATTTTGTTTTTTTTATTCGCCATAGAAGTAGGAGAAGTTGGTTTCTATGGTTGACGGAATCAAGGTAGATATTCTACCAATCAGGGCCCAAGGACAGATACCATTGTGGCTTTGAATAACCGCTTGGGTTCTTATCCCAAGCAGATTCAACTCTCAATAAAAAATATCCTAAATTAACCTTTACGCCTAATCCAGATGTAACGACCCAAGGAGAAAATTTTGCTGTGTCATTTGTGCCATATCTTTCTGGCCAACTATTTGAAGAAAATTCCTTAGATGAATCCCAAGCTGCTCCAACATCAACAAATGCATGGCCTCTAATATTTCCAAACACAACTTTTAGGGGGAATCCTAAAGCAAGATAGTTAATAAATGGAAACCTTACCTCAAAATTAAAAAGTGAAGCATACGTACCAACTCTTTCTGCAAAACGAGCACCTCTCATTGGAAACGCATATTCTGTAAAGTAGACGTCAGTTATTAAGTTTGAATTTGAAGTATCTGTTAAAACACTCCTGTATGCAGAAGCATCACTGTCTCCATTTGTCGTGCCACTTTGAAAATCTGTAAGCAGGTATGGTATTCCACCTAGAAAAAATTTCTGAGCATTTTTACCTTGGCTTCTTCCTAAAAACCCTCTCACGGCTAAAGTATAATCACGTCCAAAGCGCCAGTATTTTCGCGCATCTACTTTTATAGTTTGAAACTTAAAATCAGTTTTCCATCCAGGACTAGCTGTAACAGAAATATTCTGTCTGTACCCATCAATTGGCCCAGTAAATCCAAAAATAGAATTATCAATGACCCAGCTAGCTCGTGGTAAAATTGTAGAAAAATTTGTCGAAGACCCGGGCCTTTTTATTAATTCTTCTTGCCCAAATGTATTGA
The DNA here is from genome assembly GCA_018645565.1 of bacterium. GTDB lineage: Bacteria > Fidelibacterota > Marinisomatia > Marinisomatales > UBA1611 > TMED80. The sequence continues at coordinate 586 of JABGWJ010000175.1, read as the reverse complement.
TTACCCGATCTAGAATATCATAGCTAATATTATGCCATGTAAGACCAAAGTCAATTCTTTGAAAGCGACTAAATGGATGCGATATATAAGATTGCAACCCATAATGCCTCAACCGCCCAAGTGAATAATAGCCAGCTTGAAAAAAGTCAGCATTCTGAAAGCCTACAAAATAGTAATCCGTTTTATTCTTAAGATAACCATATGATAAAAAATAATCACTATCTTCAAGAGTGAGTACCATCTCTGTACCAAATTGTATTTGATGATTACCCAAAATATCACTAAAAGCGAAGTAAGTCATACCGGTCGCACCAAATACATTACTTATTTGCAAGTTCCCACTAACCATATCTAATGTAAATCTTGTTTTATATGATTTTGGAATATGAGCACCATCGACTAAAGTGTCTTTGACCGCTATTTCTTTCTTAGGGCTCTTATCATCCAATGAATAGTTATAATTCTCATACCCCTTAGCAAATACCCACTTTGAATATGAAGAGCTTGTATTTAAATCAATTCTTTCAATTTTATCTGTATCACGAATATCAGCTACAGATATATCTTCTTTATCTCTTGATTTAAT
>JABGWJ010000174.1 GCA_018645565.1 bacterium | reverse complement strand
TTATTTATTTCTAATGCGGATGGCGATAATTCTTTACCTGTTTCATAAGCGGGGCAAGCATCTTGACAACGACTACATTGTATACATGCATAGGCATCCAAGAGGTTAGATTGCGGTAGATGATTGATTTGCCCTGCCCCAAATTGATCAATTGAGTCATCTTCAAAATCAATTGTTTCTATCGCTGCCATGGAAGACCTTTCTTCCTTAACCATGTAATTCAATGGCCCCATAAATAAATGAGCGTGCTTGCTGAATGGGAAATATGGTAAAAATCCTAAAATTAACCCCAGAGCAATCCACCATGTAATATGTTCAAATAAAATAATATTTTCTGAAGATAAATTAGACCAGAGTAATGAAACTGTCGTTGCTGCTGGCTGAAAATCGTCGACTCCATTTTTTGCAATCTCGAAACTTGCTGATAAAAAACGAGCACCTACGTGAAATAAAATGAATAGACCAACAAGCAAAGAATCGTTCCTCATACCAATTCTGGCTTCTTCACTTATCATTACTGGTTTATTAATTATAAGTCTTTTATCATTAAAAATAAATCTTCGAACTAAAAAGTAAAAAACCCCAACGAGAACTAATACCGTAAAAACATCAACGAAGATTCGATACATTTTCCCAATAAAATAATTTGGGAAAAAATGAAAGTCAGGTATGAAACCATATAAAACATCTACAACATTCACGATTAAATAAAGCGTAAAACCCCAAGCGACTAGAGCATGAATAAAACCAACAATAGGCCTGGTCTTGAAAAGAGTGTTTTGACTGATAAATACTTTCAAGCCTTTTGGAAAATTCCACAATGCTTTTTTCCAATCAATTGGCTGAGAACCAACGCTAATAGCTTTAAACATTTTACCAAAGGTAACATAAGAGGCGCTGAACGCACTAAAAGCAATTATGATAAAAATTATTTTTTCAATGTTTGAAAGCAACTAGTAGACCTTCCTTCTTGTTATGTCAACTGCTATCAAAATACCACTTTGATAAACTATATTAATTATAAGGGCATAATCTATAGCAAAAAAGTAAAACAGAAATAGTTGGAAACTAGAAAATTTAAGAGTCTTGAAGAGCGGTAATAAGCTTGGGTACAATCTCTAAAAGATCTCCAACAACAGCATAATCTGCTATTTCGAAAATCGGCGCATCGGGATCTTTATTAATCGCTAAAATATTTTTAGAACCTTTCATTCCTACAACATGTTGAATCGCACCTGAAACTCCAAGCGAAAGATACAGCTTTGGACTAATCGTACTACCAGAACTTCCAACTTGCCTTGAGCTTGGAAGCCACCCAGCATCTACGACTGGTCTACTTGCAGATACCTCTGCACCAATAACTTTAGCTAAGTCAAAAGCAATAGATTTGTTTTCCTCTTTTTCTATGCCACGGCCAACCGAGACAATTAATTCGGCGCTTTCTAAATCAACTTCTGATGCAGATTCTTGGAAGGGGTCATCTGACTTGGATTTAATAGAAGAAGAATCAAGGTCTACATCAAAGGATTCAGAACGACTAGAACCTTTGATAATATCTTCCTCACTATAACTAGCAGATTGAAAACTAATAAGCACTCTATCTGATGATGAAGATATTGATGCATTTAATTTTGAATTTAAAACCTGTTTTATGTAAATGCTATTTTCGAGCTCTACTATATCAGGAATAAATGGGATATCAAGGGCCGCACTAACTCTTGGCATAAAATCTCTGGCCTGATATGTATGACCAGTAATAATAATATTCGGTGAAATTGAATCAACTACTTGTTTAATAATCTCTTTATATCCGTCAACATTATAAGAGGGAACAAGCTCGTGATCGACAATAACAGTTTTTTCAATTTGAAAATTAGACAGCTCGCTTGCGACAGATTCAGAGTTTTTTCCAATGACTAATGCTGAAATCTCTCCACCAATCTTCTGGGCGCCCGAAATGGCTTCTCTGCTCATTCGGTGTAAAACACCATTTTTATGCTCTATAATAACCAAAGACTTCATGACTAAAATACTTTCACTTCAGACTTTAAAATCTCTACGATTCTTTTAACA
>JABGWJ010000173.1 GCA_018645565.1 bacterium | reverse complement strand
TAAATTTGCACCAATAAGCTGAGCTTGATCTATAACCTGCAATGCTTTTCCTTTACCAATGTAAAATGCAGGATTCACTTTTTGAAGTCTTTGAGTAACCATACTTAAAGTTTTAACGCTTGCAGTCTTAGCTAGCATTTTCAATTCATTTAAATGATTATTTACATCGATATCATTTACGCCAGGCAGCACTATTCCAATCAAAAGAGCCTTATCCAAATTAAAAAATCAACTTTTAATATTATTTACATTAGGTCTTCCAACCCATGTTTCTAATAAAAATAAAATTATTGCTAGAATTAAAAAGAATTTCCAAAGTGCCTTACCATGTCTTATTTCATTAAAAACATTTATAAAATCTTCACTTGGGTTTATCCATTTATATTCTAGTTCTGGAAATAAAATATCTAACTCGTTTTGAGTAATTTGATTAGATATAATTTCATTAGAATTAAGTTCAGTTGTGAAAGAAGTGTATAATATTTTGTTTTTATAAACATTATATACGCCCAATTCATTAGTATTTTTAATTTTTAGGCTCTCTTTACTAAAATCAGGAACAATTAAATTTTTTATTCCTGAAGGCGACTCCACTTCCCATTCGCTCTTTACTTCATTACCATCTAAAGTAATCCATTTTACTCTACCTAATTTGACAGGCATGGAATTAACCTCATCTGTGCCGCCAAGAACTAATAGCTTATACATTAAAGGGACCAATAATCCTCTAAGAGGCATATCATTCCAATCTAGGTCCAATATTGATGAAAAATAAAAAACTTTCCCTTTCCCTCGTTTAAAATCAATTAGTAAAGGGTCTCCATTATTTAGCTCAAGATGCACTTTCTGCCTAGACTTTGTGGTGTGTTTTATATATTGAAAAACTTCAGGAAGCTCATCACTCAATTTTCTAACATCTAAATCACGTATAGCATTATCTTTAATTTTAGGAACTCGGACATTAAACGCTCCAAAATCAGATTCTATTATATCATGTGCTATTGGAAAATTGAGATTAGAAAAATATTTATCAAATGCGGGATCTGCTTCCATGCCACTAGAGAACCAAATTAGACCTCCTCCATTTTTTAAAAAAACATCTAATTCATTGAAAGCTGATTCCGTAAAAGCACCCGGATTATGAATAACTAAAATGTCAACATCTTCAACAAAAAGTCTATTAACTATGGGTTGCTTTCTAAGTTCAAAACTTAACAGTTCTTTTTCAGGGTCAATGGCATTCATAATTAATTTAAAAATTTCTTTTTCGTTATCAGTATTGCATACAACTAAACAATTAATTTTATTTAATATTGGAGTACTCATATGCCAAATATTATCATTAGCATAATCATCCTTTGGTAGTCTAACGCTACCTTTAAGAATCCCTTTTTTACTTGGATATGCCTGAAAAACAAATTCTTTATTTGAATTTTGCTCAAAATTAGAGATTACCTGCCCGACTCTATTTTCATCAAAAACTAAATTTATTGGAACGTTCTTCATATTTTTAGAATTATAATTGTAAATATTAGTTTTTATTTTTATCAGCTGACCGGGAACTTTAATTCTGCTTACTATATCTAGACTATTTATTGACATATTATTATCAACTAATCCTGCATTTATAAAATAATAATGCCAATCATCTGACAATGAATCAATAGATATATCTTTTGTCTGAAAGTCACTTATAAGAATACACTCTTTAATAGTCTCCTTAACGTTAAGAGTTTTAGTTAGAGAGTCAACCAGAAACCATATGTTATCAAAATTTTTTGAATTAGAAATTTTAATAATGTTTTTTTTATACTTTACGTCAACAGCTTTACCAGAAAAAAGAATTTGAGGAGGGCAAGTTTGAACAATATCTATGATCGTATTTTTATCATAGAGACCTATTAGATCAATAGCAGTTTTTTTCGCATTTTCTAAAAGGGAAAACGCACCTTTTTGTGCAGCCATACTTGATGAATTATCTATAACTAATAAAAGTCTCGAGTCAATTTCTGCTGACAACCATCCTGGCATAAACCCCTTAGTCACGGGCCTAGCCAACATTAGTGCTAAAGCAGAAATAATACCTACTCGAAGTAATAACAAAATTAATTTTTTAAACTTTACACTCCTTATTGCATTTTTTTTCATGCTTTTTAAATAGCGAATAGAACTGAATTCTATTTTTTTAACATTAATTTTATTTAAGAAGTGAATAAAAATAGGAATGCTAATTCCCAAAAGAAATAACATAGCGGTAGGTGCAAGAAAAGTCATATTATCATACTAACTATGTACATAGAACAGCCAGAAAAAAGTGGTATCGAAACATTATCATTAATATTGAAAGAAATTAATTCTGCAATTGAAGCAACTAATGCACCAATAATTAAAATTTCAATATCTAAAATTTGATTAAATATGAGACTGACTCCTAGACAAGCAATAAAGCAAGCTAATGAGCCAGACAAAGTTTTTTCACCAATTTTAAAATAGGGATATTTAATTCCAATTATTGCAGCAAAAGTATCCCCTACTGATAAGAAGAATAGCGCAATTATGCAAAACGGACTAGGAACTATGATTATTGAGAACAATGACCCAACAAAAACCCAAGTTGCACCGGTTAGATTTCCTTTCTTTTCAAAATTTCTCATCATAAAAAATAAATATTTTTTAAACACTTTATTAGCTTTAGAGTTGTTTCTAGCATACTCAATAAAAAAACAAAAAATCAACATCAAGGAAAGAAAAAGAATCATATCAATTTTTTCTTTAAATACATAAATGTGAGATAGTGGTATAATAGCACTTAAAACATGAATGAATTTTCTAAAAATTTCATTATATCCAATGTTTGCCATTAATCTACTATGTTATTAAATATGTCTTGCATGTCAAGTACACTAATTGTTAAATCAATTGTAGCGGATTTTTCAAGGACTGTTCCAGGCTTTAATGATTGATCTAAAACTGTATATGGAATTAAATCTTCATTTTGCCTATAGTAGACTTTTCCTAAAGAAAATCCAGATTTTTCAATTTCAACTATAGCTTTTTTTTTGCTTAATCCAAAAATATTGGGAGCTTGAAAAAAATTTGGAGGGACACCTAGACTAATTGTTAAATGAACACCCATACCTCGACTCAACATATCACCACCTTTTGGATACTGCCATGTAACATTTCCAGCTGGAACATCAGAATTATATTCTTTATATACAGTATCTATTTCAAGTCCAACTTGACTTATATCTAGTTCTGCACTTCGTTCGGACCTACCTATTAAATCTGGCACCATCACCGAACGCTCGGCATTCGCTATTGTTAACCGTACTGTCCTACCTTCTTTTACTTTCATATTGGTAGAAGGATATTGATCTATAACAATACCGGGGTTAAATGCCGCTGAAAACATTGTATCTGAAACTAATCCTCTATGACCCTCAGAAGACAATATATCCAACGCATACTCTAACTGTTTACCTTTAACATTTACCATATAATTCCCTTGTCCATGCCTTACATAGAGCGGCATTAAAAGCAAATCAAAAAGAAAAACAGAAACGATTATAATCGAACCTAGACAGGCAAAATAGTATTTAATATTTATTCTCAAAATTTCTTCTGCAAAACGGCAGCAAAAAGACCGTCCGTCTTTGTTTTATACGGTACTGCAAACATAAAACCACTAGAATTTACCCATTGATCAGGCAATAATGAATGAGTTACTAATAATTTAAAATCTGATCTATTTTTTAAAAATTTATTTACAACATCTTCATTTTCTTCTCGCTCTAGAGAGCAAGTTGAATATACTATTTTACCGTTTGGAGATAAAAATCTTGCCATATGATTAAGAATATTAATTTGTGTTTCTGACATCTTTTTTATATCTTGAGATTTTAATCGCCATTTTATATCTGGCCTCCTACCGATTGCCCCTGTTCCCGTGCAGGGAACGTCAATCAAGATTTTGTTATAAGTAGGAAACTCATCTTTTGTTGCATCTAAAACAGACCATTGAATGTTTTTATAATTGTGTCTTCCGATATCTAGTTTACCACTATCTACTCGTTTTTTATTTTTATCAGAAGCATAAACCTTCCCTCCTAAGCCCACTCTTTGAGCCATATATAATGATTTTGTTCCAGGAGCTGCACAGGCATCTAAAATAATGTCGTTTTTCTTAGGATTAATTAAATCTACAACTGCACCTGATGCCGGATCTTGAATAGATACCTTACCATCTTTAAAAATTTTAGTTTCAAATATTTTTTCTTTACCATGAATTACTTTAAAAAAATTTTCAAACTTACTTTGCTTCGATAGTTCTATGTTAATTTTTGAAAAATTAGAAACCATACTTTCTTCACTGATTTTGTTTTTATCGAGCCTTATGTAAATCGGTGCTTTTTTTATAAGAAACAAACACAATTTTTCTGTATTGTATTTACCAAATTGTTTTTGCCACTTTTTTATTAACCAATTTGGATATGCTAATTTTATGTTCTTTTCAAATAAAGAATTCTTCCAGCCGTCATGTTTTGCATTGTATCTTTGAATATTTCGCATAACTGCGTTAACCATAGATCC
>JABGWJ010000172.1 GCA_018645565.1 bacterium | reverse complement strand
GTTGTGCGTATTTTCTAAACATATAAGACGAGATGGTGGAAAATGAACGTCCTTTTTTCTTATGGCATTTTTAATATCATTTAGATGTATTGTTCCATCATTATGGTTTTTTAATTGCCTAGAATGGACACCTCCAAAGGAGGATATACCTCCAGCTTCATACAAAAAAGTATGCGATTGGTCACCGAGCATAACCTCATCACCGCGATTGCAATGTGTGAGAACGGCAACAAGATTGGCCATCGTTCCACTAGGTAAAAAGACAGCTGCTTCTTTATTAAACTTTTTTGCTGCTAACTTTTCTAAGTTATTAATCGTAGGGTCTTCTTGAAACACATCATCACCTAATTCTGCATTCGAAATTGCTTCTCGCATTTCTTTTGTTGGAAGAGTTACTGTATCGCTACGTAAATCAATTGTATGCATTTATGTCCTCAATAATTTATCTTAAACGCAAGATTATTTTTTCTTGTCTTCAGGTATTTCATTTATAACCGGCTTAATACCTTTTTGTGAATATTGAAGTTTCTGATCTTTATCATATAGCCCAATCATACCATTGCCATTTCTATCTGATGAAATGAAGGAAGATCGTTTACCTGAATTGCTAAATGTTGATAGATAACCTGATCCATCTTTTTTAGAACTGATGATTATTGAGCTATTATTTTGATTGTTTATGGTTTTTAAATATCCATTATCATCATCATTTACACCTGCAACAATCGATGGGTTCCCTTTTGAATTTGAACTAACAATAACATTATTACCATCATCTCCAACACCAACAAATAGAGCATTTTTACCTGATTTTCGTTTTACATTCATATAACCATCAGATTTACCATCTGATCCAATTCTTACAGAAGGGGCTCCTTCCAAGTTATAAGTAATTACACTTCCACTACCTGAAGGATGCTTTCCAATCATAACTGTATTTTTACCATCTTTACTTATCGTTCTAATGTAACCACCATTTGAACTATCGATTACGGTGAGCGAATTAACAACTAAATCTGCGGGCCCAACATCTTCCTTTTTCCCTTCTTTTATTTCTTTTTTAAGAACAATCAATTTCTCCAATACAGTATTAAACTCATTTCTTATATCATCATCTTTTGATTGCATAATTGCAAGACTTCTTAGCTCAGGGTCTGTAGCTTTTAAGCGACCTAATCCGTAGATGTTTTCAAGGTTAATATCTTCATCTAGTTCACCAATTTTTTCTGCAATTCTATATATTTCATTTTGCATCTCATTTAATTGGTCATAGTACTTTTTATCGAAAGTATTATACTCAGAACATTCCTCATCCTTGCGAGTGAAATAATGATATTCTCTAGTCGTCATAGCATTAATTCCATTCGCTTTTAAGGATAAATATAAATCATCATAGCACGGGTTATTTTGGGCACTGATCGGCATAAAGTAAACTAAAGCTAAAAATAATATTTTCTTCATTGAGCTTCCCTAATTAAATAGTTAAAACTTTTAGTTGTATGTGGGAGCCCTAAATATCCGCAGTGGGCATTTGAAATCTATTTATAATTATTGGATTTGAACAACTAAATAAGGTCTATTATATTTTTACTATACTTTTTAATGAATTAGGAATGATCATGAGCAAAAAAAAAGAATTTAAAAATAAATATAACCAGCTAATTGAAGAGCTTCAAGTTAAACTTGTTCACATGCAGGATTGGGTTATCGAGAATGATAAAAAAGTAGTTATCCTTTTTGAAGGTAGAGATGCTGCTGGAAAAGGTGGTACCATAAAAAGAATTACTGAAAACCTTAATCCTAGAAGCTGTAAAGTTGCTGCCTTAGCAAAGCCTTCTGATCGAGAAAAAACCCAGTGGTATTTCCAACGATATATTTCTCACCTTCCAGCGGCAGGAGAAATTGTTCTTTTTGATAGGAGTTGGTATAACCGCGCAGGAGTAGAGAAAGTAATGGGTTTCTGCAGCGATAAAGAATACATAGAGTTTTTACAAACTGCTCCTGACTTTGAAAGAATGTTAATTGGTTCTGGAATTACCCTTTTAAAATATTGGTTCTCTGTTAACGCAGATGAACAGGTAAAACGTTTTCAAGATAGAATCAATGACCCTACCAAGGTCTGGAAACTCAGCCCAATGGACTTAGAGTCAATTAATAGATGGGAAGATTATTCTAAAGCAAAAGATAATATGCTTGAACACACAGATACCAATATTTCCCCTTGGTATATCGTAGAATCTGATATTAAAAAGAAATCAAGAATAAATTGTATTTCGCATATTCTTAGTAAAATTAATTATGAAGACATAGAGCATGAGCAAGTAGAACTACCCGAGCGAGCACCTTCAGATTCTTACGAAAGGCCAGAAAGATCTAATTTTAATTATGTTCCTGAGATTCTTTAACTAAAAAGATTATATTTTTTTTAATGATGTGCCTATTCTTTCAAGAGCGGCTGATAAATATTGATTAGGCGGACCATATCCAAACCTGAGAAAACCTTCAAGCCCAAACCATTTACCCGCTGTTAATAAGACACTAAAGTTATCTCTTATATGATATGTTAGCTTTTCAGAACTTTCATTCATATGTATTCTGACAAAAGCTATCGCGCCTGCTTGAGGTAGATTCATACTCAACTTTCCATCTAACGAACCAACCCACTCTCTCAGAGTATTCAAATTTTCATTTAAATGTTTTTTAGTACCACCTAGAATTTCTTTTCGTCTTTCTTTCTTTAGAATTTTTGAAGCAACCCAATCACTATGAAATGCAATACTAATAGATGTGTAATCATGAAAAGCCCAAGCTTTTTCAATATAGTCTCTAGGCCCCACGGTCCAACCTAATCTGAGACCTGGTAATCTATATGCTTTTGATAAACCAGCATTGACTATAGTTTTTTCATAACTGCCATAAAAAGAGGGTGATTCTATTCCGTTTAGTTCTGCACCTCTGTACACTTCATCAGATAATATCCAGCAATCATTTTCAGAAGCTATATCTATTATACCTCGCATGTTATCTGCTGAAACAATAGAACCAGTAGGATTATTGGGATGACAAACTGCAATCATTTTTGTTTTTTTAGAAATTCTTGACCTTAATTCATCAATATCCCACTGCCATCCTAATTCTTCATGCAATGGTAACTCAATTACCTTGACTCCACAACTACGAGCAATACCTCTAATTTGCAAATAATTTGGAACCATATAAATAAGCTCATCACCAGGATTTAAAGTAGTCATGATGGCTATAAAATTTGCTTCTGCTGAACCTGAAGTAGCTAAAATATTTTCGCGGTTTGCGCCTTCATATAGTCCCGTTATTCTATCTCGAAGAAGTGGTGTCCCCTTAGTATAACCATATATAAGTTCAGTATCTAAAAGACTCTGTTGCTCTTCCCTGGTTAATATATCTTTTAACGGCAAGGGGTGTAAACCACTTTCTGACAAATTAAAATCAACTTTATGCTCAAAAAGAGATTGATTTCTCTCTAATTCAAATTCTTCAAACTTCATGTTTTCAACCTTTTACACTCGTTAAATACTGCCTTAGCAATTTGAATATCTTGAACAGCAACTCCAGTTAAATCAGCAAAAGTAATTTGGTTACTTTGACAATGATAGTCACTCTTACTTTTAATTAAAGACCCCAATTCTTTAATATTTTTTTGTTCAATTGACCCTCCTCTAATCCCATGAGAAATTTCACCTCTTTCCAAACATTGTGATATACTATCTGCAACTGTTAGATCAGTCATTTTAAAAATTTGATGATCAATTTCGTTTTTTTCAGGAGAATCTGATCCAATTGCATTAATATGTGTTCCTTTTTTAAGGTTTTTACTTTTTAAAAGAGGTTCTTTTGATGGCGTTGCTGTAATAATTAAATCACATGTAGCAGCAATCTCATCTGTGGTTTGAGCTTTTTCAATATTCCATCCTAATAAAGACATTTCTTCAATGTATTTTTCAACACTTTTTCCCCCTCGACCCCATACTTTTATTTTTTTACAATCAGTGAGATTGCTCAAATAACTAATTTGCATCCTAGCCTGTACTCCAGTGCCTATAACACCAATACAATTCAGGCTATTAGGTGCAAATAGCTCTACGCATATTGCACCAGCTATGGCTGTTCTTACATTTGTTAAATAGCATTGATCAATTAAGATACCAACCTCTTTACCTGTTTTTTGATCAAACAATATCATCATACCACCTTGACTAGACGGTATATTTAATTCATGATTTCCGTAAAATCCTGAAGCTATTTTTATAACATAATAATCATCATTTTTAATATAACCATATTTTATATGGAC
>JABGWJ010000171.1 GCA_018645565.1 bacterium | reverse complement strand
AGAATCAATAATGTTCGATCTAGAAATGCGCAATGGTATCCTGTTAAAAGACAAGATATTTTGTAGCATTATTTTTAGATAAAGGAGATAAGAACAGATTGTTTTATTTTATTTTTTCTAAAAATATAAAATCACCAAAAAGCCCCACATTTGTGGGGTTTTTTACTTTAAACCCAAATATTTTTTAACTTTTTTTTTAAAGATGAGTCTAATTGGTATAGAGTAATAAAAATAAAAAGGCATTATTATGATTAAATATATATTAATTATTATTATCTTTTTGTCTCCAGTATTTGCTGATGGCCCCGGTAATAAACGTTGGAAAAAAGGGCATAAGAAACACTACAGATATAAAAAACATAGAACCCACAAAGTAGTATATCATACCAGACCAAATGTAAAAATTAAATATGGATATCATTGGTATTTAACTCCATGGAGTAACCTCTATTCAAGACGTAACAATAATAATGTGGTGGTTATAAAAAATGAAGATAAGGTTTTAGATGATAGTTCAGATGTTTTTGAAAAAATTGAACAATTAGGAGCTTTAAAAGAAAGTGGCCTAATCACTGAAAAAGAATTTTTAAAAGCAAAAAAAGTATTATTAAAGAAGATTTAAAATAAAATATAGGGCACCAAAATATAAATAGGATCCAGATGAAATTAAAAAATAGTGTGAATTTTTGACGGCAATATTCTTTTAAGCAAAACAATAAGCTAGAAAATTAATATTTGAGGTCAAAAAAGATTAAACAGTCTTTGGAAGATGTCTCATAGTATATTGTTTCAATAAAAAAGGAGATTAATCATGAAAAAAGTAATGATAATATTATCATTCGCTTCATTCCTTATTGCAAGCGATAAGTCAGATATTGAAAGCCTTATAAATAATCATTGGGAATCTTGGAATTTGAAAAAGTATAAAGATTATATTTCTTCAGTTCATTCTGGAGGGACTAGGAATGGTGATTCAAATGGGTCTTTTTGGTATGAAAATGTTCCGACAATAAAAAACCTGACCGCGAGTAGAAAACCAGGTGATAAATCGAGCTTTAATGCGCGTTACATTGAAGTAGATGTGCTTGTCCCAGGAAAGGCGGCTGTAGCATACTATTATTTAGTTGGTTCCTACACGCTTGGAGGTGTTACAAAAAATGATTATCGAACGAGAGTAAGCCAAGTATTTATAACTGAAAAAGGACAATGGAAAATCAAAAGTGGCCATTTTTCGCCACTCCATAGTGGAAGTGGTATTCCTAATTAAGATTTCCAGTTTTAATAAAAACCCCACGAAAGTGGGGTTTTTATTTTTTAATACAAAAACTACATTAAAATATGAAAAGAATATTAAAAAAAGGTGGAGTTGAACTAATTGCAGTGGTTGTGGGCATTACAATATCTTTATGGGTTGATGATAGGAAATAATTAAATCTCTTGGAGTGATACTTATGCTCGATATTCCAATGGAGTTATCTAAAAACCGAGTGTATTCTAAAATATCTCCAAAAACCCATTCTTTTTTTTGAGACTATAGCACTTATACTAGAGTTTGTTCTTTATTTGTTTGAGCCTTTTCATAAAAGTTAGTTATGGAGGGTTTAAGAATTTTAATTGCCTCATCAACATCTTTTACAATAATAATATTTTTAAAATCATTTTTACTGATTAGATTTTTTTTCAGTGGCTCTGATTTCATCCATTCAATTAAGCCTTCCCACATTCCTCCTAGTAATATTATTGGTCTTTCAGAAATGTGTTGTACTTGAATTAATTGCCATGTGTATAATAATTCAAGTATAGTACCAATTCCCCCTGGAGTAACTATCACTGCATGACTGATACGCATAAATTCATCTAATCTGGATGAAAACCTTTTATGATGGTAAGTAACATCGAGGTGTTCATTTGGAGTTGTTTCAAATGGTAAATCAATATGTAATCCGAATGATTTTGAATCTGATCCGCCATCCTTAGCGCCTGCATTGGCTGCTTCCATTAAACCAGGGCCACCACCAGTAACAATATCTGTTTTATTTTGAGCAAGCTTTTTAGCAAGGTCATAAACCTGAGTGTAGTCTGAAGTTCCCTCTTTTATTCTTGCAGACCCAAAAATACTCACTCTATAATAATTACTTCCAATTTCTGTAACTAAAGAATCTAAATCGGCTACAATATTATTTAGCTGTTGAATTTTTTTTGAAAGAAACTTTCTTACTACTTTTTCTTTAATTTGCATCTAGATCTCACTTTCATATTCCTTTAAACATTAACTGCCTTGGAATATAATGTAAAGATTAATGCGGTGATTGACTAATTAATCATAAAATTTCACATTTTAGTTTTTTGTTTGTGGAAAAATGATATTTTTAATTATATATTGAGATAATATAAAATAAGAAAAATATAAGGTATAAAGAATTATGAGCGATGATAGCATTCTTGATGATATAAATCTGAAGAAAAAAAAGACGATTACCAATGGTAAGAAATATGACTTCTATGTATTTAAAACTCTTAAACTGGAGAAAGAGATTTCTAAAGGTAAGTTTGGAAAAGGAGATACATCAATTAGTCAAATTAAAAATTATAAGCTTATTGATGATGAGGGCGATGATTTGCTTGACGTAAAGTTTCAATGTTCTAAAAAGTTAGATGATGCAATGAATGGATTTACACCAAAAGAAGCAAAAAAAGTAATGGACGAGGTTCTTAAGCGACTAATAAATATAGGTCTAGTCAAAGTTTAAAGTTTTTATTGTCCAATTTTTAGCTAAACCCCGCTTATGTGGAGGGTTTTATTTCTTGATTTCAATTATTGCGATTGATTCTCAATTTCATTTTTATTATATTTTAGATACTTATGAAATCAAAATGTTGCAAAAAATTCAAGAAAAAAGGCAAGTGGTGTAAAAAATGCCCGAAGCTCAAAAAGTCTAATAATTAAATCTTTAATTATTATCAGTGTCTTAGTCTCTATTTTTTTAACCTTAACTTTTTAACCTTTTTACATTTTTAGCGTCTAATTTAAAAGTTTATTAAAACTTTTTATAAAAGGTTAAAATAGGAGAAGCATAAAATGAAACTAATTATCTCACTTTTCATTTTATCAGTATCAATTTATGGTCAGTGCGAAGAAGGAGAATTTTCTACAGTTGGAATTCTGGATAGTTTTAGTGTAGAAATTTTTAATGATGATGAATCTGTAAATGCATATAGTATTTATTCTTGGACTTCTGATGAGCTTAATAGAATATTATCAGGCAATGGAATTCCAAATCATGAAGTTGGAACATTTCCTAACCAAAATAACCCAAACACTATCAGTGAACAAAGTGTAAATGAATCATTTACGCTCTGTCCAACATTAGTTTCAGAAACTGGTGAACCAGCTGGAGGCCCCGCTGGTGCGATAGCTTTCGCCATTAATAGTGTGAAATTTGATCCTGCCACGGCAGGAAGGTGCAATGATGATGGTGAATGCAGTCTTGCTCAGGGACAAGGAAATTGGAGTATAGAGGCTCTTGGACATGAGACGTTTGACTTTGGAGATGACATGAATCATGCTCATGTACAGCCAACTGGGGAATATCACTATCATGGTATGCCAGAATTACTAATAGATTTTTTAGGAGAGAATCAAGGAATGACTCTTGTCGGGTGGGCCTCAGATGGTTTTCCAGTTTATGCCAGGTACGGTTACACAGATCCAAATGATTCAACTAGTGAATTAATATCGCTTCAACCAAGTTATAGATTGAAATCTGAACCTGATCCAAACCGTCCTGAAACTTTAACCTCATTAGCAGGTGGACCTGGACAGGGCGGGACAACGCCTAATACACCAATACCGATGGGCGCTTTTACCCAAGATTTTGAATATGTTGAAGGATTAGGAGATTTAGATGAGTGTAATGGAAGGTTTGGAGTCACTCCAGAATTCCCAAATGGTATCTATTATTATTCTGTCACTGATGATTTTCCATATTTTACAAGGTGCTTGAAAGGTGAATTTGACACTGCAGGTGGCGGTGGTGGCGGTGGTGGCGGCGGTGTTGTGGATTGTGAAGATGTTCCCGTTGGTTTACCATGTTGCGGTGATGGTGTATGCGGTGGCCCTGAAACAGAAGATAATTGTCCAATTGATTGTGCAACATCGATTGTTCCTCCAGAATTGAATAGTTTTAGTCTTTCTGCTGATAGTGTAAATACGAGTCTAAATGCAGCTATTGTTATTTACAATATTGGAGCTAGTTCCTATAATGCTACTCTTTCTAGCTATTCTTTGAAATTAATATTAAATGGTGGTCCAATTAACGGAGGAGAAATAATTGAAGAGTCGGAACTATTTAATGAAGGGCTCTATGAAACTACAATCTCTGGCTATTTTTTATTTCCAGCCGGGTCTAGTGAAGGGCAATGGAATGTAAGAGTTGAATTAAATGATATAAACGATAATTCAATAAATTTGAGCCCAAGTGATTTAGCGCAAAAAAACTTTCAAAATTATGTTATTGTTGATAATGCTCTTCTGGGAATACCCGGAGCTGAATTACCATTATATTTTTCTTTAGATCAAAATTTCCCTAACCCGTTTAACCCCTTGACCTCCTTAAGATATACAATTCCAGAGAGTGCAATTGTAAAAATAACTGTTTATGATGTTCTAGGAAATATTATCAAAAACATTATAAACGAAAAACAATCACCGGGATTTAAAACAGTGCAATGGGATGCAACAAATAATTTAGGCGAACCAGTTTCTGCTGGATTATATATCTGCAGCATAGAGGCAGGGGATTTTAGACAAACAAGGAAAATGATACTTTTAAAATAAGCATATATTTATCAATATTTTAAACCCCACATTAGTGGGGTTTTTTGTTCATAAGAATTTTTGTAGATTTTTATTTATTTTATCAAATACTTAAGGATTATATATGAGCAATAAAATACCAATTACGCACATGTTTACAGACAAAAGCGGTCATACTCGATTTAAAGAGAAATTTTTGCCTTTAGAACCAAAAACAGGACTTGGCTCGGTTGGGTCATTCTCAAATTTATTCGTCAATCAAATTTTGAAAGATAATTTGGGGGATTTAAAAATGCAATTCGCTGTAACGCCAGTACCAAAGTTAAGTAATGGGGAAGGCCCAAAATTAGCTCACACAGCACCGCGTAGACAGCTAGTAATTACATTGGATGGATACCTTGAGTTTAAAAGCTGTGATATTGAAGCCCTAGATCAGGAGCATCAAGCAATAATTAGGAAGGGCAATATACTCCTAGCAGATGACCTAGAAGGGGCTGGCCATGTGTGGAGTTTTTTGAAAGATGAAGAAGGTAAAATGCACCCATGGGTCAGGTGCTATGTCCATCTTGGCGAAGAATATGAACACTTTATATCAGATCTAATAATTTAATTTAGGATTTTTGTTAAAAATATTAACTCAGGTTAAGAAATGATCTGAGACATGAGTATATCTTTGACTTAAGGCGTCTTATCCTTGTAAGGTTTCGACAACTAAACAAGAAAGAATAGTTCAAATGAAAAATATACTAAGATTATTTACCATCATTTCCATTAGTTTGCTTTTTGTAAATAAAGTAAGCGCTAACGTGGATTTAACGATTAAATCTTTAACGACACAAAATGAGTATGTTACAACTTACTCAGGTTCTGAATATTTACAAGGCACACTAGAGATCGGGATTACTACCGATGAAGACATTAGTGGTATTAGCATGGGTATATCTCATTACAATGGTATGGGAGTAGGTCTGCCATATGGAGGATTAATTGAGGAATATGATTTTACCATGTCATCAATATTTGGGGCATTGATAACTGGAGGACATAATATGTTTCCTCAAGACTATTACATACCAGCGGGTACAACCGATGAAACACTTATGTATATTCCTATTTTAATTTCCGAGACCAATGATGAAGAGTTTTGTATACAGTCTCCAGTTTTTTCTGATACTGGAGGGAACTCATTAAATGTTATCCTAGATGAAAATTCTTGTATCTCAATTGATGAGCTTACCGGCCTTGATTCCAATGCTACTGATTCAAACACATTAACCATTCAGGTCATTGATTCATCTACTGGAGATGGAATTGAAGGTGTGATAGGTAATATTTACAACTACAATACTAATACACTACCTTCGCTTTCTTTATCTTTTGTGACAAATGACTCTGGATATGCATTCCTCGAAGGCTATCCTAATAGT
>JABGWJ010000170.1 GCA_018645565.1 bacterium | reverse complement strand
ATTTAAAAGACCTAAGTCTGCTTCAGCTTGTACAAAGAATGGATCACCATCACTTACAATACCCAAGTTTGCAGATTCACTGTCATGAGCTTCCCAGCCAATGTTTAGACCGTCTACTGTGGAATAGGTGTCATCTGTATAATTTGCTTGAATGTATCCCCAGCTTTCCATTTGAGTTCCTGCACCGTAGTCAGTTCCCAATACATGGTTAACCATGTCTGGAGCTTCGAAAGTAGCAAAAACGCCTGAGGTTATAATACCCCAACCCCATCTAACTTTGTTACCTGGTAAGACTTTAGGATCAAAACCGCCATTTGTCCATGTACCAGCGTCTTGGATTGGTAAAAAGACTTGCTCTGTCACACAATCAACAGTGTTAGTGGTAGGATAAACACTTCCTTGGTTAATTGTATAAGCACCATCTGAAAAATCAGTGTTGAGGCCTAAACCAAATGCACTTAAAGCAGCAGCAGAACTAAGAGGGACATCAGTAATCGCCATAGTATCACCAATGCTCCAGTATGGTAAAGCGAAGTCAAACAGACTATTCTCGCCAGCAACTGGCCAACCAATCAAAACTTCATATGTACCTGCTGAATCGTCGTATGTAGTAGTGTATTCAGCGCCATCATTACCTGTTTGAACCATATCTCTGGCAACCAGTGTGTAATTAACGACTAAACTGTCTAACTCAAAATTACCCTCAATAGATTGAGCTGGTAAGATTGAAAAATTTATAATAATTGATAAAAAAACAAATAACAGTTTTTTCATTTACTCCTCCTTGATTTATTCCAACTAAATTCCGTAACAGTTACGGCAATGAATTAACATTATCCCTAAAACTAAATAAATAAGCAGTATTTATCAAAGGGCTTTATTTTTTTTGATTTGACCTTGCCCATAGCATCCATAACGAGTATAAAAAAAGAATGCTCCCAAGAACAAAAACTGCATTTAATAATATGCTTTGTATCATAAATAATTACCGTGAGTTTTTTTTAATGTTTAAATAATTGTTAAGTTTAGATATAAATATATAAATACATTACATGAAAATCGCAGTATTAGTAAAACAAGTTGTAGGCTCAGAGTCCTCCCTAGATATATCTCCAGATAATAAATGGATAGATGAATCTAATGCAACGTTTGTAATGAACCCTCCGGATAGCTACGCTATTGAAGAAGCAATGAATATTAAAGAGAAAATTGGAGAGGGTGAAGTTGTCATTGTTTCAATGGGGGTTGACAGTGTCCAAAAAGTAATTAGAGAAGCTTTATCAAAGGGTGCCGATAGAGGCATCCACATTCAAACTGAGGGTGCCGCTTATATTGACCCTCTA
The DNA here is from genome assembly GCA_018645565.1 of bacterium. Taxonomy (GTDB): domain Bacteria; phylum Fidelibacterota; class Marinisomatia; order Marinisomatales; family UBA1611; genus TMED80. The sequence continues at coordinate 731 of JABGWJ010000170.1, read as the reverse complement.
AATACCGCGAAAAATATTGTGTCAGCCTTAGATGAAGAAAATTTTGATTTAATATTATCAGGTTTACAGTCTGATGATACAGGTATGGGGCAAACGGGCGTCTTAGTTGGCGAGTTATTAAATATGTCAACGGCAACGCTTGCCATTGAAACTGATATCGATTCAGAAAAAATTAGAGTTAAAAGAGAGTTAGAATCTGGCTGGTTTCAGTGGGTAACGCTCGAGTCTCCTGCCTCGATTAGCATTCAATCAGGCATAAATCAGCCTAGGTACCCATCTCTGAAAGGCATTATGGGTGCCAAGAAAAAAGAAATAAAAGTTGTTCCATTATCCTTGCATGAAACGAAGCAACAAGTAGAAAAAATTTCGATTCCCCAAAAGTCGAAAGAAACAGAAATAATTAACACAGACATTGATTCCTCTGTTAAAAGAATCGTAGAGATTTTAAAGTCTGAAGTGAAAGTATTTTAGTCATGAAGTCTTTGGTTATTATAGAGCATAAAAATGGTGTTTTACACCGAATGAGCAGAGAAGCCATTTCCGGTGCTCAGAAGATCGGCGGAGATATCACAGCATTAGTTATTGGAGAAAACGCTGAATCGGTCTCTAACGAGTTGTCTAATTTTGAAATTGAAAAAACTTTCATAGTTAATCATGAACTTGTTCCTTCTTATAATGTTGACGGGTATAAAGAGATTATTGAACAAGTAGTTGATTCAATTTCACCGAAT
>JABGWJ010000169.1 GCA_018645565.1 bacterium | reverse complement strand
TTCAGTAGACCTTGTTATAGATTCTATGAACTTTGATGACGGCATGTACTTTGATGTTGAATATGCAGATGCATACCCAATTACAATAGTACCCGGTGGTGTTGATAGTATTCAAGTGTTCTGGATGCCAGAAATGGAAGGGCGTCAAACAGATACATTAAGGTATTTTAGTAATTACACGGTTGGTGAGTTTGATGCTTTTGGTTTTGGAACAGACCACTCTGTTTTCACTGCTGATGCGTTTAACGCTCCACCTGGTGCTGTAATGCTTCTAACGCCAGACCCTACAGCTACTCCATTAGTTACGATAGATGCAAATAATGCTACTGGCAGTACTGATTTTTATTGGACCAACACAACAGACCCTGATGGTACTCCAATAGAGTATATCTTTGAAATAATGGTACCTGGTGATACGCTAGATACGTTACTAAGCTCAAATAGTTTTAGCTTAGATCATTCTGAAGTTGTAGAGCTGATGGAAGAATTGTCAGTGACAAGTTTTGAGGCCACCTGGGATGTACATGCCTATGATGGTTTTGAGGCTACTGGTTCTTCTAATGGTCCTTGGGCACTATCATTTGATGCTGGATGGGTACTTGGAGGCTTAGACAACAATACAATACCGGATGTCTTTGCGCTGCACAATAACTATCCAAACCCATTTAACCCTGTTACAAATATTAGATATGATATTCCTGTAGCTAGTGATGTTAGAATAGATATTTATAATATCGCGGGTAAAAAAGTTAGAACATTAGTTTCTAGAGAGCATCAGCCTGGTAGATATAAAATACAATGGAATGCGACAAACGAATTTGGTTCGCCAGTCGCTACCGGTATGTATATCTATAAGATTCATGCGAAAGATTTTGTTTCTGTGAAGAAACTATTACTGATGAAGTAACATTCTTTCAATCTAGTATTAATATAAATAAGGGGCTCAAGGGCCCCTTATTTGTTTATACTTGTTTGTGGTTTAGTGTTAAAATTAATATATAAAATTAAATATCTCTTTTATAGCAAGGAGCAACAATGCAAAAAAACAGTTTAAATAAAGTAATTTTAATTGGAAACTTAGGTCAAGACCCAGAAGCAAGGTTTACACCACAAGGCACAGCGGTCACAAATTTGAGTCTAGCAACAAATGAAGCATGGAAAGACCAAAGTGGAGAAATGCAAGATCGTACAGAGTGGCATCGAGTTGTTTTATATGGAAGGCCAGCAGAAACTGCTGCCGAATACATGAAAAAAGGACAAATGGTTTATGTAGAAGGACGCCTCAACACAAGGGAATGGGAAGATAAAAACCAAGTTAAACGAAAAACAACAGAAATAAGATGTGACAATTTTACAATGCTTGGTAGAAGGTCAGATAATCAAGGTGGTGGAGCTCCAAGCGCTGGTGCCATGAATACAGCGCCAACCCCAAGTACCAATACAGACGACGACGATCTTCCTTTTTAATTAAACGTAATAAAATAATATTTTCGTATGGAGAACATTGGTTTACCTAAAGCCATAAAACCAAGACCATACTGGGTACAATATGTTTCAACTTATATTGTATTTTTTTTGTCTCTATTTATTGGAAAAATTAAAGTAAATGGAAGACATAATATTCCAAAAGAAGGTTCTTTTGTTCTTGCATCAAATCATTTTGGGTATTTTGATCCTTTTGTATTAGTACACGCAATTCGACGACCCATAGACTTTATTATGCAAAAAGAATTGGGAATTGAACCACATTTTCTTTTCGCACCGATGATATATGGTGCTATCCTTACTGATAGGAATAAAGTAGGGCCCTCAACGATAAAAGACTCTTTAAAGTCGATAAAAAAAGGAAAAATATTAGGAATATTTCCCGAGGGAGGAATAACAAGTACCGTGCTTACAGAAGCAAAACCAGGCGCTGTTTTTATCGCAAGTAAGGCAAATACTAAAATTTTACCTGTTTCTATTAGTGGAGGAGAATATGCCTGGGATAATATGTTAAAAGGTAATAGTTCTATAATTACTATTAACATTGGAAAACCTTTTGGACCACTTGAAATAAAAGGTTCAAAAGAAGAAAAAATGAATAAATTAGAAAGTTATAGTAAAGAGCTTATGTGTCGAATAGCCGCATTGCTTCCAGATAATAAACATGGCGATTTTACTGGTGAAAAAACTATTAAAAAATACCGCAAAGAAGACGGTTTTCGTTTTTTTAAATAATTGTTTTATTTATAATCGGCTAAGATGCTGCTGATACAGCATGTTAATTTTTTTGCAAAAGGTATATGTAAAAATTCATTCGGTCCATGAGCATTTGATTTTGGTCCCAATACACCAGTAATTACAAATTGCGCTTTTGGAAATTGTTCACCTAACATAGCCATAAAAGGAATAGTACCACCTTCACCAATTGAACCAGGCATCTGTTTAAAATATGAATTTGAAGCTTTTTCTATAGCGTCTATTAACCATTTTTCTGTTTCT
>JABGWJ010000168.1 GCA_018645565.1 bacterium | reverse complement strand
GCAACCATATTAAATATCGCAATTATGCCAAGATAATTGATGCGCCCTCTATTTTGAAAAACATGTTTCAACTGAAAAATATCAGTCCAAAATCCATCAAATCCTAAAAAGAAAACTGTTGTGAGAAATACAGCCAATGAACCAACGCCAGCCATTATACAGATTTTTTGAATATTATTTATATTGCTCATGAACATAACTTAACTAAAGGTGTTGTGAAAATGAAACTAACAATGCCTCAATACTGTAAAAAAATAATTAAACTAAAAATTTATTTGATATAGAATGAAATTCTGAAGCAGCGTCAATAAGCGAGTTAGCAGTTAATTCTTTTACTCCATATATGTCAACGATACATCCATATTTATCTATTACTTTGTGCACAAGCAAATCAAAATCACCATCTCCGGATAGAAGGATTATTTTTTCTACTTGATTAGCTGATTCTAAAATATCAATGGTTATGCCAACATCCCAATCACCCTTAGAGCTACCATCTGCTCTGGATATATAGGGTTTTAGTTTTACATTAAATCCGATTGACCGCAGAGCATATTGAAACTTTTGTTGTCTTTCGTCTCCTCTGTCTGTAGCGTAAGCAATGGCTTTAATTATTTCATCTTTAGATTCTATATGATGCCAAAAACGTTTGTAATCAAATGAGCGGTTAAAAGTATCTCGCGTGGTATAGTAAATATTTTGTACATCGATAAATATTGCAGTCTTCATGAGGTTTAATTTAGAAATAATGTAAAGACAGGTTTATATTTATATATGATACAAATTAAAGGTTTAAGACAAACCAGTAATATGTTACTGTAATATTCATGGCAAAATCAGAACACTTTAAATTTGACGGTGGTGCAACTACTTATATTTTAACAGCTATCCTTGGTTGGTGTATCACATTTATGACATTTGGCTTAGCGTACCCTTGGGCCTTATGCATGTTTCATAAATGGAGGTCAGAGCACACTCTTATTAATGGAAAAAGATTAAGGTTCACTGGTGGAGGATTTTCTCTATTAGGTCTCTGGATAAAATGGTGGTTACTAACAATAGTAACATTTGGCATTTATATTTTTTGGGTTATCCCAAGCCTAAATAAGTGGGTAGTGGAACACACAGATTTTGAAAACGATTCTGAATGAAAAAATATATAACAATCATTATAGTAGTTTGTGTTGCTTTTGGAAGAAAAGATAATCTGTCTAATGATCTCGTTGCGGATGCCGTTAAACCAATTATTAAATACGACAGTCAGGAGCAGCTATTAGTTTGTTTAGATGGCGAAGTTGATCTAGGGTGGGGTGATTGCAATAGCCTTACAGGTACTTCGGATGCACCTAATGGATGTATGCCCTCCGGGTGTTTCTCAATTGAAGAAACAATGGAGTTAAACTTTTCCTATATTAATCTAGGAGTGTTTCCAGCAAATATTGGAGAATTAACAAACTTAAACTATATACATATTTCAGATTGTGGAATAACGGGTTCAGTACCTGAATCAATTGGCAATCTTAATAAATTAATTTCGATACAAGTCTATGATAACAATCACAGCCTAACAGATTCACTTGATACAATAGACAGCGAGCTTTCGGGTTCGATTCCATTAGCACTAGGCAGTATAGAAAGTTTGAAGTATATCCGGCTTGACAATAATGATTTAATTGGAGCAATACCTAGCGAGATTGGGCAACTAGATAGTCTAGTATCTTTAATATTGAATGGTAATCAATTATCCGGGCATATACCTTTAAGCCTCATGGACTCGCCAACTTTAGCAAGCCTATCTCTAAGCAATAATCAATTCTCTGGTCATATTCCTTTAGAGATTATGGATTTAGTTAATCTTGAAATAATTGACCTTAGTAATAATTTATTGACGGGCTTAATACCACCAGGATTGGCGAATCTATCAGATTTGTACTTTATAGATTTGTCGAGCAACAAATTAACCGGAAATATCGACGAACAATTCTGCACCATGTACTTTACTGATTTTTCTGAAAATAGGTTTTGTGGGCCATATCCTCAATGTCTTAGTTCGGAGGATTTGGGGGTTCAAGATACCTCAGGTTGTGCTGAATTGTTTTCTTTTGATCAAAATTATTATCCTAAAACATTTAAAATACATCAAAACTATCCAAACCCATTTAATCCAAGCACTTCATTAAGATACTACTTACCAGAAAATGGACTAGTGAATATCACCATCTTTGACATGCTTGGAAATAAAGTTAAAACCCTTGTAAATACCACCCAAAAAGCAGGATATAAAATAGTCAGATGGAATGCAACTAATGATAAAAATGAGCCCGTATCCGCAGGTATATATCATTATGCCGCACAATTAGGTAAGCATAAACAATCTAAGAAAATGCTTTTACTAAAATAATGAAAAAACATCTATCAATCGCATTATTGGTTGGTTTTGGTTTTGGCCAAGTCATATCAGTAGTTAATCAAAGCAGCGAAACTATCATTACTGCTAACAGCCAGTCGCATTTAGATTATGGTTTATCGTATCCTGTGACATATGAGTTCAGCATATCTGATTCTGATGAGGAATTAAACGTTTATCGAAAAAATGAAAAAAATCAAGACTGGACTGTAATGAATGAAAAAAATTCAACTGATTTTTTTAATGGTATTGAGGTTGTAAGGTTTGACAATAATGAAGATAAAGCATACATATCAGTTGGCTTTTCAATCATTTCGGATTCAATTTTTATTAAAATAGCAAGGAATTAAAACAGTTCTACGGTTGGATCTTTTTTAAAAATATGCGAATTATTACGATAATAGGAAAGCAGTAGTAACGGTAACCGCTGATGATTGGGCTGATTGGAATAATGAAAATTTTGTTCAAGCTTGCCAAAATTTCCGTAACTATAATTTGTGGCTATCCGTAGCGGTTATCTCTAGCTCATCGAGTCAAGGTACGTGGGATGCCATTCAATCTGAGCTTGATAACGGATTAATTGAGGTAGTATCTCACTCTAGAACGCATCCTTATATTCCTTACATTGATGTACAAGGTGAGGTGGTCGGTAGCAAAGAGGATATAATAAATAATTTAAACCTCATGAATCATAATCGTTCAGGCGCAAACGAATATGTTTATGCATGGGTAGCTCCATATGGAGAGTATAATGATGCTATTGATAGCATGACCAGCAATGCTAAATACCTTGTTTCAAGATTGTTTTATTGGGGCGATAATTATTTTTCGGATTGGGATAGTGATTTAAATAAGTTTAATCCTGTGGGCGGTTCTATTGAGCTGGGTAATTCATCCTATTGGGGGTCAGTAGATATAAATGAGCTTAATACTGTCTTTGACAATGTTATTGATTCTAGCGGCGTATATCATCTCATGACACATCCTAATATTTTGCAATGGGATGAAGACTTTACTTGGAGTCACTTAGAATATATTAGCAATCGAAAAGATAT
>JABGWJ010000167.1 GCA_018645565.1 bacterium | reverse complement strand
TTCCATATTTATCATGACCCATTGTCTTTTTTTGAATTAATCTACTTTTATCATCAAAGGTAGCCTGGATAATTTTTTTATTGAGGCTATTAATTCTGTATTCAATTCTACGAATGAGTTTCTTAGAAGCATCTGTAATTATTTTTGTTTCTCTTCCTAGTTTTTCATCATACAAGTTAGTAATAGATTTTTCGAGGTTTCCATCCATATTATAATGTATTATGCGGCTAACTCTTCCAGCCACATCATATTCAAATTTTTCAGAACCTATTGAATAGCCTCTTCTTGAGCTTATTATCTGGTCAACATTACCATCATCATTATAAGAGTACGTAATTTTTTTCATTATGGAAGGATCAAAATTTTCTTCTTTTACAAATATATTTCCACTGCTGTCATTATCGTAAACAGTGTGCTCAATAATAAAGCCAGCATAAAATTCTTTATGTTCTTTAATCTTGCCATCATCATTGTAATCAAAACTTTCGCCCCAAGGCATGTTCTCGCTATCTGTGTTTAAGCCATCTAGTTTATTAGAAATATTTACTTTTGAGGGATCAAATCTTATTATCTTCCATAGATTACCGTTGCTGTAATATTTATAAAATTCTCGCCACTTTAAAGAATCGTCATTGGCACTGTATAGGTTTTTAGATACTAGTTTTCCTCCAGTATTGTAATCATATTTAAAGTGCATCAAGCGTTCAATGCCTTCAAGTTTTTGAAGTGATTGTCTATTTTTATAATCGATGTAGCTATATTTTTTTGATAACGGAATGTTATGTACATATATAGTGCTATCTAACGTTTGGCGTTTCGAATTGTATCGAACAATAGTGGATTGAGAAAGCTCTCTAGTTTCTGTACCAAAGTTCTGTGAGATGCTATAGCTTTTGATTATTTTTGTATTATTTCTACCAAATACAATAAAGCTTGGTACTAATAACAATAGTAAAAATTGATTTACAGCATTGTTCATAATTTTTTGCATATGTAGTACTTTTAAATTTTTTTTAATTATTCAATTACTAATCGAAAAGGATTACTCAATCTAAAAAGCTTTTTAAAGCTGTTTAAGATTACTATTAAAAATTTAATAAAATCACAAAATTTTCACACTTAAAGTAATTGATTAAATAGCTTATTTTTCTATAAGTCCATATATAATAGGTATTTAAAGAATTTTAATTTATTGTTGACATTAGATTAAATAATGTTTTAATATTAATTCATAGCGGAGTCCAATATGTTAAAAAATATAAAACATATCATTATAGGTGTGTCCCTAATTGTATCGGGGGCCCTGGCGTCAGAACTTAAAGATATTAAGTATGATCCTAAGAGCAATGGTCTTATGATTAGTATTGAATATTCTGAGCCTATACCTGATGATAATATAATAGGTTGGAAGTCAGATAGAAATTGGCTTTATATTACACTCTTGGGTGTGAAACACGTAAACGAGATTAATCCAAAGGCTGACCCAAATAACTTAATTAAAGAACTAGTCATCGACAGCTTTGACGAATCTGTTCAAATAGCAATTCTTCTTACAAAAAAAATTCATTGGTATGACATTATTAATAGTGAGGGAAATTCATCAGCTGTTGTTTTTATTCATACAGAGATGAAAAACAGTCTTCAAGCGAATTTAAAAGAGCATTTAGATAAGAAAGGAAAATCTGTTTTTTCTGTTATTTCTCAGAAAGGTTTCCCTACCTACAATACTAGCTTTCAAGCGGCATTTAACAAAGCTAGAGAGGAACTTGGTTCTAATGCTATTTTTAGATTTAAGGGAAAGCTGTACCACACAAACCACCCTGGTGAAGGTTCTGTTAATATAGCTTCAAACATAATTGAAAAAAATAAAGCAGAAAATATAAATGATATCTTTTCTAACTACGCTTCAGCTTCAAAGGATTTTAATCGTTCTGATTCAAAACCTATTAAATCTGATGAAAAAGTTTATCAATCAATTGATGAATATTTTATTGAAGAAAATTCTGGGGAGGAGTTGGCAGAATGGTCTGATTTAGCAGAAAGTTCTTCCGATGATTCTCCTTCAAAAAGTAGTCTTTCTTTCTGGGATAAAATGACTGCTGCTAGGGAAGATGATGAAAAAGCGAAGTTATTTGATAATTTAGAATCTTCGAAAGGTCAATTAATTGAAGAGCTAGCAGATCATTCAATAATAAATGATGATTTAGATGGTAGAATTGTAAAAGTTCCAAAAACTTCTTGGTGGCAGAAACTACCTTTTGTGTCGATCACAAAAAGTAGATTTGGTTCTATCAAAAAGAACAGAACTAACGATGATTTATTACTTGGACAATCTGCAATCAGGGTTGATGCAAATTTAGAAGGAGTTCCAATTTACATTGATGGTAGATATGTAGGACATACTCCGTTAAGAACGCCTATTCGTGTTGAGCCAGGTTGGCACCAAGTTAGTGGGTTTTCACCTCAATACTTAATGTATTTAAATACTGGTACTGTTGATTATGTATCAAATGATCCAATGTTGAAAAATCAAATTTTTGGAACAGAGACGATATACGTTGAGGGTGGTAAGATTGCCAGGTCTGAAATGAGATTTGATTATGTTGGGCCATCGCTCCCAGTAAAGAAAAAAGATGGTGGCTGGATGGTTGGCTTTCCTATTTTATTATCTTTTTTCTCATTAATCGCTTGGGGAGTAGCATAAAAGATATTTTATCTTTTCATTTCTTCATTAATTAATTTTTTCCCAGTCTTAGATATTCCTTTTGTCAGTTAAAGAACAATTAAAATCATATATTTTATCCAAAAGTATTTCTAGTGAAGAAAGAAAATTGGGTATAGAGGTTGAATGCTTTATTTTCGACAAGAATAATAACAGGATACCTGTTAATAAAGGTAGTTCTTTTTCTGCTTCTGATCTTTTAAAAGAGCTTGAATCCTCATCTAATGGAAACTACTCTTTGGAGCCTGGAGGGCAAATTGAATGGTCTAGTCCGCCTTCATACCGATTAAAAGATATAGAAAGAGATTTGCTTGAATACAAAGATTCTCTTGATAAAATACTAAATAGAGAAGGGTTCAAATCTTTATACATAGGGGTCGATCC
>JABGWJ010000166.1 GCA_018645565.1 bacterium | reverse complement strand
ATTTTATCAATGAAATTATTATCCTGGTTCTGTCAACTTGGTTTTAATCTTTTAAATTTATTATTTGAACAGGTTATGGGTTCAAGCTACTCAAATGTTATGAGCTATGCGTTGTCAGTATTAAATCTAGATTTTATTTTAGCTAACGCTCCGCTATATGAAATAACATTTTTGACTGATGCTTGGAGCTTTCAAAACTTAGTATCAGTTTTTGTAAATATTTTAACTAGCTTGTTTGCGGAAATTTTTAATATAATTTTATCTTGCCTACCTTTATTAGAATATACTACAGATGGAGGTTATATAACATCTCTGGAGACAATCGCTGGTCTCATTCTATCTATTTCTTTTATTTTTTTATACTTATCTGTCCTTTCTTACGGTTTTTCCATTGTTTCTGTAGGACAAACAATCATTTTCATAATTTTTAAAAAGTTAAATGATGATGAAAACATCGTCTTGGACAATCCTCATATTATTGATAAAAACTCAACTAGAATTGAAAATTCAAGCGCAGAAATTCTTGACTCAATTAGTGAAGAAGAGTAGCATCGTTCTGTTTGATTGCAACTTGTAATACTTATTCAAGATAGGTAATTTTAGAGCTGTATGATAGTTTTACGTTCGGATTTGTTAACCGGATTTAAAAACAAGCTTTTTGAAATAGAGTTAAAAACGACAGATAATAATTTAGTTTTTAAGAATAATAAGTTAACATGTGAACTAAGTTCTAAGACCTCAAAACATGGTTTTAAAATTTCAGGGTTTATTTTCAATAATATTGTTAATTGTTGTGATAGATGTCTCCAAGAATATGTTCTTAATGATAAAATTAAAATAACTTTTCTGATATCAAATCAAAAAAATGATAACATCATTGATAATTATGATGTCCTTTATTGGTCTGATAAAGCAGATAGAGTTAATTTAAAGGATACATTACTTGAAATATTATTTTTGGAAGTTCCATTCAAAAAATTATGCTCTAATAATTGTAAAGGTATTTGCCTAGACTGTGGTATAAACCTAAACAACGAACCTTGTTCATGCGAAGATTAATTAAGTAAAATTTACTCTAGGAGAGAAATCATGGCATTGCCTAAACGAAGACAATCAAAGTCAAGAAGTAAAAAAAGAAGAACTCATTACAAATCAGGTTTGGTTTCTACCACTACCTGTCCTCAATGCAATGCTACAAAAATGCCGCACAGAGCTTGCCCAAGTTGCGGATATTACAGAGGTAGGCCTGTAATTTCTTCTTCTTAGATATCAAACAGTGCTCGATTGCATTTTAATAATATCACGAACTTAAATTTTCTAATATAATCATATTATTTTGAAGGCGACCATTACATCAACGGCTCACTATGTACCAGAAAAAGTTTTAACAAATTCTGAACTTGAAAAATTTGTCGATACTTCTGATGAGTGGATACAAAGCCGTGTAGGCATTAAACAAAGACATGTAGTTAATGAAGGAGAAGCTTCTTCTGATATGTCCACTGAAGTTGCTAAGTCACTTTTGCAAAAAAGAGGCATTAGTCCAAATGAAATTGATGTTATAATTATTGGAACAGTTACACCTGACCATCCTACTCCATCAACTGCAGCAATTGTTCAAAATAATATTAAAGCTAAAAATGCATGGGCGTTTGATTTAAGTGCTGCATGCAGCGGGTTTTTATATTCGTTGGAAACAGGCGCTAGATTTATTGAGTCAGGAAAATATAAATATATTATGGTTATAGGTGTAGACACTATGACATCAATATTAGACTTTAAAGATAGAGAGACCTGTATAATTTTCGGTGATGGTGCTGGTGGCGTCATTCTTGAAGCTTCTAAATCAAATTCAGGTATTTTAGGATCTATTTTAAAAACTGATGGCTCTGGCGCTGAGAGCCTTAATGTCTTAGCAGGTGGAAGTAAATTCCCAGCATCAATCGATACGATTAATCAAAGACAACACTATATAAAACAAGATGGTAAAAAAGTTTTCAAATTTGCTATAAGAAAGATGTCAGATGTTTCTACTCAGTTGCTTAAAGAAAATGGTTTAAGTGGCACAGATGTTGATTTATTTATTCCCCACCAAGCAAATAAGCGAATTATAGAAGCAACTGGAGAACGTTGTGGTATTCCTAAAGATAAAGTAATGATTAATATAGATAAGTATGGTAATACAACGGCCGGTACAATACCAATTGCTCTAAATGAAGCAGTAGAAAAAAATCTAATTTCAGATGGAGACTATGTCTTATTATCTGCATTTGGTTCTGGTTTTACTTGGGGAAGCATTTTAATAAAATGGAATTCTAAAAATTGAAAAAAGGTTGGCTCTTCCCTGGTCAAGCATCTCAAAAAGTTGGGATGGGAAAAGATTTTTATGAAAAAACCGAGCTTGGAAAGAAATATTTTGATATAGCCAATGATACTTTAGGTATAGATATTCAAAATATTATTTTCAATGGTCCTGATGAAGAATTAAGATTAACAAAACATACCCAACCGGCAATTTTTATAGTTAGTACAATTATTAGTGAACTTCTCATAAAAAAAGGTTTTAAACCAGATGGTGTCGCTGGTCACAGTCTAGGAGAATATAGCGCACTTGTATCTGCACAAGGAATTGATTTCAAAACAGGGCTCGAACTAGTCAAAATACGTTCAGAAAGCATGGCTAAAGCTGGACAAGATAACCCTGGTACTATGGCAGCAATTATAGGTATGGATTTAGAAAGTGTTACCACTCTAGCTCAAGAAATAAGCACTAATCAAATTGTTGTTGCAGCAAATCATAATACGGAAAATCAAATAGTCATTTCTGGTAATATCAAAGCAGTTCAAAATTTTACTGATATTGCAAAAGAGCATGGTGCTAGAATGGCGATTCCATTAAATGTCAGTGGAGCCTTTCATTCACCCCTTATGCAACCAGCAAGAGAAGAACTTGCCGATAAGTTAGATTCTATTCAAATTTCGGATATTAATATTCCACTTTATTCAAATTTTAGCGCAGAGCCAACTATGAATGGATTAAATATAAAGCAATCATTAATCAGTCAACTTGAAAACCCCGTTCTTTGGTTTGACTCAATAAATAATATGATTAATAACGGCTTTTCTCTTTTTACTGAAATCGGCCCTGGAAAAGTCCTTAAAGGACTAAATAAAAAAATAAATAAAGATCTAAATACCAAGAATATTGAATTGTACAAGGAATTTACATCATATGAGATTTGATCTAAGCAATAAAACAGCACTAGTAACTGGAGCATCTCAAGGCATTGGAGAAACTATTGCAATAGAAATGGCAAAATCGGGAGCAACTGTATTTTGCTTAGCTCGGAATAAAGAGGCGCTAGATACCACGATTAAAAAAATAACAGAAAATGGTGGTAAAGCCACTGCATTCTCGTGCGATATATCTAACAATGATGACTTTAAATCTATTATTCTAAACATTGTTAAAGAATATGGCTCAATAGATATCCTCGTTAATAATGCAGGTATTACTAAAGATAACCTATTAATGCGCATGTCAGATGATCAATGGGATGATGTTTTAAACATTAATTTAAAAGGATCCTTTACATGCATTCGGTCAGTTATAAAACATATGATGAAGAAAAAATTTGGAAGAATTATTAATATAACTTCTATTGTTGGAATAACTGGTAATGCTGGACAAGCCAATTATGCAGCCTCAAAATCAGGTTTAATTGGACTGACTAAATCAATAGCAAAAGAAGTTGCATCAAGAGGAATAACAGCTAATTGTGTAGCTCCAGGATGGATTGAGACATCTATGACAGATCAGTTAAGCACTGAAGTTAAAAATAAATTTTTATCACAGATCCCTGCTGGTAAAATTGGACAATCTAAAGATATAGCAAATGCAGTAATATTTCTAGCTTCTGATGAAGCGGAATATATCACTGGCCAAACCATTACCGTAGATGGCGGAAGAATAATTAACTAACAAAAGGAGAAACCAAATGTCAACATTTGATAAAGTAAAAGAAGTTGTAATTGATAAACTTGGCGTTGATGAAGCAGCAATAACTGAAAAAGCACATTTTGTGAATGACCTTGGAGCTGACTCACTTGATACTGTAGAATTAATCATGGAATTTGAAGAAGAGTTTGGAATTGAAATCCCAGATGAAGATGCAGAAAACATTACTACAGTTAATAGCGCAGTTAAGTACATTGACGAGCACAAATAACATTATAGGGTAAAAATGCAAAAGAAAGTAGTTGTTACAGGTTTAGGTGCTTTAGCTCCGAATGGAAACTCTGTAGATCATTTTTGGTCTGCAATTGAATCTGGTACTAGCGGAATCGCTCCTATTACCTATTTTGATGCATCAAATCATAGGGTATCAATAGCAGGTGAACTAAAGGATTTTAATCCTGAGCAAACTTTAGATGCCAAAGAAATACGGAAATTGGATCCATTTTCTACTTTTGCATTAGTAGCATCTGATGAAGCGATTAAATCTTCAAATATTAACCTTGAAACAATAGACCTTGACCGTGCCGGTGTAATAATTGGTAGTGGAATCGGAGGAATACAGACATTAGAGCATGAACACGACATCATTAAGAGCAAGGGTGCTAGGAGGGTTTCTCCACAATTTGTTGCAAAAATGATTCCAAATATTGCCGGTGGCCATGTTTCAATGAGGTTTGGTTTCCGTGGTCCTAGTCAAACTGTTATTTCAGCATGCGCTTCTTCAAATGACGCAATAGGTATTGCTTTAAGATTGATTAGATATGGTGATGCAGACATTATGCTCACAGGAGGAACGGAAGCTAGCATTACGCCACTTACTATTGCAGGATTTGCTAATATGAGGGCGCTTTCACAAAACTGTGAAGTCCCTATCGCAGCCAGCAGACCTTTTGATGCTAATAGAGATGGGTTTGTATTAAGTGAAGGTGCAGGAATGTTAGTAATTGAATCAGAAGAACATGCTATTAAGAGAGGTGCTCCTATTTTAGCTGAAATAGCTGGCTATGGATCTTCAGACGATGCATTCCACATTACGCAACCAGCTCCTGAGGGCCTTGGAGCTTTTAAAGCAATGAATAGAGCTCTAGAAGACTCAAGTATTTCATCTGCTGATATTGATTATATAAATGCACATGGAACATCAACTCCATTTAATGATAAAAATGAATCAAAAGCCATTGGAAACTTATTTAAAGACAGTCTTTCAAAATTAAAAGTTAGTTCTACAAAGTCTATGACTGGCCATCTACTAGGAGCAGCTGGTGGACTAGAGGCTGTAGCCACAGTTAAATCAATAATGAATGAAAGAATAGCTCCAACCATAAATTACAACAACCCAGACCCTGAGTGTACTTTGGACTATACTCCAAATAGATCAGTTGCTCATAAAATCAATGCAGCTTTATCAAATACATTTGGGTTTGGCGGACATAATGCTGTGCTTTGTTTCAGGAAATATAATTGAGTTTATTATATAAATTAAAAAATATACTAAAATCAGACGACCACCTATCTCCTGTTGAAAAAAAAATAAATTACCTCTTCCACAATCGTGAATATTTAGTTCAAGCATTTACGCACAAAAGTATTACTGCTTCTCCAAGAAAAAACTATGAAAGATTAGAATTTTTAGGCGACACTGTAATCGACATTATAATTAGTCGAGAATTAATGAGAGAATTCCCAGAGGGTGATGAAGGACTTCTTACCCAAAAAAGAGCTTCACTGGTACGAAAATCATTTTTAGCACAAATAAGTAAAATGCTCGACCTTATTGACCATATTGTTATTGAGTCAAGTGTTGATATGAAAATTGAAAAAATAGCAGAGAAACAGCAAGCAAATCTCTTTGAAGCTATAGTTGGTGCGATATATTTAGA
This sequence comes from bacterium, assembly GCA_018645565.1. Lineage (GTDB taxonomy): Bacteria > Fidelibacterota > Marinisomatia > Marinisomatales > UBA1611 > TMED80. The sequence goes on along the minus strand of JABGWJ010000166.1, from coordinate 29,951 downwards.
TGGAGGAATCTCTCCTTGCAGAAATTTAATTCTAGATACCATATGGGCTCATAGAACTGAGGCATGGAAGTCTACCAATTATAAAGGAAAACTAATAGAATATTGCCACATAAAGGACATTGGTAGCCCGTCTTTTAATGTTAAGGACATTTCAGGACCAGATCACTCAAAAACATTTGAAATTGAGGTGAAAATTGATGACCGATGCTTTCCAACGGGTATGGGACTTGATAAAAAATCTGCAGAGCAGATAGCAGCAAAAGTTGCATTAGAGCAACTTGATGCTCCTTTTTAAGATGATTCTAAATCTTTTAATTTATCTCTAATTCTTGCGGCTTTTTCGTACTCTTCTTCCTCAACCGCTTTTTTTAATTTAATTTCTAAATCTTCAACTGAATATTTTGGAAGTATATTTTGTTTATCTGAAATTACTTCATCCTCGCCAACACCGGCCTCTTCAATAACTTCTGCAGTGACATAAATTTGCGCATTTAGCCTTAGCGCAATAGATATCGCATCGCTTGGCCTAGCATCTATTGTTTTTGTACCAAAATTATCACCACTTAATTTTAAGCTAGCATAAAAAACACCATCATTCAACTTTGAAATATTTACCGCCAATAATTTCCCATCAACCTTAGTAATTAAATCACAAATCAAATCATGAGTTAATGGCCTTGGTGTATCTACTACTTCTATCGCCAAAGCTATAGATTGAGCTTCGAATGAACCTACCAATATTGGTAAAAATAGATCACTACGCTCATCCTTAAGGAGAACTGCATAGCTTCTACTTGAAGGGTGGTATGATATTTTTTCTACTTTTACTGGTATCATTATATTTTTGATAATTTGTTTTTTAGAACTTGTATGTTTTTGACAGGACTAGGATCTGTATTATGCATAATTGCACACCAATAACTTAACCAATCCCCATAATGTATCAATAGTAAGAATCGTTCTTTAAAACCATCTCCCTCTACTTCAATTATTTCTTGTTTAACTTTTAGATTAGAAAGAATATTCGATATAATAGATTGTCTAGACTTGTTTCTTTCATTCATGTCTTTATCCATCACCCATAAAACAAAATAATTAGAAAAATATTCGGCATTATTATGCCATCCTACAATTTCATTATGATTCATTTCTGGATAAATATTATGGTATGCTAAGATTTTACTATTTTCGCAAATTTGACCTTTTAATCTTATGGCCACAGTATCAAGGCCATCAGAGTCCGCATATATAATTGGTAATTTGCTATAAATCTTATTAGCTAGAGCCCAAACAGGGTTTTTACCTTCATTCTCCGAGTATTCAATTCTTTTTGATTTTATTAATTTTGCGGCAGAATGAAGCCAAGGTTCAATATCAGTATTGATAACACCAACTTTTTTCAGGACACATAATAAAGGTATGAAAGAAAATGCCAGGGCTGCTCGAGGTTGTAAACCAGATGGTATCAAAACTTTATCATAATCATATTTTCCGCAGAGCGTTTCTAACTTTCCTCCAGTTGTGATACCTATTACCTTGGCATTTATGGAGTTTGCTTTTTCTAAAATAGATAGAGTTTCTTCTGTATTGCCTGAATATGAGGAACATATAATTAATGTTGAACTATCTACCCATGCAGGGAGATTATATCCTCTATTAACAATAAAAGGTATGTTAATATCCTCTTTAATTAATGAGTTTACAACATCACCTCCTATAGCGGAGCCTCCCATACCTGCAACGATGACTTTATTTACATTTTCGTAATCATTTTTAATTTTTATTTCTTCACTAATTTTTAATGCATCAATTATATTTTCAGGAAAATCCCAAATTGATTGAAACATATTGTCTTTATCTATTGTTTTCATTAAAAATGCCGCCCTTGAATAATTTTAAAAAACCTGTATACTTCACTATCTTGATTAAATCCAAGTTTTAGTAATGATTCATAAGAAGATTGAAAGTAAGTATTCGTAAGATTTTTAACTTCACTATTTATACCATTATCTGACAAAAAATTACGAATTTTTTCTAAATTATTACCATCAAATTCACTTATTAAATTATTCCATTCATCGCTATTGATCTTATTAGCAATCAATGCAATCGCAGTTTTTTTATTTGCAATAATATCACTACCTAAGCTTTTACCAATAACTTTTTCATCTCCAAAAATTTCAAGAATATCATCCTGCAATTGAAAGGCAACTCCTAAACATTTACCCACATTATATAGCTTTTCAACTTTCTCAGATGATTCACCATGCATTATAGCCGGTAGACATAAACAGGCTCCTAATAATGCGCCTGTTTTTTTCTTTACCATATCAATATAAGCATCAAGCTCAATTTCTGCTTGATCTTCAAATTCTTTATCAAGCGCCTGGCCCTCACAAATTTCAAGCACCACCTCATTATATTTTTGTAAGAGTTTAGTCGAATTATGTTCCAAACTGATTAAAATTAATTGACTAATAGTGAAAATACCATCTCCTGCTAAAATTGCTGAAGGAACATCAAATTTTTTATGCAAAGTAGGAACATTTCTTCTTATATCATCAGAGTCCATAATATCATCATGTATTAGTGTGAAATTGTGTAATAACTCAATACCTAAAGAGATCTTCATTAATTCATCAGGATCACTTTTAAAACTTCTTCCAGCCAAATGTACTATGATAGGCCGATACCTTTTTCCTTTACTTTCTAGAGAATATTTAATGGGGTTGTAAAGGTATTTAGGCGATCCTGGTAAAGGAAAAGATTTAAGTGAATGATTAAATTCTTTCCGAATAAAATCAATAAGCTGAGATAAATCACTCATTTAATGTGAGCCAGCTCTGAGATTTCCAAATTCTTTTAACTTATTTAATATCGTTTTTTGAATATGATTCATATTTTCAGGAGTATCACCTTCAAATCTGCAAACAATAACAGGTTGAGTATTTGAAGCTCGAACTAAACCCCAACCTCCATCAAACTTTACTCTTACACCATCTACCGTAATACATTCATAATTTTCAATGAAATACTCTTCTGCTCTTTTAGCAATTTCAAATTTTTTCTCATCTGATTCTGCCTCCAAACGTATTTCAGGCGTGGAGAAATATTTAGGAATAGCAGCTTTTAGTTCTGATAATTTTTTTCCAGAATTAGATAATAATTGTATTAGTCGTCCTGCGACATAAATTGCATCATCATAGCCAAAGTAATCATCTGCAAAGAAAATATGTCCACTCATCTCACCGCCTATCTTGCAATTACTTTCTGACATTTTATTCTTTATGAGCGAGTGTCCGGTATTCCACATTATTGGCTTCCCACCATACTTAAGAATCATGTCTTCCAGAGCTTTTGAACACTTTACATCAAAAATAACTTCATCTCCAGGTTTAATAATTTCTGATATTAGTATCGCGAGTAACTGATCAGCCCATATGATATCACCAGTCTCGTCAACGACACCAAGCCTGTCAGCATCTCCATCAAAAGCAATTCCAACATCATATTTCCCAGATTTCATTTCCATTACTAAATCTTTTAGATTTTCTTCAACTGTCGGATCAGGATGATGATTAGGAAATGTACCGTCTGGTTCACAAAAAAGTTCTTTAAGCTCTATTCCAAGATCTTTAAATATTGCTGGGGCATTTATAGCTGCTGCTGCATTACCACAATCCATAACAACTTTCATCTTCTTATCAATTTTTATCTTATTTTTAATCATTTTATTATATTCAGGAAGAAGTTTGTATCTGGTCTCAGAACCTTCTCCACTGTCAAAATCTAAATTGATTATAAAGTTTTTTATTAATTGAATTTGATCACCATAAACCGGTTTTTTGTGTAACGAAAGCTTGAAACCATTGAATTCAGGTGGATTATGACTGCCTGTTATTTGAACAGACGCAGCTACATCTAGTTTAAAAAGACTGTAATAATTTACTGGTGTAGGGACAATGCCTATATTGATCACATCTACCCCTGTTGATAAAGTACCTTCTTTAAAATAATTGATTAAATCTGGAGTTGTTAATCTTATGTCACCGCTTATTGCTATCTCTCTGCCTCCTGATCGCTTAACAAGAGTCCCAAAAGCTTTACCTAACGCCACAACGACTTCAGGTGGAAAATCATCAACAACTTTTCCTCTAATATCATATTCTCTAAAAATATATGGATTTACATTCATGACTTTTTATTCCTTAAAATTATTTTTTTTAAAATAGGTATGATTATTTATGAATATTCTAGAAAGAGATTGGAATATTAAAATCTAGGAAGTTTTTTTAATAATCTCTTCCAACCAATATCATCTAATTTTTCTTTCATATTTTTATACCCTATTCCATAATCAGGATCCATGCTCTCATTCATCATTTTTATCCTGTACTTACTTAGCTCAGATCCATAATGTTGATAAATTAAATTAGATCCTAAATTACAAAAACCCTCCCTAATATCTGATCTTAAATCTAATTTATTCTGAAAAAGATATACGTGAAATAGCTCATGAGCTAACACAGCTTTAAAAATCTCTTCCTGCAAATTTGATAAAATATAAATATGATATTTTTGATCAATAATTCTACCTGCCATTGAACTTTCTTCATAATTAGTATATCCTTGAATATTTCCTAATCTATTTCCTGACATTCTTATAAGTTCTTCTCTGCTATCAATTAATGTTATCGGTAGATCTGTTGGCAGATTGACTACCCCAACTGTTTTGAGAATATCTAAAACATTGTTTAAAACCTTTCTTAATTGAAACTTATTATTTATGACCTCCGGTTTACAGAGGTTGCATACAAATCGATTACTATTTATTGAGTATCCTCCATTTGTTAAGGGAGAACAAATGAGTCTATTGCAATTATCACAACTCGGCATTTTTTTATCATGATATGCATGATAATAGTTGCCCCAAAAGTCCTTGATATATTTATCTTCTACTGGCTGATGGCATACATCACATTTTGGTAAGATATATTCGACATAGCAACTTTCATGATATTCTTTCTCCTCATGAATAGTGTATATACCACTAATTATATCACTGCACTCCTCGCACCTTTTTTGAATGAACTGCTGGTAACAAGTTTTATGATAATTTTTATCTTTCGATGTATTGTAGGAACCATCTATTTTTTTTCCACATTGATCACAATAAATCTGGATGTATTTATCATAACAAGTATGATGGTAATAATTTCCTTTATGAATTAGATACTGAGCACTTAGATCTTTGTTACAGGCTTTACACGTTTTTTGATTACCAATTAATAGTGTAAATGAAATAACAAATAAATAAATGATGTATCTAAAATAAATTTTATTCACCGATGATTTGAATACTTAAACCTAAGATTTTAGAAATTCCCTTTAAACTTATCTGTAGGATATTTGATTCTATTTTTAATCATTTTTTTTGATACTGCCTTTGATATATCAATGTTATTTTTATTTGCAAAGGCAATGGCATATATAATTATGTCCGCTAACTCATCAATGGCATCCTGTCTTGATTCCTTATTGGACATTTTTTGTTCACATGACTTAGGTGTGTCCCACTTAAAAATATCCATTAATTCGCTGGCTTCAATAGCAAGCGCCATTGATAAATTTTTTGCATTATGAAACTGTGACCATTCTCTTTCATCAACAAAATCTTGAACAATATTTTTTAAGCTGTTTATGGTATTATCTTTATCAATCATTAATATCCCCAATATTTAATAAGCTATTATTTTTTCATCCAATAGTTTAGTTTAATTACAAAAGCATTTGCTGAGCTATTTGTCCATTCTTTATCGTTTTCCGAATAATACCTATTCTCATTAATATTGTAAACAACAAATAATGTACTACCTGGGTTATACTCCCACCTAAGAACAAATGTGCCAACTTTATTTTCTACTTTAAAATTTGGATTTTCATACAATCCCAGATAATCAAATGATTCCAAATCCATCGTTTTTGGAGCTAATAAATTGTTGTAATTATTATACTTCATATCTGCATAAAAAGGCTGGTAATACCCTTCAAAAGTTAAATCTGGTGAGAATGTCCAGTTTAAACGAAGTTGAAGTTGTTCGGTGACTTGTTTTGAATTTGAATAAATTCGAGATATTTCTCCATCATTTTCAAAAATGTCAACATATTGCATATACTTAGGAGTTATTTGCTTTTTAAATACAGCTTCAATATTTAAAGGATCAAGGGGTTTATAAATAATACTAAAATCAGTAAAATATCCTTTACCTCTGCGCTTAGCATCACCGCCACCAGCATCAATAGAAAGAATTATTTTTTTTCTTCTATCTGATTTAAGCCAGAATCCATAAAACTTTAGTTTTTCTGTAGCATAAACCCAAGCACGATCATCCCTAAAAATATCCTCATCATCATAAGCTGATTTTTCAAATTCGAACCAAGTACCAAATCTCCAATAATTTTTTAATAAAGTCCATGTTTCAAGCTCGATAATATCTTCCAGGACCACATTATCGCCATTCCATTCTTGTTTTAATTTTAGCTCCATTGAACTTCCCAAGATTGAGCCAATAGGTTCTTGCTGTCTAAGCTTAACCATCATTCCTGCCAAAGATAGATCATTTCTTTTCAGATATCCAATATCATTGATATCAAAATTGTCATCATAACGTCCATGCCAAAATCTAGCTTCCCACCATTTAGGATTTTTATATCCAAGGTTAAATCTATAGGCATTACCTTTTTCGTTTGTATTTGAACTGACTATTTGCCCGTTAGAAAACAGCCTATTGTTCAGCAAAGCAATCTTCCAATCAATCCCTGCCACACTAGATGATTTAATGTTTTTCCTGGACACATCGGTAGCCATGAAACCAACTCTTGAAAATTTATTTATAATTGATTTTTCAATTCTACCCACAGAATAATTGGTTTGAGGTTCAACTAGAAAACTTTCTTTTTTATTATTTGAATTAATTAAATCTGCACTTTCCTCAGATGTTATAGCATTTATTATTCCATAATTCCATCCAGACATCGTGGATCCAAGTAGTTTGAGCGCACCTATAATAGTAGTATTGTCTGATAAGTTTTCTAGATCACCACTATCTGGTTCAAAATAGCTTGGAGCAGATCCAATTCTTCTTGAATGAAATAAATTTAATTTATGTTGAAAAAAACTAGCTCCTTCAGAAAAAAACGGTCTTTTCTCATCATAAAATGTCTCAAATGCACTAAGATTTAAAACAGAAGGGTCTGCCTCCACTTGACCAAAATCAGGATTAATCGTCGCATTAATTATGGCATTTGAGCTCAGTCCATAGCGTAAGTCCAAACCATAATTTAAATTATTTTTCTCTTCACCAAAATTTGATAAACCATAGGGTACTATTTCTACCTTTTTTGGTTCAGGAATATCATTTAATCCTTTTAAAACACCAAACGATGACACTATACCAACATGAGATTTTTGTCGCCCTGGCCAAAGGACTTCTTCCTGAGTTTTATGAATATGCCTATTAAATGATATGCCCCAAACCATATCTTTTTTATTCTCAAATTGAAAAACAGAAAATGGAATTCTTACCTCCGCAACCCAGCCACTATCGTTTTTTGAAACGGCAGCATCCCAAACTGCATTCCAACTTCTATCATAGTCCTCTTGGCCAGATACATTAACATCAATTTTTACTCCCGCTGCGTTTATACCAAACCATTTACCATTATAGTCATCATTCCTTGAATCAATTGCAAGTCCAACGAAATCAGCTGCATTATTAAAACCATCCATGTATGCGTCTCTTCTTGTGAGAGGTGCTCTAATTTTATCGGACTGTAAATCAAAATTTTCAAAAGCTATATAAATTGCATTATCATCATGTAAAATTCTAACTGTTGTTTTTTCAGATGGCACCCCAAATTCAATTGGTTCAATTTGATGGAAATCCTCTAACGGTATCGCTTCAGCCCAAGAGGCATCATCAAGAATACCATCAACAATCGGTGCATTCTCACATCTGGACGTATAGGCAATTTTATACCTTAATGAATCAGGGTTAATTTTTTTTTGACTATTGCTGTTGCCGTAAGTGACAATACTTAAAAAAAACAGAACAAAGAAAAATTTAATATAAATCATAAAAAGTGTTAATTAGTTTATTTGGTTGTGGATTTTTAGTATTTATAATTTTTTTGAAATTTGTGAAAATTCTATAAAATTAACACTTCCTAAAAGAATTAATTGACAGCGAATAAATTAATCAATTATGAAATTAAAAATATGATACGATTTAATCTATTGATCATCTCTTTTATTATAAATAACAGGCTTTTAATCATTCCATTTTTCCCATAGATGACGTCGAATCATATTATAGCTTTAATACGGTCAATAGTTGGAGGATGGCTGTAAGACAAGAACACTTTGAATGGATGTGGAGTTAAATGAGATAAATTATTAGCGGCTAAACCTACTAACATACTGGTCAAGGCTTCTTTATTTTTCGTTGTTTGCAAAGAATAGTAGTCTGCTTCAAACTCATTTTTTCTTGATATAGCATTAGAAATAACTGAAGTAATCATTGTAACTGGGGCATACAACATGGAAAAGAATATGAGACCAGCATGAACAGATAAATTATCTACACCGAAGACTCTAAATAGCGCATAATCATTCATTACGAAGTTAAAAACAAAAAGCATAATACCAGTTTCGATGATGCCAATAATTGTCCCATGTATTATATGCTTTAATTTGTAATGTCCCACTTCATGCGCCACTACTGAAACAATTTCATCGTTCGTATGTTTTTCAACTAAAGTATCAAAAATTGCTATTCGACGTGATTTACCAAAGCCACTAAAATATGCATTCGAATGCGCACTCCTCTTACTGCCATCCATAATATCTATACGAGCGAGAGGAAAATCTACTTGGGTAGTATATTTTTCTATTGCTGTTCTAAGCTCACCATCTTCCAATGGTGTAAATTTATTAAACATTGGTGAAATAACGTGAATGAATAAGGGTTGAACAGCAATCATAAATAGCGTAAGTAATGACCATGCTATTAACCATCCAAAATTTTCATATTCATGAAATAAATACAATATTGGAGTGATAATTATTGAACCAATTACAATGAAAATTGCATATCCCTTTATTTTGTCAGATATAAATAAACCAAAGGTGGTCTTATTAAAACCAAACTTTTCTTCAATGACAAATGTGCTGTAGAGAGAAAATGGTAGACTAATGATATCTTGAAAAATATAAATTATTGCTATAAAGAAAAGGCCCTGCAAAATGAAATGATCTGTCTGCAAATTAACAAAATCATTAAGTACTCCAAAAATACCTAAGTGTATCACTAGAAAAATAAGAACAATACTAAACGTGCTTGAAACTAAACTGAATTTAGTTTTAGTCTTTAAATACTCCTGTGATTTGGCATATTTTTTTTTGTCATATGCTTTTTTAAAATGATCTGGTATGTCTGGATTTATATTACCTAAATCTAAAAAAGAACTCACGCTTGAGATTACATACTCAAACACAATTGTCGATATAATGATATAATAATAGATATTTTCCAAACTAATAACCTTTTTATATGTTATTTATTAATAGCATTTCGCAGTGAGCCATTGGCCATTTTAATTAGTTCGAGCGCTTTGACATAATCACAAGAATTTGAAATCATTACAATTGCAACTTTTACAGATTTATTCGCTTCAAATAAAGCTTCTTTTGACGCATCATAATCAAGGCCTGTGACTTGTTGAATAATTCTAGTGCCTCGATCTACTAGCTTATCATTCACCGCCATTAGATCTATCATAAGATTACCATAGACTTTCCCCATAGAAATCATCGTAGCTGTTGATATCATGTTTAGAATCATCTTCGTTGCTGTTCCAGCCTTCATTCTGGTTGATCCTGCTATTATTTCAGGCCCGGTATCAACAGCAATAACTGTGTCTACCTCTGCCGATAAAAAAGGAGTAGGGTTAGTAATCAAATAAGCTGTCTTAGCCCCCTTTCCTTTTGCATGTTCTAGAGCGGATATAACATATCTTGCAGCACCACTACAACTTATGCCTATTAATGTGTCCTTCGAATTTATGTCAAAATCTAATAAATCTGTTTTAGCTTGAGCTTTATCATCTTCAGCTCCTTCAATAGATTCTTGCAATGCTCTGTCCCCACCTGCGATAACGCCTATGAACCAGTCTTTTGGAACAGAATAAGTTGGTGGACACTCTGAGGCATCTAGTACACCTAGCCGTCCACTAGTCCCAGCTCCCACATAAAAAACTCTTCCTCCGCTACTGAGGCTAGATTTTGCGTACGAAACAACTTCCTCTACATCAGACAGAACTTCATTAACAGCAAAAGCAATTTTTTGATCCTCTTTATTTATCGTCTCAAGTATCTTAGGAATTGTGAACTGGTCTATTTCTAATGAATTTTTATTTTGTTGTTCTGTTTTTAATGTTTCTCGCTTAATCATAATAATATAATTTACATCATATGCCCGCTTGGAAAAATATAACGCTTAACATACCGGAAGGTGACTTAAATGAAATTTCTGAAAAGATTTCAGAAATAAATAGAGTACTTTCTATTACAATTTTAGATAGGACAGATGAGGCTGATTCTCGTTGGTTTGATGAAAATGAGACTATCCAGGACCTTAATGGGCAAACTCATTTAATTAGATTACTGACATCTGCTTCTGTCGATTCCTATACGATCAATGAAGAAATATGTAAAAAACTTGATAGTGATATAATTGAAGTATTGAATGAAGAGATTTTTGAAGATCGAGACTGGATTCAATATTCAAAAAGTCAATTTAGAGAAATTCAAATAACCAATGATTTGACAATAGTACCTCCATGGGTCGTTGATAAAAATCAAAATGGAGTTTCAATTATTATAGAACCTGGTTCAGGGTTTGGAACAGGGTCACATCCAACGACAAAACTTTGTTTAAAATGGATTGAGAAGAATATTAAACCAGATTATCAACTACTTGATTATGGATGTGGCTCAGGTATATTATCAATAGCCGCAGCAAAACTGGGGTGTTCAAAAATTGATGGCATTGACAATGATCACCAAGCACTAGCGAATGCAGAAAGAAACAAATCACTTAACTCATCCAACGTTAATTTTTTTCATTCTGATACTTATGTTCAAAAAAAAGATTATGATCTTACTGTTGCAAATATCTTATTAAATACAATTATACAACTAAAGGAAAAACTAATATCAAGTTTAAAACCTAGAGGAACGTTAATTCTAAGTGGAATTCTTGAAGATCAAGCATCCTCGATCATTGACACTTTTAGAAACGAAATGGTAATAAGTATAATTGACCAAAATGAAGGATGGTTGCTAATGAAAGGTCAAAAATAGCTTTATATCTATTATTCAATTTTAAAATCTAATTCAATAGCCTCACAGCTTTTAGTCCACAATAAATCCTTAGTCTTCCTATTATCATAAAATTCTTCTAGTCCAAATTTTACGACAGGTCCTTTCATATCCATCTTACCAGAACCTGGGCCATAAAAATCACCAGACATTGCATCAGAATCACCAATACATTTTATTATACCTATCGCTCCATCTTCCATTGTTTGACCTCCACCCATCATTTTCCCAGTCATAAATGCTCCCATTCCTCCATCTTTAATTGTAGTATCTTGAAGGTCTGTCATAGCAAGACCTGGGTGAGCGATAAGTGCTTTTATTTTTGAATTTTTGGCCTGTAATTTTTCGTGTAGACAAGCTGTAAAAGCCGCATTTGCAAGTTTTGTTTGTGAATATCTATACCATCGAGGATTTATTAGAATCATACCCAATAATATTTTATTTAATATATTTGATCCATTCCCACCTAAAATGCCACCTCTTTTTTCAAAATATTTAGACTCAAGGTTTTTAACACCGTAACGTGAAATACTAGTGTGATTTACTATTCTAGCTTCACCTCTTTTTTCTGCTGCTGTTTCTAATAATGGTAATAGTTCTTTTGTAAGCAAAAAATGTGATAAATGATTTGTTTGCATCTGAATATCAAACCCATCTATTGTTGCTTGGTCTTTAAGAGCCATTACTCCTGCATTATTACAAAGGACATCAAGCCCATCATTACATAGATCAGTAATTGTTTTTGCAGCTTTTTTTACTGATTTGAAACTCTGCAAATCACACTCAATATTAACAATATTAGCCTTTGGGTAATGCTCTTTCAATAAATCATATGATTTATTTGATCGATTAGTTTTTCTATTTAATAATAGTGTCCTGGCACCTTTTTCAGCTACTATTTTAGCCGCAATGAATCCAGTACCTGAAGTTGTACCAGTAATTGCAATTGTTTTACCTTTAAGAGATGGTATCCTGTCTACTTCCTGATTAAAGTATAAACTTTTCAAAACTGGTTTTTTATATGAATCACGCATTTATATTGTTTTCCTGTTAGTTACGTTGTGTTACTTAAATTAATAACACCGCGTTACTTATACTAACTATTTTATCATTTTTTTTTGTAAGTTTAAAGATGGATTTTAAAAGAGCTCGAAATAAAAATAATAAAGCTAAGAGGTGGAATGAGATTATCCATTCCGCTATCCATTTATTTGAAAAGAAATCTTATGCCGAAATAACAATTAAAGACATTGCAAAAGACACGTCTTTCACTCGAGCAAATATTTATAAATATATTTCTACAAAAGAGGAAATTTTTCTTGAAATTATTATTAGGGACTCAGGAAAATGGATAAATGATTTACAAAAAAAGACCATTAATAATATGGAAATCGATGATTTTTTAGAACTTTGGTGTAAAACGACTTATAAACATAAAAGATTAATCCAATTATTTACTCTTCTTCCATTTGTAATTGAAAAAAATGTAAGTCTAGAAAAACTCGCAGTATTTAAATCAAAGTTTTTTAAAAATCTTGAACCAATGCATTACATTATTAAACAAGCTTTTCCTAATCTTAAGCAGGATGATATAATTAGTTTCGTACAAGCGCAATATTATTTTTCAGTTGGCATTCTCCCTGTAGCAGATCCTGATGATATTCAAAGGAAAGCTTTAGAACTTTCTGGTGCGGATTATGTTGTTCCAGATTTTTACAATGAACTATATAATCATTTAAAAATATATCTTATGGGTTTATTAAATAATAAACCAAATTAATTATTAAAAATCAGTCTAAGAGACAAATTTAACTCCTCTTATTTTAACTTAATCATCAGTAAAAAAATCGTTATATAGCATATATAGGTGCGCTGCGCTCCAAGAAAAATTTGGTGCTCCTTGCTGTGTACCATTCAAAGGGTTATAGTTTTCACGAATTGGGTCATCCTGAACCAATCCATCTGCATTATCAAAAAATGTGCGAGCCATTTCTTCTGCATCTTCTTTAAAACCATATTTCGCCATACCTTTCAAACCAAAATAGAATTGATCTATCCACACCCTTCCACGCCAGTATATATCTGGTCCAAATGCTGGATTTGATAACGCAGCCGTACCAAGTGGTATATAAGTATTGAACTCTTTCGTGTCTTTCATTACTTTAACTACTGCTTCAGCATTTTCTTGAGTTGCTGCACCATTAAATAATGGTGACCATCCCTCAGGACCCTTACCACGCTCTACAATTGGTTTTCCAGCACAACCATTACTTAGCGTTTTATCTTCAATACGGATATCGTAGAAAAATCCAGTTACTGTATCATACATACAAGTATTGATGTATTGTGACAGTACAGCTGCTTTTGCACGGTAATCTTTGGCCTCTTTCTGCTTGTCAAGTAAATCTGATATTTCTGCAAGATACTGTTTTTCGCTATACATATAGCTGGCCTGATCAACAGACTCCTGCATTAATGAATAGCCCAATAATGTGCCATTTTCTGAGAGATTTTGAGCAAAGTAGACGTCCCAATCACTACGGTTACCACCTTGCGAGATATAAGCCTCCAATTGATTATCACTAATAAAACCAAAGACAGCTGCCTCATCGCGGCCAGACTCCCAAGATGCAGCTATTTGAACAGGTATTTTTATTTGATCATTCTGACCGTTTTTCAAAATATCGTTGTACTTATCCAAACCTGCATAAATTTGTTCTCTATCGTCATTTTTTACAATAAACAATATTTTTCCACTAGACGTATTGTGAGCTTTATCAAGGGTTGCTCCATATTCAACCACACCATTACCATTATGATCTCGATTATTCAACCACCAGTTATGATAAGCCACTAATTTAGGATACATCTCTTCCAACCAAGTTTTGTCTCCCGTGGTTTTATATACTTCCATGACAGACCAAGCGGCAAGACTAGGTTTTGTGTTACGCTCATTCCAGTTAATGCCATCGCCACCTCTATCAAAGCTTAGGTTGTAAGCAACTAAGTCAGGGACAAAGCCTTTATCCCAGGGACGAATAGAATCATTAGCCTGAATTTGATACGCAAACATCGCGCGTATGTTGTTTTTGGCAACATCAGAATTAAAATGCGCCATTGCAAAAGCCTGTTTCCAGGTATCCCATGCCCAAGTCTGATTACCTGAGAACCATCGAGCTGTGACGGACGGAGTTACAGAATCAAATTCCATCACTCCGGCCTGCCCTCTCCAATTGCCATTTAAGGTTTCAATCGCTTTTACAGCAACACGCTCTAGCTCTTTATCGGCATTTGAGTTTTTCAATCCCTTTAAAAGATAGTTTTCCCAACGTTTTTGTGACGCTATAATGTATTGATGTGGATTTTTGAGAATATCTAGAACGATACTTTGTTCTGCTCTGTTTTCTTCAGCAGTCAAAACGTGGGAATAGGTCGTATAGATGGTGGTACTACCATCTATATTTGCCTTTGATAAAAATTTAAGATCATTAATCGTTGTTTCTATTGGAAGAGTTTTATGGATTTGATATTCCGAATCGCCTGATGTCAGTAAATCCCAGACTGAGCGTACCTTGCCAAAAGTCACTTTCAATCCATTATCAGTTACTAAAATTTTGCGATTATAATCAGGGTAAACCTGAGCGATAGTTTTAGTTGATTGAGATACACCTTCTTTAGCATGGTAATTTTCTAACAGTTCACCATCCCAAACCAACTCAAGTGGACTATTTGTAATAATTTTAGTTTCTAATAGAGAAGTTCGTTTTGAAGCAAAGCGCAATGCCATCTTTATGGTTATATTTTTGGAGGTTAAGTTTTGAATCAATGCCCCAGGAATACTGTAAGCTTTCATTGTAAATTTCACTTTCTGTCCATTTTTATACACACTTAAACGATCAAAGTTATTCGCCATAAAATTAATGTATTCTTCTGTAAGAAGAGCAACACCGGGAAAACCACCAATACCTTCCTCATTGTCTGGTAACAAATGGCCATGCCAGGCACCATAATCAAAAAATGGATTAAAGCGCTGATGATTATCAAAGTCATAATCTCGCATATATTCAGGCGAGCCAGTACGATTAATAATATTTTTAAACTTATCTACTTGAAAGGTAGATTTTTGATTTGAATGGTTACAGGCGACATTTGAAACAATCAAGACTATACTAAGAAAAGAAATAAATAGTTTCAGTTTCATTTTTGCATCTTCTTTAATAAAAAAATAGCCGGAGCGATATAATTTTAAAGACCATGCTTTTTCCTATACTTATCATAAAAATTGTCTAGAGCTATTGGATATAAATTTCCTTTCCATACATACTTTAATGAGTCTCTGATATGAGATTGTTTTATTTGTAAATATGGTTTTTGGATTTGAATAAAAAATTGTTTACCAATACGTAACATTTGCTCATCATTTAACTTATGTCCCATTACTTTTTGCATCAGATTAGAATGATTTTCTTGTAAATGTGAAACAAGCATGCCTTCAAGTCTTGATTCGAGACCCGGAACCCAACTTGCTTTTAATGCTGTATTTATTATTGAGGAGAGTCTTGGATTGTTTTTTCCTTCCAAAGCAATTCTAGTCGAAATCATATTTTCAAAATCTATATCTGCTATAAATAAATCTGAGGAAATACCCATACCATTATAATTAAAAGAAGAAGCAATAGGTTCTCTAATCATATCCCATATTTCAATTGCGGATAATGTACCCTCTCCAAATTGAATTAAAATTTTACTATTTATAGAAGCTGATAAAACTATTTCTTCCCTGCCTATTGGCGTTACACAATCTATTGTTACGATTGATGGCGTATAGGTAATAGAATTATTTTTAATAGCATAATTCATTTGGTTTTCAAGAAATCTTCCAATTGAGCCGAGGCTGGTAATAATTACTTCCTCATAATTGTTTCGTCTGCTATTAACTCTTATGGTTAGTACAGAATTATTATTGTTTGTGGCAATCTGTGTAAAAGTTGGCTCACACTCAATTCTAAAATAATTTAATTCGTTATGTATCTTTTTTATAAAATTTTGAGATACAGGTTTTAAACGATTATTATTTGCTTTTGTTGAAGGGATAATAAATAAAAAATAAAAGATTATTAAATAAAACTTCTTCATATTTGATGAAAATAATTTAAAAATCTATTATGAACCTCAGAAGAGTTAAATCTATTTATAGTTATTTCAAAAGAACCATTTCTTACAAAAATAAAAATGAGTTACTAAAAACTACTTAAACCCTAAAAAAATAATAAAAATCTAAAAAAAAATAACGGATTTATGTGAAGTACGCCTGAGAGGACTCGAACCCCTAACCTTCTGGTCCGTAGCCAGACACTCTATCCAATTGAGCTACAGGCGCATATCTTTATAAAACCATTGAGTATTTTAATACCTTAAATTTACAAACAATATTATCTGTATTGCGTTAAAAATAAATTGTGCTCTATTAATATTTTCAAAATTAATTTTAAACTAAAATTTTAATAATATTTATGATTAAAAAAGTGTACCTATTTTCCTTTGCGATGTTTTTTTCTTGTGATGTTGGTGATTATCAGGATTGTAATAGCGTAATAAATGGAGGAGCTTACTTTGATGAATGCGGTAATTGTGTTGGTGGAAGGACAGGATTGACAGAGTGTACTACCGATTGCAATGGAACTCTTGGGGGAACTTCTTTTTTAAACCCTTGTGATATCTGCGTGGCGGGTAACACGGGTATAAGTTTAGACTCTTGCACGAGCTTGAGCTATAATGGTGAAACATATAGAACAATTATTATTGGAAATCAAGTTTGGTTAGGTGAAGATCTTAGAACTAAAAATTTTAATAATAACCTACCTATTCCAGATTTTGATATATCAGAAGCTGATTCGATAGGCACAAAATTAGTAATTCCTAATTCAGCAATACAAACTGACCAAGTATTTTACAGTCCACTTGCTGCATTAAACAACTTTATAGCTCCAGATGGATGGAGAGTCCCAACAAAATCAGATATAGAAAGCTTATTAGAACAACTGGGTGGAGATTCTATAGCTAGTGGTAAATTAAAAGAAACTGAATATGAAAATTGGAATTTTCCCAATCAATTTGCTACTAATGAATCAGGTTTTTCTGCAAAAGGAACTGGCTACAGGGCTTCACTAGGAACTTTGAAAAATGTTGGAGAAAGGTATTCATTTTGGAGCATAAATACTTTTGATGAAGGTGATACAACAAATACATTATATTGGACTCTTAGGCTTAGCTATAACAGCAATTATGCTATTCTTGCACCTGATAGTGCAAATATTGGTCATCCTATTAGGCTAATAAAAGATAATAAATGAGTACCCCAAAATCTTCCATAATAGCATCTATGTTATCTATCTTTATTTCATGTAATAGTGGAATAAACGATGATGAAAACGAAATAATTAGTGAAAATTCTTATTTAAGTATATCGACGGCTAATAATCGAAGCGAAGTTTCAGGATTAGAGAACGTTTATATAAATGTTAAAAATTTTACAAATATATGGAAAATCTATTTAGTAATAACGAATAATCAAGCTATTGCATTCGAAGATAGAATTTTATTAGACACTACAAGCTCTTCTGATAGCATCATTTACCAGACTATTTGGGATACCAATTTATTTCCGAATGGTAATTATGATCTTTTTGCAGAAATAATTGACAGCACTAATCAGAGAATAATCTCGACAAAAAGGTTTACCATAATAAACTATAATACCTTAAAAATCATTAATAATCATGAGACTTCAATTAATTATCTAATTAACTCGAAAAGTGGAATGCTTTTTTCAAATTCTAAAACCCACCTTCAGATTGAAAAAATATTTGATGAAACCAATCTGAAATGTGATATTCAAGAACTTCCTTGTGGAACAACATTCTCATATAATTTTTTCGTTAGACCTGAAAGTATCGATCAACCGATAATAATCGAACCGGATAGCAATTCATTTTTCCTCAGAATACAAAATAAATTATTAGGAGAAAACTCTATAAATTCTGTTTTAATTCAGGCAAATGACAATATAGAAGAGTGTAACAGTTTATCTATTCAAAATGATAAACAAGTTTATTCATTAGGATACTTTAATTTAGATAATGATTTGTATCAGCAAGGGAAAGTAGAAATAATAACTAGATATGATAATAATACAGACACTACGAAGTTGACATTTTTTAATGAATCAATATTGATTGATACATTAATTATTAATTAGTGATTAAACACTATTTTTAAAGCTTATTGCTACTTCAGCAATAATGCTTTTTTGGTATCAATAATTGAAGGAGTCTCTATTTTTATAAAATACATTCCTGACGGGAATTTAGAAGCATTCCAATTAGTACTATGGAACCCAGCTGTGGTGTAAACATTATTTACCAAAACAGAAACCTGCTCACCCAGCATGTTGTATACCACCACTGATAAGTTTGTTTCTGTTGGCAGAGAATACGATATATTTAAAATTGGGTTAAATGGATTGGGATAAAGACTATTGATATTTGGGGTATTTGGAAGAGATAATAATTCTCGTTCAAAAAATTCTTTTTCTACATTTGCTTTAATCTGAAAGCCCTCCTTTGATGCTATTATAACATCTTGCACATTTAAAATGTGCTGACTTGGAATATTTAAGTCAATTTTTTTAACCAAACTAGTTCCAGATAAATCATAGGCATAAAAGTTATAAAAATTGTTTGTAGAACTGTAGGTCATTGACCATCCATCTGGAAGAATCAATTGATCTAAATAACGATCAATTTTTGTTAAAGAAGATAAACTGAATTGGAACCCACCAATTTCTGAATTTGATTCGATACTAATATAATTATTTTCTTTTTCTTGATAAAAACCCAACCTTCCCTGTTCTTCGCTGTTTAAGAAAGAAGGCATATTATCAAACAATACCATGTTTACCAAATTAACTACATCAATAATATTAACATTATTATCACCATTAATGTTCCCAGCCTGCTCCCTGCATTCCGAAATAGGTGATAACTCTGATTCATTGAGCTGAAAGTGATCAAGTAAGGCGACAACATCAAAGAAATTAACGATCGGTAAATTATTCTCGTCAAGATCACCATTTACGTTTCCCGTGGTAAAGACATTAACATTATCGCAAATATCACAAGCATCCCCACTACCATCTTCATCTATATCAACTTGTAGGGGGTTAAAATTCTCGGGACAATTATCTTCATCAGTATCGATACCATCCTCATCAAGATCAGATGGCAAATCTTCTAACGCTTGATTAATTGTAGCTATTATTGCCGCTTGATTGTATCCAGTGTCTGAGTAAAGCACTTCACCATCGCCACCTATAACAACATTATGAGGTATGTATCCAACACCAAAAAGACCATAAATATTATTTACGTCATCAACAATAGGATGGGAAAGACCGAAAGTTGTTCCCCAACTGCTACAACTATATGGCTGGTTCCAATCTTGACCGAACCCTACTAAGACTAATGAATCATTTGTATATTGTTGAAATACTGCTTCTGCCTGCGGAGCCTCCGTAGTGCAAGATGGTCACCACGAGGTAAAAAGATTAATCCATACAACCCTATCTCTACCATTTTCCTCGTAAGACCATGTACCATCACCATTATGACAGATATCTCCGGAAAAATCGTTAACATAATCGCCTACAGTATATGTCTGACCAAAAGCACTTACAAAAAGTAGTGAATATATAACGAGAAGGATTTTCATATTGAAATTTAGCTTTAATTATGAATAAAAGTTAAATACTTAATAAGATTATATATTTATAGTTCAATGTCATGAAAAATTAAAATTTTAATTATTTGAATACGGTTTCAATTTAAAATATGGCACTGTAGGAAAGTTTTAGCCCATCGTTAAATGGTTGTAATATTCTACAAATTCCGTTACTACAAACCAAGCCACCTTGAATAGACCCATAAAGAAATGAAATCCGCTGAGTTGATGAAAGATTATATGAAAATTCTAAAGACACCCATTTATTCTTAGTAAATGGTGGCGGATTATTATCATTTCTCTGTCCTTTGAAATATTTTACGTCTCCATATATAAACGCTTCAAGAGGATTATACTTTGGGTCAATAGTAATAATTTCTTGAACATTTGTCCAATCATAGTTTAGAGTAAGTGCCCACTTTGAAGCTTTACCAATCGATAATGAAAACATCCTATTAATTTGAAAAGGTGTTTCGTTTGGGTAATTACTAGTAGTTTCATTGCTGGAGTGATTAGGATTAGTCTCATCATTTAATATCCATGTAGAGTCGGCATAATTATAGAACCCACCAGCATTTCCTTTTTTTACATTGTTTTTATATCTTTCTTGATATGCAAGACCAAGCCCTACTGAATAACCATTTTTCAGTGAAAGTGTTAAATCAATGGGAATTGTAAATGATTTAGACTTTTGATAAAGCATAGTTTCTATCTGATTTATTGAAGTATCCATGCTAACTATTTGAGAGTCTAAATAAAACCAATCTTCTCCGTACCAAATTGAATCAGTATACGTCCAATTTTCTGAAATAGTGTTAGAGAGACCTTTGAAAAACCTATTTACTTTAGTGACTTCCTCATTTGTTCCGATTGCTGTTTTAAACTGCAGTCTATTATTTAAAAGATAACCATTTAGTTCAGCATAAAACTCTAAGTAGGGTAATGCACTAAAATTAGTTGTCGGCAAGAGACCAGATATGTTTTTTCTATTCCATTCAATCGGACTTATAGATTCCCAAGTATCGTTTCTACTTAAATGAGAAAATTGTGTCACAACTTGAAAACCGTTCGACAAACCACCAGATAGTTCGACTTGATAACCGCGCTCATCATTTGCGTTAGTTTGATGAGCAGCTCTACCCAAAAAACTATGATTTTGTTCGCGATATAGAATTGGCATAACCTGATAATCAATTCTATTACCATAATTATTTATAATATAATCGGTATCAACAGGATTAAGTCTATCAAAACTATACCGCTTGTATTCAAAGAACAAAGACCAGTTCCCTAAATAATAATTTGAATTAAAATAAGCAGCTGAACCTCTTTTTAATGGCGTAAGTGATTCTATCTCCTGCCCTGAAAAATTAGTTTGGAAGGTTCTACTTTTTGATTGTTTGTCCATGTATTCTATAAAAATATCCATATTAGACCCGAACCAAGATATATATGCCCCATGCAATCTATGATTAATATCCACAGTATCCATCACGCCAAGAGGCTTCAATTGATGAAGTTCATTTGACTGTAAAAAAGACAAACCATAACTAAAAGGGTAAGCCTCAAAATTAATGTTCGTGGCATCAATATTGTGGGTAAACTCAAACTCAGGGTGCCTCAGATCAGCACCGAGTTGAGCATTCACAGTCTCACCGCTCATTTGAGTCACACTAATATTGTCAGATTGATAATTAATCAGATAGCCTCTAGAACTATTATCAAAATCAATACCCTGATCATCTAATTGAGCAAGTACTAAACCCCTTCCCCATACCTCATAAATATCACCATATTTTATTGACCATGGACCAGAACTATACTCAATTCGGTATTTTCTTAAATCTTTAATCGAAAATCCCAATTCTGGAGGATCTGAATATTCATATTGCAACCATGCTGAGAAATTGTTTTTAAAAAAATTAAGATCCATACGGTTTTCCATATAGGTAAAGTCATCATAGCTATCACCGAAATTCATGACGATACCCGCATTATAATTCCAAAAATCTAAATCAAAAACTGAGAAGGCGTCTTTTTCAGATTGAATAAGAAAAGGGAAAACCGCTAATAAAAATTTTTTGTACATTGTTGTATGATGATAAAAATAAAAATTTTGTTGGAATAATTAATCCTTTTTTAGGGACAATAGAAGACTTTCAATCTGTTCTTTAATTTCTAATTCTTCTCCAGGCATATAACCTTGATGTCGCCATTTCACTGTTGCATCTTCATTAACAAGAATCAGATTTGGCATTATTTGGCCATTTAGCTTTTTTGAGATTTGCTGATTAGGGTCTATGCTTACTAAAAAATCGTAACCCTTACTATTTATATATGCTTTGACTTTACCTAAACTTCTAGGTGTGTCTTGGTTAATCATTACTACTGTTAGACCTTGGTTTTTGTAATCATTATGATATTTGTTTAGATGCTTCATTACTTGCTTACAAGGTTTACACCAAGTCGCCCAAAAATCAAGCAAAACAGGACCAGTCTTTAAAAGCTTATATAATGTAGTTTTTTTCCCATTTAATAATTTTAGATCAATGTTTGGGATTTTACCAAGCGATACATTATCTTGGCTATAAATAGATATCATGTTAAAAGATAAAATAAGAATTATTAATTTTATATTTCTCATATTCTAAAGCACAGGCTCCAAGAAATTTTTTAATTCATTTTCATTTATAAACTTCAAACTAACATTGCTTAGATTTTCAACATCTGACATCGGAAGAATAAATTCATATTTTGCATGAATATTTACTGTCTCCATAGCAACCTGTAAAGACCATCCGCCAACTGTAAATTGAATCATTGGTGTAAACTGGTTCTCCGGGAGGTATAATACTTTATTGCTCTTTTTAGAGTGCCATTGCTCTTCAGGAGTATCAGCGACTATTACAATGGGAGTACCTTCTTTGTTGAAAAATCTGATTACAGGAACGGTACGGTGACTGCCTGAAATGATACGATTTGTTAGCTCATCAGAAAGATTAAATGATTCTTTGCTAAAATAAAAAATTGTGAGACTTCCATTCTGCTCAATCCCTGTATACGGAAGAGTGTTTAACATCTCCTTAATTATTTCATCTTTGAGAGAATATGTAACATGAAATTGAACAGTGATATAACTGTCATCATCTTTATGATAAATAAAGCTGGGTTTTTTCATTTCAACATCATAAGGGTTATCTATCAATTTATTTAAAACATCTTTAAGCAATTCAGTGTTTGGTTTTAGGTCAGGATCTTCCTCTACTAACTGATTTGCAGAAAAATCCATTGTCCACTCACCACCGTTATCAAAAAGGGTTACATCATTTTTAGATGTTAAGTTTTGATTTTCTTTTAGACCTAAAAGAACATCCATAGACTCTTCAAGTTTTTTAAATTCCCGACTCAGGTTTTTTGTTACCATTTCAGATTTAACTGTTACTGGATCACGAGTCATAGCAGGTTTAGGATCAATAAATTTTGGTAACACTACCCCAACACTATGTTTCTTATTTGGAAGATATGAAGTTATCATCGAACGGATGTTATCACTAACCTCATTTTTCATTTTACTTATATCACTGTATTCGGCAGAAATATCCTTTGACTCTATTTGATCCCAAGTTGCTAGGTCAATTAATTGAACGGATACATTTATTTTTTCTAATTGCCTCGAATATTTCCCTAGAAGTAGAAGATTTCTTGAGGATATAGGTTGTTTAAGCATAAGTGATCTATCGTTCATTATAATTTCAAGATCTTGTTTATTTTGAATCAATAATCCTGGTTCATTTTTGAATTTATTACTAACCATATCAGATAAACCTGATGCAATCCATTCAATAGTTGGATCATCTTTTAGATTATCAAAAGGTATTACGTAGAAATACACTATAGGCTGCCTAGCAGCAAGCGTAGCTAAAAAAAGTAATATTGTAAGAGTTTTCCGCATCCTCATTTATTTGTTTGTTCTACCAATATAGTATTGTTTGTACAAGAGTATCAACGTATATATTGATTCAACGATTTATCCTTGCCCAAGAATCACGAAGCGAAACGGCACGATTGAAAATTAAATTTTCTTTTTTTGAATCTTTACTGTCTAAGATAAAATAACCAGTTCTTTCAAACTGATAAATACAATTACTATCAGCAGAATCAAGAGACATTTCAAGCTTTGCATTTTTAATCGTTTTAAGGCTTTCAGCATTTAAATTTTTAACAAATTCTCCTCCGACTTCAGGATTTTCATCCATAAATAATCTATCATATAACCGAATGTCTGCTTCAATAAATTTACTTGCACTCACCCAATGCAAGGTTCCTCTCACTTTTCTACCATCCTGAGACATTCCACCTTTTGTTTCCGGATCATATGTACAATGTAATTCGACTATATTTCCATCGCTATCTTTTAACAAATCATTGCAAGTAATATAGTAGGCAAATTTCAATCTTACTTCTTTACCAACACTCAGTCTAAAAAACTTTTTAGGAGGATCTTCCATAAAATCATTTCTATCAATAAATATTTCTTTTGAAAATGCAATTTTTCGTTTACCTGCGCTTTCATCTTCAGGATTATTTTTTGCATCTAGATATTCAACTTTATCATTTGGGTAATTTGTGATAATAATTTTTATAGGATCTAATACCCCCATTACTCGCGGTGCTTTCTTATTAAGATCATCTCGAAGAGCATTTTCTAATTTAGCAACATCGACAATTGCATCTCTTTTTGTTACTCCAATTTCATCAGAAAAATTTTTGATTGATTCTGGTGTATATCCTCTTCTTCTTAAACCCGAAACCGTAGGCATTCTAGGATCACTCCAACCATCTACATGCCCCTCATCAACAAGCCTCTTTAATTTTCGTTTGCTCATTATTGTAAAGTTTAAGTTTAACCTTGCAAACTCAATTTGTCGAGGGTGATAAACACTTAAACGATCTAAATACCAATCATAAAGAGGGCGATGATCTTCGAATTCTAATGTACAAACAGAATGCGTTATATTCTCAATTGAATCCTCTAATCCATGTGCCCAGTCATACATAGGATATATACTCCAATTATTACCAGTCCTATGATGACTTGAATGCAGTATACGGTACATAACTGGATCTCTCATATTCAAGTTTGAATGACGCATATCTATCTTTGCGCGAAGTGTTTTTTCGCCATCCTTAAATTCACCTTCTTTCATTTTTTGGAATAACTCTATATTTTCTTTAATTGACCTTTCCCGGAAAGGACTTTCTGAGCCGGGCTTAGTTAAAGTGCCTCTCTGGTCTTTAACCTCTTCGAAGCTAAGGTCACATACAAATGCATTACCCTGCTCAATTAAAATCAATGCATAATTATACATTTTTTCAAAATAGTCTGACGCATATAACGGCTCTTTTTCCCATTGAAAACCTAGCCATTTGACATCTTCGATAATTGAGTTTACATATTCAGAATCCTCTTTTAATGGGTTGGTATCATCAAATCGAAGGTTACATTTACCCTTATATTTTTTTGCAAGACCAAAATTCAAACAAATTGATTTAGCATGCCCTATATGCAAATAACCATTGGGTTCAGGAGGAAACCTAGTATGCACTCTATTTCCCCATTTGCCAGAATCATTGTCATCATCAATAATTTTTGTAATAAAATTGTCTTGAATAAATTTATCTTGGGTCATAATTGTTTAAGCTCCAAAATGTTTTCTAATCTTTTGATGCATACTTCTTTTCCTAAAACATCCATAAGGTCTGGCATTGAAGGCCCGACTAGAGCACCCGCAAGTGCTAGCCTTAAAGGTTGCATGAGCTTCCCCATTCCAATCGATAACTCTTCAACGCATTGACGAATCAAGTCATCAATTATTTTAACATTCCATCCATCAAGTTTTTTTAATTTTGAAAGGAATTGACCTATGATACCACTGGTAGGCTCCTTCCAACATTTTTTTAATGCATCTTCGTCAAATCCAGTTGGGTCTTTAAAAAAATAAGAATGATCTTTGACATCTGATAACGTTTTTAATCTATCTTTGATTATTTCAATAACCTTAACTAAAAAATCATTATTGCGATTTTCAGAAGACCAAGATGAATCAAAATCATTTATTAGCTCTAAAAGCTCTGAAGACTTTTTGGCCAGAATTTTCTGAGAACTTACCCAATCAAGTTTTGTCATATCAAATATTGCAGATTTTTTATTTACGTTTTGAATTGAAAAATTATTTATCAAATAGTTAATATCAAAAATTTCATCATTGTTACCAGGATTCCATCCTAATAGAGCTAGATAATTAATTAATGATTCAGGTAAATAGCCCATATCTTTAAATGTTTGAGTTCCTACTGCACCATGCCGTTTGCTTAAACGTTTACCATCAGAACCAAGAATCATTGGCAAATGTCCAAATACAGGTAAATCCCATCCTAGTGCATTATAAATTAATATTTGTTTGGGTGTGTTCGAGATATGATCCTCACCTCTAATTACATGACTAATATTCATATCATTGTCGTCTACGACTACCGTTAAATTATATGTTGGACTCCCATCTGACCTGGTTATAATAAAATCATCTAATTCAGATATCTTAGTTGTAATGGTTCCATATACCTCATCTTTGAAGCTAACTACACCTTCTTCTGGAACACGAAGTCTAATAGTAAATGGTACATTATCTTTGAGCTTCTTATCAATATCCTCCTTTTTTCTATCTCTCCAAATGCCAGGGTAAAGAAATATTTTATCATTATCTCTTAATGCTTGCAGCTCGTCATTAGTAGCAAAGCACCTATATGCTTTACCACTTTTTAGGAGGGATTCGATAACCTCATTGTATCTTTTTCCTCCCGATGATTGAGCAATTGGCTCTTCATCATAGTCTAATCCAAGCCATTTTAATGATTCTAATATTTGTGCAGTATATTCTGCTTTGGATCTTTCCTTATCGGTGTCTTCAATTCGGACTAAAAATTTGCCGTCATGTCGTTTAGCAAATAAATAGTTAAAAAGAGCGGTGCGAACTCCACCAATGTGAAGCTTTCCGGTCGGACTTGGCGCAAACCTAACGACAGGGTTCATAGGATTTAAAAATTATAATTTAAAAAAAAATAGGACATAGCACACAAAAAATAAAGATTGTGGAGGGGGAGGGATTCGAACCCCCGGAGGGTATAAACCCTCGCTGGTTTTCAAGACCAGTGCATTCAGCCAGGCTCTGCCACCCCTCCTAATCAAATATTTCAGTTTTATTATAGATAAACTTAATTATTTATTCTTATCAGTACTTATTAATTAATAAAATTTTTACCAGCTCAAATTTGATATAATATTAATTAAATCATTTTAAAAACTACCCAAATAGGATAAAGTATTATTTTTCTCCATAAAGCCCCTTAAATCCAGACTCCAAAAAAATGTCAAACCAGCCAGTATAATACATATAGAGGTACAGGCCAAATCCGAATAAAAATAGACTACTTAATAAGATGATAATGAACTTTTTACCACTCATTGTTTAAACTCAGCACAAGTTAAAGAACTAGTTAGTAATTAAAAGTAATAGAAATAAAACATATGGAAAATACAATGCTATTTCAGACCGTCTCTTTTCAAAAGAGGCTCTGTTAGTGGCTCTCTACCTCTAAATGCTTTAAATAAAATCATGGGATGATCTTGATTACCTTTAGATAAAATATTTTCCCTAAAAGATTCTGCCGTTTCACGATTAAAAATCCCTTCTTCTTTAAATTTCTCAAATGCATCTGCTTCAAGCACCTCAGCCCATTTGTATGAATAATATCCTGCGGAGTATCCTCCTGCAAAGATATGACCGAAGCTACAAGAAGTAGACGCTCCTTTAATTGGGCTGAGTAAAGAAGTTTTACTTATTGCTTTATTTTCAAAATCCTCAACATCATCAACATCGTTATCCTGACCGTACCAAGCCATATCAAGGTATCCTAAAGACAATTGTCTTAAGTAAGCGGTTGCGGATAAGAAGTTTTTAGAACTTTTAATTTTCTCAATTAGATGGTCTGGAATTAATTCACCGGTCTCATAATGGTGCGCAAAAATCTGTAGTGTTTCTTTTTCGGCAACCCAGTTTTCCATTATTTGAGAAGGGAGTTCAACAAAATCCCAGAAAACAGATGTGCCACTAATTGAAGAATAATCGGAATTTGAAAGAAGACCATGCAAACAATGGCCAAATTCATGAAATATAGTTTCGACTTCCCTGTATGTGAGTAATGACGGTTTTGATGCTGTTGGTTTTGTAAGATTACATGTAAATGTTACATGTGGCCTTTCTATTTTTCCATTATGCATCCCTTGAGACCTTAGTTCATTCATCCATGCTCCAGAACGCTTTGTTTCTCTAGGAAACAAGTCTTCATAAAGTATGCCAACATGCTCTTTTTTATCTGAAATTACTTCATAGACATTTACATCTTCATGGTATGTTTGAACATTATCCAGAAGTTTAAAATCTAAGCCATACAATTTTTTAGCCACTTCAAAAACACCATTTATCACATTTTCAGATTTAAAATACGGCCTTAGAACATCATCATCGAAATCATATAGTTTCTGTTTTAATTTTTCACTGTAATAAGCAAAATCCCATTTTTGAAGATTTTTTATTCCATCAAGTTCAAAAGCAATTTTTTTGACTTCCTCAAGTTCTGTTTTGGCTAATTCAAAACAAGACTCATACAAATCATTTAAAAAGTTCATGATATTATCTTGGTTTTCAGCCATACGTTTTTCCAAGATATAATCAGCAAAATTATCAAAACCCAACAAACGAGCTCTTTTATGTTTTAACTTGACAATTTTTTTAATTATCAAAGTATTATCAAAATCATCCCCATTACACTTCCTGCTAAACGCGGACATAATTTCTTTTCTTAATTTTCTATTATCAGAAAAAGTGATAAAAGGTTGAAAGCTTGGCATCTGGAGGGTTATCAACCACTCATTTGGTTTTCCTTTATTAGTAGCTTCAGTCTTTGCAGCGTTTATAGCTATTTCAGGAAGCCCACCCAAATCCTCTTCTTGGAGCCATAACTCATATGAATTTGTCGCATTTAGATTATTATTTTGAAACTGAGGTGCTAAAGTAGATAATTCAGCATCTAGTTTTCGAAGTTTTTCCTTTTCATCTTTTCCTAGAGTTGCACCGTTTCGAATAAACTCTTTATACCATACTTCCGTAAGCTTTTTATCTTGCTTTTTTATACTTGGACTCATTTGATCGAAGACAGACTTCACCCTCTTAAAGAGTTCTCCATCGAGCATGATATCATTATTGTATTTTGCTAAGATTGGGCTTATTTGACTGGCTAGAGCTTGAAAGTCCTTATCTGATTCTGATCCAAAAAGATGAAAATATACTGTGCTTACTTTATTCAATTTTTCTGATGACATTTCTAAAGCTAATATTGTGTTCGAAAAATCTGCAGGATTAGGGTTTTCAGTTATTTTCTCAATATTCTGCACTGCTTCCTCAAGACTAAATTGTATAGCAGACATGAAGTCACTTGTTTTAATATCTTTAAAAGGAACGGTATCAAAAGGTTGTTCATTTTCTTTTAAGAGAGGGTTGTCGGTAATCATTTTTTTCCTTTTTTTTAAATAATTATTATAATTCTATGTATTAAGTGGAGAGACAGGGATTCGAACCCTGGTTACGCTATAAACGTAAACACGCTTTCCAAGCGT
>JABGWJ010000165.1 GCA_018645565.1 bacterium | reverse complement strand
GGGTCTGATTATATAACTCTTGCTAGAGCAAAAGGCCTGTCATCTTGGGTTGTTATGTTAAAATATGCAGCTAGAAATGCAATCCTACCAAACTTTACAGGGTTTGGAATGGCGCTTGGGTTTGTGCTTAGTGGCGCACTATTAACCGAAATTATTTTTTCTTATCCAGGTCAAGGTTATTTGCTTCTACAAGCAGTAAGGTCTCAAGACTTTCCTCTTATGCAAGGGTTATTCATGACAATCACGCTCGCTGTTTTAGCTGCTAATTGGTTTGTGGATATAGCTATTTTATTTCTAGACCCAAGGACAAGAAAATAAAATGAATAAGAACAGTATCCTTAAAAGATGGGGAAGAGGAATCATAAAAAATAAAAAAGCCTCTTTTGGTCTTTACTTTGTTTTCTCACTTATTGGACTATCAATCTTTGGCCCTTTATTTACCCTTGACCCTACCGCTTTTTTAGGAACCCCACTTTCGCCACCTTCTCTGGAACATTTTTTTGGTACAAATGGCCAAGGGCAAGACGTTTTATCTCAAACAATCGCAGGTGCAAGGCAGACTCTTTTAGTTGCATTTACAACAGGATTCTTTGTTGTTATTATTGGAGCATTTATTGGTGGAGCAGCTGGGTATTATGGCGGTAAAGTTGATGATTTTTTATCCCTAATAATTAATGTTTTTTTAGTAATGCCAGGGTTGCCTTTAATGGTAATTTTAGCTAGTTGGTTACCGCCTGGCCCTTTAACGCTTGCTGGAGTATTAATTCTAACAGGGTGGGCTTGGAATGCTCGAGTAATTCGATCGCAAATGATGTCTTTAAAAGGAAGAGATTTTGTATTAGCTGCAATTATAAGCGGAGAGAGCAATTCTCGAATTATATTTGTAGAGATTATGCCTAGAATACTATCGCTATTAGCTTCTTCATTTATTGGAGCTTCAGTCTACGCTATCGGAGCCCAGGTGGGCCTCGAATTTTTAGGTCTTGGTGATGTTAGTACTGTTTCATGGGGTACAAATTTATACTGGGCATCTAACGACTTAGCTTTGCTAACTGGATCTTGGTGGACATTTGTACCTACTGGATTAAGTATAGCTCTGATAAGTTTTTCTCTTACTCTTATAAATTTTGGCATAGATGAAGTAACAAATCCTCGTTTAATTTCTGAGAAGAATTGGAAAAAAGAACTACCAGATAATACACTTAACAACGGCGTAACACCTGTAGTAAGAAAAAATGTCTAAAAATTTAATATCAATAAAAAATTTAGATGTGAAATACATCACAAATAAAAAGCCTGTACATGCTGTAAAAGACGTTTCTTTTGATATTAAAAAAGGTGAAATATTTGGCCTTGTGGGTGAATCTGGTTGTGGGAAAAGTACTGTTGTACAATCAATAATAAGGACACTGAATCCACCAGCAATCATAACTAATGGTTATATAAAATATAATAATAAAGATATCCTTTCTCTATCTGTAAGCGAAGTAAGAAAATTAAGATGGAGTCAAATTTCAATTGTTATGCAAAGTGCCCTGAATGCACTGAATCCAGTTTTAACAATCAAAGAACAAATAATTGATGTATTTATAACACACAAAGGAATGTCAAAATTTGAAGCAGTAGAAAAATCTAAAGAGCTATTAGAGCTTGTTGATATTGATCGTGATAGATTAGAAAGTTATGCTCATGAATTGTCTGGTGGTATGAGACAGAGAGTTGTTCTAGCAATTGCCCTAGCTCTTACACCTCCATTAATTATTATGGACGAACCAACAACTGCTTTGGATGTAATTATTGAAAGAGAAATCTTACTCAAAATATTAGAACTAAGAAAGAGCCTGGACTTCACAATCTTATTTATTACTCATGATCTAAACTTACTGCTTGAGTTCGCTGATAAAATTGGTGTCATGAAAAAAGGTGAGCTTGTTGAGGTTGATATAACAAAAAAAATTAAACTGGGTGGTGAAAAAGAATATACAAAAAAATTAATTTCTTCTTTGCCATCCGCGTCAGGTAAAAGAGGAATAGAGTTTTTCCCCGAGCCTAATCTTCCAAGTAAAACTGGTATACCAATGTTGGAAATGAAAAATATAAATAAAGAATATTTAATAGGCGGTTTTTTTAAGAAAAAAACTCTTCATGCTGTAAAAGATTTTTCTCTAAGAATATTTAAAGGTGAAATTATTGGATTAGTAGGCGAGTCTGGTAGTGGTAAAAGTACAATAGCACAGCTAATTACAAGATTAGAAACTCAAACATCGGGTTCAATTTTATTGAATGGAACTGATTTAAAAAGAAATAGATCAAAAAATGTATCTCTTGGTTATCGTAAAAAAGTACAAATGATATTTCAAGACCCATTTGGATCTTTGAATAATATACACAATGTATACCATCACCTTTCTAGGCCTATTCTTCGACATAATATTGTTCCTAAAATAAAATTAGAGAAATATATCTATAAACTATTAGAGTCTGTTGAATTAAGTCCGGGGAAACTCTTTGCGAAAAAGTTTCCTCATGAAATGTCTGGTGGCGAACGTCAGAGAGTTGCGATAGCTAGAGCGTTAAGCGTTAAACCGGACTTAGTTATTGCCGATGAGCCAACTTCGATGCTTGATGTCTCTATACGAATGGATATTCTTAGAATATTAGCTAAACTACGCAATGAGCACAATGTTGCGATATTATTCATAACTCATGATTTGGCCTCGGCAAGATACCTGGCTGATAGAATTATTGTATTACAAAACGGTAAAAAAATTGAACAAGGTATTGCAGAAGATCTAATACAATCTCCAAAGGAGTTATACACTAAACAATTAATTGCAGCCGCCTCACCTGGTTGGCTGGAAAATGCAATACTTGAGCAATAAAAAATAGAATTGAAAAACAAATTGTTTATAAAAGATTTTACATAGATTGTTGCAAGGTCCAAGTATCATGATGTTGTCCAGAATATTGATGTATGAGGTTAGGTTTTAAAATATGAATGAAAAAATAAAAGATGGGTTACATACTGAGTGGTATAAAAATGGAAAGAAAAAATTTGAAGGAACTTTCAAGGATGGAAAACCGGTTGGGTTATTAACAAATTGGTTTGATAATGGACAAAAAAAAGAAGAAATGAATTTTAAAAATGGAAGATTAAATGGTTTGGGAACTACATGGTATAAAAATGGACAAAAAGAATTGGAAGGATATATTAAAAACGATAATAAAGATGGATTAAGCACTTCGTGGTATGAAAATGGAAAAAAACAATTAGAAACGAACAACAAGGATGGCGAACTCGATGGACTAAGTACTATGTGGTTTGATAATGGTCAGAAAAAAGTAGAAGTAACATTTAAAAAAGGTAAAATACTTTCTGAAAAAAAATGGAATGAGGATGGATCTACTAATCAGAAATGAAATTAAAAGTGCTTATAAGATGTTTATATTTTATAAAAGAATTATGAAAAATCAAGCCAAGGTAAACTAAGCATCAGAAGAATCAACTTTACGACGATCTTTTTTCTTTAAACTGTGAGCGCGTTTATTTTTTAATCTTTTTTCAATACTACTTTTTTTGGGGTAAGTAGATTTTCTATTTTTTGGCTTTTTTGATGCCTCCCTTAATAAATAAATTAACTTATCAAGTGCATTTTTACGGTTACGTATTTGTGATTTGTGTTTACTAGAAGTAATAATTAAATCGCCGTTTCCTTTTAATTTTGATCCTGATATATTTTTCAATCGATTAAGCATATTATCGCTGATTTTTATAGAATTAATCACATTAAAACGAAGTAGTACTTGAGTTGAAACTTTATTTACATGCTGTCCGCCTGGTCCTGAAGATCTTGCAAAGGTTTCTTTAATGTCATTTTTGTTGACGTATAAATTATTTGAGATTTTTATCATAGATACTCAATTATAAATAATTATATAATGATTTTATGTTTAATTAAAATTATAAATAAATGCTTTATAAAATATCATAAATGAAAGTTTCTTTTAGCATTAAATTTTTATTGAACATAAAATTAATTGCGGTATTAGAATATTCTTATTTATGTGCTACTAAAATACTGCTTATGGGATAAATGTGAGTTTAATGTTGGTATGTTTATTTTTTATGTTTCATCAAATTCGTGTACACAGAGGCCATAAATTGTAACTTGATGAGATTAAATGAAAAAAAGGACAACAAACATTAAAAGAAAATTAATTTATATTGAGTTGGTTTTAATATCTATACTACTTTTATTATATGTGACAAAAAAATTAACACTGCTTATGTTGGTAGTAATTTCAATATTATATTTTATATGTTTTGTTATGTGGTTTCTATCAAGTAATCATAATAAAAAATAGAAATAGATTAAAGAATGTGAAAAAATGTTTACAACTCTAAGAAAAGTAATTATCCTATAGAAATGAATGATTATTACATAGAGAGTGCCACCAAAAGCGACATGGATTTTATTTTGAATCTAAACCAAAATAATATGCCTGCTGTGAG
>JABGWJ010000164.1 GCA_018645565.1 bacterium | reverse complement strand
CGTTTCTATTATCGATATTGGCTCTACTACAACAAGTATTGCAGTTTATAATGAAGGCTCAATTCGACATTCAGCGGTAATACCGATTGGTTCTTCAAGTATCACAAATGATATAGCAGTTATGCTAAGAATAAGCATCGATAAAGCAGAAGAAATAAAAATTAAGTATGCATCTGCAAAATCGTCACTAAGTTCAGAAAAACTTGAATTCGAAGTGCCTTTAAATGAAGAAAGTCAAATGATATCTGAAAATGAATTATCTCAGTATGTCGAGGCAAGAATGGAGGAAATTTTTCAATTAGCACATAATGAAATTAAAAGAGCAGGTATAGATAGTAATCTAACATACGGAGTAGTGCTAACCGGTGGAGGCGCTCAACTAAGGAATATTATTCCATTAGCAAATGAACTATTAAATATGCCAGTAAGACTAGGTAAGCCAGAGAACTATTTAACCGGCAATAAAGATTTTGCGGATGACCCTGTTCATTCGACTGCTCTGGGACTGTTATTATGGCCTTTATTATCAAACGAACAAAAAACATTACAACATAATACAATCCCATGGTGGGATAATATTAAACAATTTTTTAAAGAATTATTTTAATCCACAAACCAAAGGAGAATAAACATGTTATTCGAATTCGATAGTTTATCAGAACAAAAAGCAAACTTAAAAGTAGTTGGTGTCGGAGGCGCAGGCGGAAATGCCGTCAATCGTATGATTACTTCTGGAATGGCAGGAGTAGATTTTATTGCGATTAATACAGATGCTCAAGACTTAGAAAACAACCCAGCAGAACACAAAATACAAATTGGTAAAAACTTAACAAAAGGACTGGGTGCTGGAGCGAATTCTAATGTTGGTAGAAATGCTGCTGAAGCCGATAGTGAAGTTATTCATAGTTTATTAGAAGGAGCCGACATGGCTTTTATCACAGGTGGAATGGGCGGAGGAACTGGCACAGGTGCAGCACCAATGATTGCTCAAATATCAAGAGAGCTCGGTATTTTAACAGTTGGCATTGTAACATTACCGTTCAAGTTTGAGGGCCCGAAAAGACACGCTAGAGCATTAGAAGGTATTGCAGAAATGAAAAAAACATGTGATACGCTCATTGCTATACCGAATCAAAAGTTATTATCTGTAGTTGATAAATCAACCACCCTTCCTGAGGCCTTTGAAATGGCGGATGGTATACTACATCAGGCAGCAAAAGGAATATCAGATCTAATAAATGTACACGGTATGATAAATCTAGATTTTGCGGATGTCGAAACAGTAATGAAAAACATGGGTGAAGCAATTATGGGTACGGGTACTGCGCATGGAGAGGAAAGAGCAGCATTAGCAGCTCAACAGGCAATATCTAGTCCCCTACTAGACAATGCATCTATAGCTGGAGCGCAAGGAGTGCTGGTAAATATTACAGGCGGTGAAAATATCACATTGCATGAGATTGATGAAGCAACTAGTATCATTCTTGAGGAGGCAGGCGAATCTGCAAATATAATTGTAGGGGCAGTTATAGATAAGAACATGACAGAAGATATTCAAGTCACTGTAATCTCAACTGGATTTGATACTATGGAGAAAAATACTATTTCGCCAGAAAAAATAGAAAAAGCGATACCAACTAGTGAATTACAAAATATGATTAATAAACCTCTTCATGCTGAAAAGGATCAAGAGAAAAAAACAGAATCAAAATCCAACGAGCAAGGTAAACTATTTTTTGATGGTACTAATGAAACGCCTTCAATTTATGAGAAAAGACTAGATGTACCAGCATTTCTTAGAAAGAACCAGGACAGATAAATTACTGAAAGAGTAAAATAAAAGAACTAAATGTGTAAAATCATTGATGAAACTATTTAAATAGTTTTCCCTTGAGCTTTAAGCTCATTGATAACTTTTCTAATACCTTTTTTGTCAATGATTCGCATGCCTTTTGTAGAAACACGGAGGGTTACAAAGCGATTTTCATCGGGAAGCCAAAAACGTTTTTTTTGTAAATTAACGTTAAATCTTCTACGAGATTTGTTGTTAGCATGACTAACATTATTCCCGAACATTGGTTTTTTACCTGTGACGTCACATACCCTACTCATTATATCTCTCTCATTTCTTGTTAAAAATAATTTATTTTGTTAAATATTATTTAATATAAATTTGCCGTGGAAATTACATTTTCTTTTTTAATTCACAAATGAAAATCGGAAACATCAAAATCGATATCCCTGTCCTTTTGGCTCCTATGGCAGGTTATACTGATTACCCATTCAGAGTTTTATGTAAAAGGAATGGTGCTGGATTAGTTTATTCTGAGTTTGTATCAGCTGATGGAATAATACGCGAAAACATTCGAACGCTAGAAATGATTCATTTTAAAAAAGAAGAAAGGCCGGTGGGAATTCAGATATTTGGTAGTGATCCAAAAATAATGAATCAAGCTACAAAATATATTATTAATAATTTTAACCCGGATTTAATTGATATCAATTACGGTTGCCCTGTTCCAAAAGTTACAAAAAAAGGTGGTGGGTCCGCAGCGTTAAAAGACTTGTGTTTGATGGATGATATAACAATTGCAGTAGTTGAAGCAGCCTGCAAAACCCCCGTTACAGTAAAAATGAGAGCTGGGTGGGACATGAACAGTATTATAATTAATGAAGCAGGACCGCGTTTAGAGCATCTTGGAATTAAGGCCCTTACCCTGCACCCACGTACTACTGTTCAAAAATACAATGGTAGTGCAAATTGGGATTTAATAAAAAATTTGAAACAAATAGTTTCAATACCTGTAATTGGAAATGGTGATGTTAAAAATATAGATGACATAAAAAAAATGTTTGAATACACTAATTGTGATGCGGTTATGATAGCACGCGCAGCTCAAGGTAATCCATGGATTTTTGATAAGGCCAAAGAACTATTTAATAAAAATTATCAAAGCAAAAAAATATCATTGAAAAATATATCATCAATGTGCAAAGAACATTTTAGGCTTCTGACAAATGAAAAAGGTAACTCTACAGGTATGAATCTTATGAGAAAACACTTTTCAAATTATTTAAAAGGGTTTCCTAACGCTTCAATATTTAGACAAAAGTTAGTAACTGCAAATTCCTACGAAAACATGACATTAGAATTGAACGAATTTGAAAAGTATGCAAATGAAGAATCTTAATAAATTGATGATTTTTTTCTACATTGTTTTCATTAAACTTGCATCTTAATATTTCACGAAAATTAATAAAATTACGGAATGCAAAATTATGTCTATGAACAATATTATTAATGAGCCCGTAAAAGAGTATCTTCCTGGCTCTGAAGAAAAAAAATCTCTCCTTGAAGAATATAACAACCAGTCTAACAAAAAAATTGAAATACCAATAATTATTGGTGGTGAAAGAATTCTTACTGGAGACATAGGGCACTGTATTGCTCCTCATAATCATAAAAAAGTTTTAGCATCTTATCATAAAGCTGATAAAGAAACAGTTGATAAAGCTATAAAAAACTCT
>JABGWJ010000163.1 GCA_018645565.1 bacterium | reverse complement strand
GGTTAAATTTTGACTTAAAGGGCTTACCAATTAGATTGTCATTTAGAAAAAAATAATAGGAGCAGGCAGGGGTGAAACCAAAGAGGAGGAAAGGTGTCATACTAAAAGCCTGCTCCTATTATTACTAACTTAAGATAGTTTTAAAAGTTCCAAGTTTTTTATTGTTTTTAGTAGACTTGTGGTAGCTGAAAACATTTGATTAATAAATATGGTTATTAGATTTGATCTTTGATAATAAAAGTAGTCGCTTGTCCTTTTCCTTTTAATTCAACGTTGCTCTTTGTCTCAAAGTTATAGGCGTTTTTTAAATGCGACTTTGTTTCCTCCGAGCAATTAACCCGCATCTTTTTTCCGCTGCTTTCTAATCTTGCAGCGATGTTTACAGAATCTCCCCAAATATCAAATTCACTTGATGTTTTTCCAGCAATTATAGGACCAGTATGTACTCCTATTCTGACTTCCCAAGGTTCATTTCCTAGCGCTTTTTGTTGAAAGTTTATTCCCCTTACATAGTTTATCATCTCAATAGCTGCCATCACAGTTCTATCTGCGTGATTTGAATTAAGATCAGGAATACCTCCAGCAGCCATATATGCATCGCCAATGGTTTTAATTTTTTTAATAGAAAATCTATCCATAATTTTGTCAAAACCACTAAAAAATGAATCTAAAATTTCAATTAATTGACCAGGATCTAATTTCTCAGTTTTTTTTGTAAATCCTACAAAATCAGAAAATAAAATAGTTGCTGATGAATAATATTCTCCAATGATTTTTTCTGAATTAGTATTTATGTCAATATCATTTACAGCGAACTCATTTGATGATTCGTAAATATTTATAAACTGGTCTGCCAGCATTCGCAACGCATCAATTTTTGAATGTTCAAGAATTTTAGGTTCGTCATCAAAAACACAAAATGTTCCAAGTGTAAAACCCGACTTTGATATAATTGGGCTACCAGCATAAAATCTCGGAAAACCCGGTGCTAAGGCATATGCGTGTTTTGTCCTTTCATCAATTGATACATCACTTATTACCAAGGGTTTTGAATTATTGTTTAATACGTGAGAACATATTGCAAGTTGTCTTGGCGCTTCTTTTGTCATGATTTCTGTCGGTAAATCTTTACCATAGCTTACTTTACAATGTTGGGTGTCGTCATCAAGTATGTGTATTGCTGACTGAGAACAGCCTGTTAATGTAGCGGCTAATTTTGGAAAACTAGAATAGCGTTTATCTTTATTAATATTTTGTTCTACTAATTTTAAACGCTTTAGGTCTTCAAGTCTTTCCTCCTCATTGGAAGGTGTTTCTGCTGGAATGTGACCAGATTTGATAGCAGCTTTGACAAGCTTGTTTCCGATAAACTTTGTGATTATGCCCATAATCAAAAGTTAATCATTAAAAATTTAATTGCTAAGTGGAATGGTAACTACTTTTGTCCAAGAATCTAATTTTTCAGAAATGTATATATCACCATTTGTTGAAACCGCAGTGAAAAGTTGTTTTATGTCATCGCCATAAGTCGTGCGACCAAATGAAACAAATTTTTGATTTGTTGATATTTGAGTAATGAATTTTATTTCACTACCAAATTTTTGAGGGTTTTTATTTTCTAACTTAAAAACTTTGCCTGAGGAAGTTAAATAGGAAAAGCCAGTTATTCGTGGCGCAATGCCAAAGCTGTAAGCTAAAGTACCTACAATTGTTTCATTATTTGAATTATTTAATGACTTTTCTAATTTTTTTAATAATTCTGAGGGAACGCTTTCGCCATTATTTCCTTTTGGCCCTTGCGCTCCTTTTGGACCAGTATCACCTTTTGGGCCAGTATCACCTTTTGGGCCAGGTATGCTCGAGGATGGAGGTATGCATCCGGCCAGAAAGCTAAGTATAATAATTAAAATATTTTTGCTCATATGTTTAATGACTTTCGTACTTTGCTAATGACATCATATCGTGCTAAAGCTATGGCAACCACACTGATAAATATTATACCGTAAATAAATTGATAGATTCTGTCATCAAGATAAGAATAGGCTCTTAGGTATGCTAAATACATTATAATCAGCAGTTCGGAGACCAAAGCAGTAACGAAAAATACCATTGATTTTCTAAGACTATTGTTTTTGCGCTGATTGATTAACCCTAACGAAAATACTTGAGCAGAAAACATTTTGTATAATTTTTTTTCATCGTTTGCTATCGATTTTAGATATTTAGCATATTCATTTGGGGAGTTGAACTGACTAATTCCAGCAAAAAAAGTAGGGTTGATATCTTCAGTTTGTTCTTCATCTGGATTATCATTTTTTTCTTTTGCTCCCCTAACCCTGGGTATTAAAACTCGCACCAAAAAGTAAATTGTTCCCATTGCCGCTGGAAAATAGATCATAATAAGTGAAAAAATGACCATGTCGAGTTGCATTTTTGTAAAATGGACAATAAAAAACACCATAAAAGCACCAAGAATAGATAGAAGCGTAAACGCTTTTTGATCTGTACGCTGGATAATTGTCTGTTCTCCAGATAATATCTGGAGAAGAGCGTCTAATTCTTTATTATTTGACATATTTATTGTTCCGGTGTATGGGACCAAATCTTATTAATCTAATGTCATTTATCCTAAAAATATATTTAGGTATTGTATACATTGTTTTTTATCAAATAATTAATTGTAACTGTTGTATAAATTTTTTACTTAGCTTATCTTTCGACCGCTATTTAATATAGATAAAAATTAATGATCGCGGGGTGGAGCAGTCTGGTAGCTCGTTGGGCTCATAACCCAAAGGTCGGAGGTTCGAATCCTTCCCCCGCTACTTCAAGAAAACCCGTCTTTATGGCGGGTTTTTTTTTGAGTTTTGAAAATTATTTTAATTTAAACAAATGATAGGTATTTATTTTGAGAAAAGAAAATTTTAGAAACATTGCAATTATTGCACATGTTGATCACGGAAAAACTACACTAGTTGATGGTTTATTGAAACAAAGTGGAACATTTCAAGCACATCAAAATGTTGAAGACCGAGTGATGGACTCGATGGATCTTGAAAAAGAAAGAGGCATTACAATAACGGCTAAAAACACCGCTATTAATTATAAAGACATAAAAATTAATATCATGGATACCCCTGGTCACGCTGATTTTGGTGGTGAAGTAGAAAGAAGCCTTAACCTTGTTGATGGCGCTCTGCTATTAGTTGACTCCAGTGAGGGGCCTTTGCCTCAAACCAGGTTTGTATTAAAGAAGGCTCTAGAAAAAGATCTTCCTATAATTCTTATTATAAATAAAATTGATAGATCTGATGCTAGGATTGAGGAAGTAGTCGATGAGGTATATGACTTATTTATTGATTTAGACGCTACCGAAGCTCAAATTGAATTTCCAATAATTTATACTAATGCTAAAGATGGAATTGCTCACAATGCATTAGATGATGGTTCTACATCTTTGGAACCTCTTTTTGATACGATATTAACAAAAATACAAGGGCCAATTGCTGATGATAATAAAGCATCTCAATTTTTGATCACTAGTCTCGATTATGATTCATATGTTGGTCAGGTTGCAATAGGTCGATTAAATAATGGTACGCTTGATATGAATGGTACTTATGCGTTGTGTAGTGAAAATAATATTTTGCATAATCAAAAATTTTCAACGCTTTATACATTTGACGGCTTGGATAAAATCAAAGTTGAAAAACTTGAAGCTGGTGATATTATTGCTGTTGCAGGTATCGAGGGTATTACTATTGGTGACACCATATCCAGTAATGAAAATCCTGAGCCGTTACCAAGGATTGAAGTCGATGAGCCAACAGTATCAATGTTATTTTATATTAATAATAGCCCATTTGCAGGAAAAGAAGGTAAGTATTTGACTACGCGTCATATTAAAGAAAGACTAGATAAAGAAATCCTCTCAAATGTATCTGTACAGGTATTAGAAACTGAGCGGACTGATGCTTTTGAGGTACGTGGTAGAGGGGAATTGCAAATGGCTATTCTCATTGAAACAATGAGAAG
The DNA here is from genome assembly GCA_018645565.1 of bacterium. Lineage (GTDB taxonomy): Bacteria > Fidelibacterota > Marinisomatia > Marinisomatales > UBA1611 > TMED80. Next base: position 373 of record JABGWJ010000163.1, on the reverse strand, counting down.
AGAGGGTTATGAATTAATGGTATCAAAGCCACGTGTTATTACAAAAAAAGAAGGTGGTAAAACATTAGAACCGATGGAGAAAGTGTTCCTTGATATTCCTGAAGATAAGGTTGGTACGATTACAGAAAAATTATCTACAAGGAAAGGACGTATGACAAATTTACAAAACCATGGAAGTGGTAGAGTTAACATGGAGTTTTCTATTCCTTCTCGGGGTTTAATTGGGTTTCGTTCTCAGTTCATGACGGATACTCAGGGCGCTGGAATAATGAATAAACTCTTTGATGGTTATGCTCCTTGGTTTGGCCCAATACCGCAGCGAAAAAGTGGAGCCATTGTATCTGATCGTTCTGGGAAAATAACTACTTTTGCT
>JABGWJ010000162.1 GCA_018645565.1 bacterium | reverse complement strand
GCAACTACATTTAAATCGACAACAATAGAATCTCTTTTGTCGCCATCACTAATGAATACTTTAACCGCTAATGAACCGTTATAATTTTCAATTGGCATAACTGACGAATTATCTGATCCAGTAGTGTAATTATCTCCATTTAGGATTGATAATGAAAAATCAATAGGACTATTGTCAGGGTCGTCAACAACAAAATCACTTGTAAAGAATCTTAAATCCTCATCTTCGAACAGTTCTGTAGAACCAGTGTATATTTCAATCCCTGGGGCATCATTGACATCATTAATCGGGATATAATAATACTCAATAAAGCTTTCCTCAAACCCTTCTGAACGATCTATAACAGAAAAAGAAACATCATTTTGCGAAAGGTTAAAATCGTCAGGTGTCCCAGTAAGAACTGCGTTGTAGATTTTATTTGATTCATTGCCTGATGCATAGATATTTGATACTTCCAGCCATTCACCTGCTGGACCACCGACTGAGACTTCATACGCATCTACATCTTCAGTTCCATCTGGGTCTTCCCAAGATATGGTTAAACTGTAAGGTTGTTCTTCTGTCGCCGGGCCATTGTTAATGATATCAGAACCGCTTGTAACAAGAACAGATGGATCATTCACAGGATTCACAATCATTTCTACGGTGTAAATTGCTGCGCCACCACTTCCATCTAAAATTTGAATATCTACAGTTAAAGGACCATTAAAATTTAACGGCGTGCTAATCATGCCAGGCGTAGTCGATTGAGTATAATTGTCACCTCTAAGTACCGATAAGGACATGTTAACAATATCATTATCAGGGTCATCTACAGAAAAGTCATATATCTCAAAAACAAAACTTTCATCCTCGTTAAAACTAGCAGGACCATTAAAAGAAATAACGACAGGGTTATCATTCACTGGGTCAATACTTACATCTACAAATGCCTCAGAAAAATCATTCCCATCATCAGCTCTCAATGTTAATGTCGCAATAGCATCACCAAAGAAATCATCAGATATAGCACCTAAGACTAGCTTAGTGCCATCAAAACTGGCAGAAACGACTTCTTCATTTGTGTTTCCTTGAACAGATAAGACCAATTGGGAAATAGCCTGTTCAGTATCATTTACAAACCCTGACATTTCTATAAGAACATCATCAGAGTCTTCTAGAATGTGAATTACTGGTATATCTTGACTCCAAACAGGTACAGTATTAATTCCACAAACTGTAACAACATTTGAAGACACTTCATTACCTAAAAGAGTGCCATCACTTGGTATTACTGTAGCATACCACTCATCACCACAAGTAGTCGCTTCCGCTGGCAATGTTAATCCAGAATATGTAGTTACTTCGTCATTTTTGAACCATTTAATAGTTGTATTGACTTCACTGTCACCATCAGGGTCAAAGAAAATGAAAGAAACTGTTATATCTTCTGCCAAACCAGGAACTGCAGGCATCAAAGCAACATCAAAAGCCTGTGGCGCACGGTTTACTGCTATGTAGGCATATGCGGAATGAGAGCCGGAGCCTAAATTACCGCCCATATCTGTGGCACTTACTTTGTAATACAAATCTGTATTAGATGGTGCATTATTATCGATATAATTTGGTGTTGTTGAATAACCAATAAAATTGCTGAAATTTGGTTGAAAAAGTGAATCTGGACCTCGATGGACGTTAAAATAGTTAAAATCTTCTAAATCGAAAGAATCCCAAGTTAAGGAAACATTTGCAGCTTCACCGATTGCATGAAGACCACTCGGAGCTGGAGGAGCAATATTATCATATGATCTACCAGAAATAGGTTCAGAATGAAAAAATACATTTGGATCTTCAGTATGCGCGACAACTTTAAATGCGGTAGGCAATCCATCTTCTAGATTATTTACCAAAGCAGCATAAGGCTGGTAACCTACCCATGGCACTGCTGATAAGAAATCCCAAGTACCTAAGTCACTCGTTATTACATCATTTCCAGAGGGTATTACAAAAGACTCTTCTTGGCCAGGAACAGTCCAAAACAAATCACACATGGCACCACCGCCGTTCTCATAATATTCAAGAACTAATGTATGCTGCCCTTCATTAAGTTCTATTAAACCAGTATTTGAAGTTGGCGGATAGTCAAACCAACTATCAATAATTAAGGAACCATCAACAAACAATCTTACTCCGTCATCGGAATGAGTTCTAAAATTATATTGTCCTGCAATTGGAGCATTAACTTGTCCAGTCCACCTAACTTGGAAATCATCATTTACAGGTAGAGGGTTCTGATCAAAATTTATGTTTATCACTGAATCTTCACGCGTCAGAATTAATTCTCCAAAATTTGGAGACGTGCCTGTTCCTGGGCTAGAAAAATACTCGCCATAAAACACACCATTACCTGTTGAAATATAATCAGATGGATGCGCACTGTAGCGATAAAGACTAAATTCTGTAAAATAAGGTAGATTAATTAAATCACCAGGCTCCCAAGCGAGCATCATTTGTTTTCCTTGGTCATTTTCAATATCTTTTAGAGATAGAATGTTTGGACTCTGATTAGGAGCTTCAATAGTTTCAATTGCTTCAATTAAGACGGATCCTTCAGCGTTTACAACAAAGGTTAGGTTACTCCCATCACAATCAACCCCCCAATTATAGTCTTCACAAAGTTCGCAATTGCTATTTTCTCCAGTTTCAGGATCACCAATACAAAAATCTTGAGCCCAGCCATCATCATAAACGGTATAATTAATACTTATTGGTGCTTGGACTTCTCCATCTAAATGAACAATAAAATCATAAATCATACCGCTCTGAAATATTCCAATGCTGCTTAAACTAGAATCTCCAAACAACACTTCTTGTCCCTGGATAACAACCACGGGTTGACTACTCATCATATCTGAGGCGATGTAAGCGTCTAAAATATTAAGAGATTGTCCAAAATCAAATTTTACCCCATCTGCATAATTTAAATCATTAGAAACCACATTTATTGAAAGCTCAACAGTGGTATGATTATCGCCTTCAGCCCTGAATGCATAGGCATCAACAGTAGTACCGGTGAGATCACGACCACCTTGAGAGAAACTAAAAGAGATGATAATGGAAAATATTAGTAAATATTTAAGATAGTTGACCTTAGTCATGTTCAAGTTCCTTTTACAATAAATCTGTAATTTAAAAAATTGTGTAAAAAACGAAGTTTAATTTAATTATAAACCTCGTACTTAATATCACTTAAAGAGCCGAGCTTTCGAGCTAAATGATAATTAGATTATATAAATATATTAATTGTAAATCGAAAGATTATCATTTTAATTACTAATGATTATTTAGATACTAAAATTTTAATAAGGACCATATAATTCCATAATTCTTTTCGTTAATGTTTCTTTTGTATGCCTGAAAGATTCGGTATTCTCCATAATAGCCTCAAATGCTTGATGGATTTCTTGCGTGTTTTCAACAATCATCGATTTGTTGTCCCTAATATCATCATCAAAATTTGATAATTGCTTAATTGCCTCTTCAATTAAAGCTTCTCTTTCTTGTAGCTTCTTCCTGAAAAGCTCAATCCGAATATCAATTTCTGCTGATAATTCATCGTAATGACTATAAATTAAGTCATTATTTTCAGAAATTAGTTCCTTTGCTTCATAAACATCATTTTCTCTACTAATAGTCCTTATTTCGTTTTCTCTCACTCGATTGAGTAATTCCTCATTTTGCTTACGTTGTTTATCCGCAACTCTCTTAATTGAGTATTGAACTTTATTTTTGTCGTAAGAGGCAACCTTACCACTTCCGTCCTCGACACTTCCAACAAAAGCAGTTATCTCGCCTAGTCTATTGTATGTAGTGATATAGCCACCATTTTGATTATCTACAACCTTAATTGAATTAACAGTAATATCACCGAGGTTGTTACTTTTCGAGGCTGTAAACATTACAAAACTTGCCGAAAGACAAATTGCTGTAATAAACCCATGTAAGTATTGATTCATTTCAAACTCCAATTATTAAAATTATAAAAAATAATTAATATTTTATCTATTAGCAGAATTAAGTAGGCCCTTATCACCTCTATCCACACCTACCATTGCTCTGAAAAGGCCCGCATTATTATTCACACTTAGAAGACCAGCATCATTTTGATCCGTTCCAAGGAAAACAGTTTCTAGCCCTAGACCATTATACGTTTTAATTTGACCACCATTAATTTTATTTGTACCCATATACACTGTTTCACTTCCGCGTAAGTTAAAACATGTCATTCGACCACCTTCATTATTAACAGACTCAAGTTTTAGCGATGTTATACCACCACGCCCAGCTAAAACTATTGCACCTCCATTTTTTTTATCGGCCTCCATACTAATGACATCCTGGCCTAAAGAATTTCGAAGTTTCAAAAATCCACCGTTCATTTTTGACGAAAATTCAATATCAGCATTTTTACTTTTTGAGGATTTTAACCATAGATAAGATTTAGATTTTTTATTACCGATTTTACCGACAACTTTTCCTCTTTCGTCAACTATTGTAATGTTTTGAACAGTAAGATTATCGATAGAGCGCTTTTTTGCACCTATGAACAGAAAAAAACTTGTGGTTAAAACTATTGCAGAGATGAAACCTGCCAAATACTGATTCATATAAACTCCTAATTAATAAAATTAAAAATTGTAGATGAATAGGTTACACTATTTTTTGAAATTATACGATTTCTAGTTTATTCATCTTTGCAGATACACTATCAAAAAGAGCTGTCTCAAAATCAACATTGTCCTTGTAATAACTTCCAAAAACTGACTCCCAAACTGAACTTTCCTCCATACAGAGATATAAGAATACATCTTTGTGCCAAGGTTGAAATTGGTCATAAACAGTCGAGAATATCTCTTTTTTAATTTCTTTTGTATAAGAAGACTTTCCAACTGCATCAGCCATCGGAATTTGAAGCACTTTACTTTTTAAACCTGTTGATCTCAATTTATTGATAGCAGGCTTTATAAAAGTTAGTGTTCCCATAGAAATCATAGCAACTTCAGATGGTTTAAACATTGACATCACTTTTCTAACAATATTTTTATAATCATCTTCATAGCCCTCGTAGTAGACAATTGGATGAAAATGGAATCCAACTAGAACGCCTTTTCTTGATAAATCTTTTGCTGCTTGAAGTCTTTGATTTAAACTAGCAGTACCATGCTCTTCGTGGTCAATAAACAATTGCGGATTTAAAGACCAGCAAACAAAGACATTATCAGGAAGGTCTGTTTTTAGTAGATGTGAAATATTATTTGATTTTGTTTTGAATTCTAAAATAATATTTGGGTTTTCTCTAGCAAATTTTAATTGAGCATCTAATACTCCCTCTTTATTCCCTATCACTAAAGAGTCAGAAGACTGACCTGAACCTATATGGTAGTTTTTGCTTGGATCAAGAGGAATATTGGCAAGTTTTTCAGCCAAATTTTTATCTACTGAAACTTTCCCATCTGAATAAAATGTCTGAATACTACAGTAACTGCATCCTAGACTACAACCTTGAACAGCATCAATGGTCATTAAGTTACAGCAAACTGTTTTTTCTGAGGCAACAGGACACATGCCAAAGACTTCATTTTCTTGATCACTCAGCTGAACTTTCCTTGGCTTTGGTCGTTCAACTTCATTTTTATTTACCGGCTCATATTTTATTTTTGCACCACGCAATCCTTCCCAATAGTTTTTCACATGCGCAATAACTTCTTTTTTTGATAAATCTTTATTTTGAACATTTTCAAATTCTTCAATGCAATCTCTTACACCACTCTCGTTCCACATATAGAGATCCGTAGCTATGATTGATAGCTGCCTTAGATCTTGAAATGAAAAAGGGTATTTATCACTTATTTTGACAATATCTTGCTTACTGAGCTCATTAAGATTAAGAAAAACCTTATCTTTTTTTAATTGCGTAAGCTTAGCATTATTATACTTTAATATATTCATTTATATAATTACTTTAATTATTTTGCCAGGACTCTAGTTTCTAAAACGGGTAATTCATTTGACTCTTTTAACACATGCACAATTTTGGTGTCTTTAATAATTTCCCCATATCCATCAGTAAGCGTTATTTCGAATGCATACTCACCGGGACCAGCATTAAAAGCAACGCGCGGAGAACTAGGATTCGGCTCTAAATAAACCGTTTTACCGCCTGTCTGCTTCCATTCAAATATTAACTTATCAACTTTATTCGGATCATATGAGCCGCCTGCATCTAATATTACAGTAGCCGTATTTGTTTCAGGTCTGCCGTCGTGCTTAATTCTTACTTTAAATATTTTATCTTTTAATTCTGCAACTTTTTTCTTTTCTACTTTTTTCTTTTTTATTTCGGCTAATTTTTGGACTTTTTTCGCCTCTTTTTCGTCTTGAAATACCTTTTCAAGCTCTATAAGTCCGAGCAAAGCAGCAACGCAAAGTATTAAAAACAATACTGCTGTTCTATCATTCATGTACAATACTCCGTAATTAATGAAACACTAAAAAATAAGCACTTAATTTTAATCATTATTTAATTTGACAATATATTAATACTTAAATGAAATCAATCTATTGATTTCAAACATATGCTTAAGTATCACAGCCATGCCAATATCATATATCGGCTTGGCACCCGGAACACTATAGTTCCATATTATAATACCAAGAAGCCAAACTATATATTTTATTTTATTCATATTATTTTTAACTCCAATCTAATCAAAGCAAACTGTTTGAAAACTACAATAGCTGCAAGGATAGCTCTCTCGATCTTCTCCAACCACAGGGAACAGCTCAATTTCTGTTTCATTATTTTCAACATCAGTTAACAACTCTTTCATTGAATCGATACTTTTTTCAATAAACACTTTTGCTGAATCTATTAGTCTATTAGTAGGCTTAACTTT
>JABGWJ010000161.1 GCA_018645565.1 bacterium | reverse complement strand
TTTGAAGATAAGGATCTTGAGAAGAGATATCAGGAAAGCAAGTGGCTGAAAGTAAGTTCATTTTATTCAAAAGTAATTATATCGTTTGCGCTATTTTCTGGTTTATATCTTCTAAGTCTTATCCTAAGAGATTCAGTTGCTCTAAAAAATATTATTAATCCAATAATTTTTATTTCATTTCCTTTACTATTGATTTTTAAAAATGATGACTTTAAAAAAAAATATTTAGAGAAACTTCTTATATTTCTTCCAATTATTAATATGCCTTTATTTTTCTATTTAGATTTTGAAAGGTTATCCCACTTGCCTCATATCGCATTTATGCCTTTGTTCAACTCTGTTATGTGGACGAGTATATTTCCTTTTAGCTTTATTTATTCGGCGCTTGCATCCACGGTACCTTTTGTTGCATCTTTGTTCTTATTGGCTAATTATGATTCATTAAATGTGCCATTATTTAGCAGTATATTTTTATTTCCGCATGCTCTTATCGTTTTGAATAAATGGAAAGCAGAAAAAAACAGCCGATTAAACTTTGCAAAAACTGAAACAATTGAAAAAAACAAACAATTGATGCATGAAACTTTGAAAAGGTATTTTGGCGATACACTAAGTGAAAAAATACTGTCTCAGGAAGGGCAGTTAGAGGGAGAGAATAGATGGGTAACTATTCTATTTGCAGATTTGAGTGCATATTCTACAATTACAGAAAATATGTCGCCTGAAGTAGCTCTAGACTTTTTAAATGACTATTTTTCAAAAATGCATAATGTCATAAAAGAATTTGATGGACACATTCTTAATTATATCGGCGATTGTGTTATGGTTGTTTTTGGTGCTCCTGAAAAACTAAAGAACCATGAAAACCAAGCAGTAAGATGCTCATTGAGTATGAGAGAAAAATTAATTGAATTGAACGAAGAGTGGGATGATAATGATACATCTAGATATTGGAATAATCATGGAATCAAAACAATAAAGATGAGAATTGGTTTGCATGCTGGTAGTGTGATAGCGGGAAATCTAGGCAGTGATGAATTACTGCAGTATAGTACGATTGGAGACACAGTAAACGTCGCGTCGCGTTTAGAACAAGCAAATAAGGAATTTGGGACTGATATTTCGTTTAGTCATGAGATATATACTGCACTTACAAAAGAGTTATATAATCAGTCAACCGCAAGTGGTGAAATAAAACTTAAAGGCAGAGAAAATCCCACAAAAGTTTATTCAATTTGAATATCTTTTTAAAAACCCAGAATTAAAAAATTACGATTGGATTTTAATATTATTTCACTTTTTTATTTATCATAATTGTTTTTTTGCAGATAATCACTTGGAGAAAGATTAAACTTCAAAAATAGCAAAATTAATCTTTGTCAGCATTCATGAGAGGTCTGGCAAGAAGGTTGGTGTATTTAACATTTTTATCCTTATTCAATAAGCCTGAAAAAATATCTATTTATCGTTTTATTGGTAGCTTTTTTGTTTCTTGCCTGATAGCTAAATTTTAATATCAAATATATAAAAGTTTTATCAATTAAGGATAATAGATGAATTTTATAAAAATATTTTATTTAATAATAATTTTTGCAGGATGTAATCAAATGGAGAACAAAGCACCTTTAATCCCAATGGAAGACTTTTTTCGTAACCCTGAAAAATCTTCTTTCAAAATTTCACCTGATGGAAATCATATTGCGTACATGAAACCATGGAAATCAAGGATGAACGTATATGTCGTAGATATTAAAACAGATGTTGAAAAAAGATTAACCTCGTCAAGTGAACGTAGTATCTATGGTTTCTTGTGGCTTGGTAATAATAGAATAGGATATGTTAAAGACGATGGTGGTGATGAGAATATGCACTTTTATGCGGTTGATAAAGACGGTTCTAATGAAATTGACTTAACGCCATTTGAAAATGTAAAAACAACTATAATTGATGATCTTGAGGAAGATTCAGAGCATGTTATCCTTGGCTTAAACAAACGTAATCAACAAATTTTTGATCCATATAGGGTTAATGTCAATACTGGAAAAATGGAAATGATTGCAGAAAATCCGGGTAACATATCAGGATGGCTTACAGATCACGATGGTAAATTAAGAATAGCGGTCACAAGCGATGGTGTTAATACAAGTTTACTTTACAGAAAATCAGAATCTGATGAATTTAAATCTATTCTAACTACTGACTTTAAAGAGGGTATATCGCCGTTATTTTTTACTTTCGATAATAAAAATATTTATGTTTCATCTAACAGAGGGAGAGACAAGTCTGCTATTTATGAATTCAACATTGAGCAAGTTCAAGAGACTAAGCTGATATTTGAGCATGAAGAAGTTGATGTAAGCAGTTTGATGTACTCGAGCAAAAGGAAGGTGTTGACTGGTGTAAACTATACCGTTGCAAAAACTGAACGAGTGTTTTTTGATGATTGGAGAAAAAATATCCAAAATAAATTAGAGGAAAAACTACCTGGTTATGAAGTAGGCATTACTAGTTTTTCAAAAGATGAAATTAAGGCTGTCGTTGTAAGTTATAGTGATAAGTCAAGAGGTACATATTATATCTACGATATTAACGAGGACAAATTAACTGATTTAGGAAAAGTTTCGCCTTGGCTAAATGAGGACCATATGGCTCAAATGAAACCCGTAAAATATACTTCCAGAGACGGACTAACAATCCATGGATACCTAACTCTTCCAAAAGGAAGCAATGGTAAAAATTTACCAATTGTGGTTAATCCGCACGGAGGTCCTTGGGCCAGAGACAGTTGGGGGTATAGCTCGCAAGTTCAGTTTTTGGCAAATAGGGGATTTGGAGTATTCCAAATGAACTTTAGAGGTAGTACAGGATATGGAAGAGAGTTTTGGGAGCTCAGCTTTAAAGAATGGGGCAAATCAATGCAGGATGACATAACTGACGGCGTCAAATGGCTTATTGATGAAGGTATTGCCGATCCAAAAAGAATTGCAATATATGGAGCTTCTTATGGCGGGTATGCTACCTTAGCAGGGCTGGCTTTTACCCCTGATCTTTATGCTTGTGGTGTCGATTATGTCGGGGTATCAAATATCTTTACTCTACTTGAAACACTTCCCCCGTACTGGGAATTAGGTAGGCAGATGATGTACGAGATGATAGGTAACCCTGAAACTGAAAAAGATATTCTTGAAGCTGCGAGTCCTATTTTTCATGTAGATAGCATAAAAGTGCCCTTATTTGTAGCACAAGGTGCAAATGATCCAAGGGTTAAGCAAGCTGAGTCAGATCAGATCGTGGAAGCACTTAGATCTAGGTCGGTAGAGGTTCCTTATATGCTGAAAGAAGATGAGGGGCATGGTTTTTATAATGAAGAAAATCAGTTCGACTTTTA
>JABGWJ010000160.1 GCA_018645565.1 bacterium | reverse complement strand
GATCTTTCAATTGATGAAAAAATAAGTGCTCACACTACATCAAGCACTATTATTTATGATAAATCAATAATTTATGATTTACATAGCCGTCCTCCCCCCAATCTAAGTTAATTAAATTTATAGTTAGAGCTACACTCTGGTACAAAGAGTGTGATATTTATAGTTAATTAAAAAGAGATTTTTATGAAGCTATTATATTTTTGCAATCTTGTTTTACAAGCAAGTTTTAAGTTCGTTTTTATTGAAAAGTATGGAAAAAAATATTATGATTAATGTGAAAAATATTACTAAGAGATTTAAAGATTTTGAAGCTCTTTCAAACCTCACGTTAGAGGTGCCTAGAGGGGAAATATATGGATTGCTGGGTTCAAATGGAGCGGGAAAGTCAACTACAATAAATATATTGCTTGGTTTTTTAGAACCTGATTCTGGAGAATCATTTGTGAATGGAATTAATACTTCTACTGATACCTATAATGCGCGCAAAAATATTGGCTATATTCCAGAAAATGTTAATTTATATCCTTATTTAACTGGCATCGAAAATTTAGACTATTTTTGTAAACTTGCAGGCAAAAATTATTCTCCCGAAAAATTATCAGAAATTTTGATTGAATGCGGGTTGGATTTTTCTGCTGCGAATAAACAGGTAAATAAATATTCGAAAGGAATGAGACAAAAGGTTGGAATTGCCATTGCGCTGGCAAAAGAAGCCAAGGTTTATCTGCTCGATGAGCCGGCAAGTGGTTTAGATCCTCTTGCAAGCACTGAACTATCATCAATGTTAAAAAAAATATCTAGTCGTGGTGGAGCAGTCTTAATGGCATCCCATGATATCTTTCGAGTTAGAGAAACGTGCAATCGCATTGGAATATTAAAAGGTGGTGAATTAGTCAAAGAAATGGATACATCGAATGTTTCAACGGAAGAATTAGAAAAGATTTATATTGAATACATGCAGACTTAAGAGAACTATTCTATGCTTATTATAATTTTAAATGAATGGAAAATCCTTTTTCGGAACCGGGCAATAGTTTATATAACTATCCTTTTTATTATGAGTTTATTATCTGTTGTATGGATGGGTGTCATTCAAAACAATAATCAAAAGGGAATTCAACAATCTGCTCAAAAACATATTCGCAGTCAATGGGACAACTTAAAGCCGATGAACCCTCATCGCGCAGCTCATTATGGATCATATGCTTTTAAACCAATTAGCATATTAAATAGTCTGGATGATGGAATAAGTGCAATAACAGGAAATGTGCTAAAACTTGAGGGCCATGTTCAAAATGAAATTGTGTATTCTGAAGCTTCCCAAGCTATTTCTTTATCAAAGTTTGGTAAGCTTAAATCTTCTCTTCTTCTGCAATATATGATTCCTTTATTTCTTATTTTTCTGGCCTACAGTTCGGTAAGTAGTGAAAAAGAAAGTGGTAGATTAAAACTTTTAGTATTCCAAGGAGTCTCATTTTTCAAATTAATTTTCTCAAAATCAATTAGTATCTGGTTTTATGGCTTATTTTTGCTCACGATTACCATTTCTGCGCAAACTTTCTTAGGCGTAGTTAATCAGGAAGTTCTATATCGGATAGCACTCATATTCTTGTCTTATGCTTGCTATTATTATATCATTGCTTGTTTGACAACTTATTTTTCAGCTTATTTGAAAGATAATACTTCAGCATTATCATCAATTCTAGCTACATGGATAATTTGGACAATTTTCCTTCCAAGAATATGGGGAAATTCGGTTGAAAAGTTTTACCCGTTACCAAGTAGACAAGATTTTAAAGCAACTATGAAAGAAGATCGTTCTAAAGGAATTGATGGCCATAATCCAACTGACGAAAGGCGTGAGAAATTAAAAAATAGATACTTAAAGGAATACAATGTAGATAGCTTGAAACAACTTCCGATTAATTTTGATGGCATTGTAATGCAGGAAGATGAAGAATATGGAAATTTGGTCTGGGATAAACACTTTGGAAGTAACTATGCAATTTATAAAAGCCAAAAAAAACTATATCAACTTTCTGGTTTATTAAATCCTTTTGCGTCGTTGCAAAGTCTTAGCATGGGGGTATGTGGAAATGATATGGTTCATCATTTAGATTTTTTAGAAAAAGCAGAAAAGTATAGAAGGTACTTAATTAAAGAGCTAAACGATAAACACGCTTTTGGTGGGTCTAAAACAGGAAATTGGAAATGGACAGTGGACGAGACCTTTTTTAAATCGGTAGAAGGTTTTGATTATAGAAGCCCTAGTATTTTCGAGAAAATAATTCATTATATGAGGGACATATTCTTTTTAATGACGTGGATGATTGTCACGACTTTGCTTTTGAGATTTAATATAAATAAAAACAACTTATTATGAATAGATATTTAAAAATAGTTTTAATCGAATTTTCCCATTTTTCTAGATCCCCTTTCAAAATTACGTCACTAATATTTTATGTTTTAGCCGTTATCTATGGTTGTCAAAATGGATATGCTTTAATTAAAAAACATAATGATGAAATAATATCTATTAAATCTAGCTACCAAAGCCACATAGATAAAATGTTAGTTCAGTATGAAGAAATTGAGAAAGGGTCTATAAAAAAGCCGCGAAGAGACCCCAGTAGTCCATATTGGGCAATTTGGAATACACCATCGTACGTTTTTAAATACCCTTCTTCAATGATGGTATTTAGTTTAGGCCAATCTGAGCAATACGGGTATTACAAAAAAGTATCAAACTGGAGTACAACTTTTGATAATGACCTTGCGCAAGAAATTGCAAATCCAGAACGTCTTTCTATAGGGACATTAGATTTCAATTTTGTTCTTATATACCTAACACCTATTTTGTTAATTATTATGTTGTTTAATATTGGTGGTTTAGAAAGAGATATGAACTTCAATAAATTAATTTATTTAAGTAACGTAACGAAGAAAAACTGGTTAATGGCTCGCTTTTTATTTTATTTCATTCTGTTGATTATTTTGTTGCTTAGTATTCTGTCATTTTATGGTTTATTGTCCGGTGTTTTTCAAAATGAGATAACTAGCTTTCTTAATCTGTTATTTTTGATTCTTATATACGTGTTAATTTGGTTTACTATTTTTTATATAATAAATTTTTCAGGAAATGGAAGTCCAGATCAAGCTTTAAAAATGATTTCTACATGGCTAATTCTTTGTATTATTATTCCAGGTGCATTTCACCAAGTTTCATCTTTAAAG